>NZ_OY821667.1:1800000-2165000 GCF_963682185.1 uncultured Cohaesibacter sp. | reverse complement strand
GGGTGAAAGAGATCCTGAAACCGAACGCCTACAAGCAGTCGGAGCCCGTAAGGGTGACGGCGTACCTTTTGTATAATGGGTCAGCGACTTAATTTATCGAGCAAGCTTAAGCCGTTAGGTGTATGCGCAGCGAAAGCGAGTCTTAATAGGGCGTTAGTTCGATGGATTAGACCCGAAACCGGGTGATCTAGCTATGAGCAGGCTGAAGGTGCGGTAACACGCACTGGAGGGCCGAACCCACGCCTGTTGAAAAAGGCGGGGATGACTTGTTGCTAGGGGTGAAAGGCCAATCAAACCCGGAGATAGCTGGTTCTCCGCGAAATCTATTTAGGTAGAGCGTGGGATGAATACCTTGGGGGGTAGAGCACTGGATGGGCTAGGGGGTCTCACCGACTTACCAAACCTAACCAAACTCCGAATACCCAAGAGTACTATCCTGCAGACACACGGCGGGTGCTAACGTCCGTCGTGGAGAGGGCAACAACCCTGACCGCCAGTTAAGGTCCCTAAGTCATGGCTAAGTGGGAAAGGATGTGAGGATCCCAAAACAACCAGGATGTTGGCTTAGAAGCAGCCATCATTTAAAGAAAGCGTAACAGCTCACTGGTCTAAATAAGGGTCTTTGCGCCGAAAATGTAACGGGGCTAAAGCCATGCACCGAAGCTGCGGGTGCCGTAAGGCGCGGTAGCGGAGCGTTCTGTAGGCTGATGAAGGCAGACCCGCGAGGGCTGCTGGAAGTATCAGAAGTGCGAATGCTGACATGAGTAACGATAAAGAGTGTGAGAGACACTCTCGCCGAAAGTCCAAGGGTTCCTGTGCAATGCTAATCAGCGCAGGGTTAGTCGGCCCCTAAGGCGAGGCAGAAATGCGTAGTCGATGGGAATGAGGTTAATATTCCTCAACCAGTGGGATGTGACGAATTCCGGTAGTTGTATTGTCTTATTGGATTGATGATGCAGCGTAGGAGTTCCAGGAAATAGCACCCACATTAGACCGTACCCTAAACCGACACAGGTGGACAGGTAGAGTATACCAAGGCGCTTGAGAGAACTATGCTGAAGGAACTCGGCAAATTGCTCCCGTAAGTTCGCGAGAAGGGAGACCCGTTAGAAGGCAACTTTTAGCGGGTGGCACAGACCAGGGGGTTGCGACTGTTTATCAAAAACACAGGGCTCTGCGAAGCCGCAAGGCGACGTATAGGGTCTGACGCCTGCCCGGTGCCGGAAGGTTAAGAGGAGATGTGAGAGCATCGAATTGAAGCCCCGGTAAACGGCGGCCGTAACTATAACGGTCCTAAGGTAGCGAAATTCCTTGTCGGGTAAGTTCCGACCTGCACGAATGGCGTAACGACTTCCCCGCTGTCTCCAGCATAGACTCAGTGAAATTGAATTCCCCGTGAAGATGCGGGGTTCCTGCGGTCAGACGGAAAGACCCCGTGAACCTTTACTATAGCTTTGCGCTGACAGTTGTGTTGGCATGTGTAGGATAGGTGGTAGGCTTTGAAGTTTGGGCGCCAGCTCAGATGGAGCCATCCTTGAAATACCACCCCTGTTGTCATGGCTGTCTAACCGCGGTCCGTTATCCGGATCCGGGACAGCGCATGGTGGGTAGTTTGACTGGGGCGGTCGCCTCCCAAAGAGTAACGGAGGCGCGCGATGGTTGGCTCAGACCGGTCGGAAATCGGTCGTTGAGTGCAATGGCATAAGCCAGCCTGACTGCGAGACTGACAAGTCGAGCAGAGACGAAAGTCGGTCATAGTGATCCGGTGGTCCCGTGTGGAAGGGCCATCGCTCAACGGATAAAAGGTACTCCGGGGATAACAGGCTGATGATGCCCAAGAGTCCATATCGACGGCATTGTTTGGCACCTCGATGTCGGCTCATCGCATCCTGGGGCTGGAGCAGGTCCCAAGGGTTTGGCTGTTCGCCAATTAAAGCGGTACGTGAGCTGGGTTCAGAACGTCGTGAGACAGTTCGGTCCCTATCTGCCGTGGGCGCAGGAGAATTGAAAGGAGCTGACCCTAGTACGAGAGGACCGGGTTGGACGCACCTCTGGTGGACCTGTTGTGGCGCCAGCCGCATTGCAGGGTAGCTATGTGCGGAAGGGATAACCGCTGAAAGCATCTAAGCGGGAAGCCCACCTTGAGACGAGTTCTCCCTGAGAGCCGTGGAAGACCACCACGTTGATAGGTCAGGTGTGGAAGCGCGGTAACGTGCGAAGCTTACTGATACTAATAGCTCGATAGGCTTGATTACTCTCATTTGTCTATATTCATTCAAGGCGGGTTGCTCTAATGCAACCCACCGAAACTAAGCGTTAGGCGCTTTTTGCTCTAGCAAAAACGCCGGTAGTTCAACCAGCTTCTCCGTTTGTTATTCGCCGGCCCGGTGGTTATGGCGAGGACACCAAACCCGATCCCATCCCGAACTCGGCCGTTAATATCCTCTGCGCCAATGGTACTCCGTCTTAAGACGTGGGAGAGTAGGTCGCTGCCGGGCCTGCTAATAACAAACTCAAAAAAACCCCCCGTAGCCCTTAAAACTACGGGGGGTTTTTGCATAAGGGGGGATGTCACACACTTGATATTGCCTTGTGAAATATATCCAGCCAGTTCAATAGCAGTATTGCTCTATTTGAAAATACAAACGAGTACCAATCCATGATTCCCACTTTGTCTTCAGAACTGGCTTTTGAGCGTTATGAAGCAGTCAAACATCGCTTTCCGTTTCTCTCAGCTAACAAAACAGCAATTGAGCCTATTAAAGATCTTTCTGAAATTGAGGATCGCTTTGACGCCTTTGTGTTTGATGCCTTCGGGGTTCTGAATGTGGGTGAAACACCCATAAAAGGCGCGCGTGAACGAATTGAAGCCCTGAGGGTCGCCAACAAAAAGGTTTTCGTTTTAACGAACGCTGCTTCTTATTGTTTCGATCAGGTTGTTGCCAAGTTCAAACGTTTGGGCTTCGACTTTTATGATTGTGAGTTGGTCTCTTCGCGTGCTGTGTGTGAAATGCATCTACCATCTGTCGACTCCTCTTTTGTTTGGGGCGTTGCAGCACCGTCGTCTTTTCGGCCTGAAGAACTCTCAGTGAAAGCAAAACCCCTGCTGGATGATCAATCCGTATATGATGATGTTGACGGCTTTCTTATTCTTTCCAGTGAGAGCTGGACGTTGGAACGGCAAGCTTTGTTGTTTGAAAGCCTCTCGCAGAACAAACGTCCTGTGATTGTCGCCAATCCGGATATCGTTGCACCGCGCGAAGAGGATATGTCTGTTGAACCGGGCTATTATGCTCATGATCTTATGGATCGGTTGCCAGGTTTGAGTGTGGCATTTCATGGTAAGCCCTTCGGGACCGTTTATGATGAAATTGAGAGGCGGCTCGGGAGCTCCATTCCTAGACATAGGATTGCCATGATGGGGGATAGCTTACACACCGATATCTGGGGAGCGCGCGTGCGTGGCTGGGGTTCGGTGCTGGTAACCGAGCATGGTTTCCTCAGAGGGCAGAACCCCATGGATGCCATTCTCAAAAGCGGTATTTATCCTGATTTTATGACGCCTTCTATATAGCATTTTGTTTGATGATTTTTGCCGCTCGAATGAGTTTTGCGGGCTTTGTTTGGTCTAAGCTATTTGCTACCGTCTTTATTCCAGCATCTGATTTGCCGTGAACATGAGAGTTGTCATTTCAATGCATATCATTAGTGGATTTGATGCAATGATTAGGCAAGGGCAGCAAAATTATGGCCGGTTATGGTGACAATCAGGTCTTAGATAGTCTTCCACGTATGACGTCCGCACCTGAAGACGCTGGCTTCTTGCGCAGGATTTTACATGTGCGCCGCTTCGTTGCAAGTTTTGGGTGGGCTGTAGTTGCTGGTAGCATTGTCTCAGGCCTGCTGCTTGTTGGTTATGCCTTGTTGCCCCAAGAGGGGGCTTACCTACTCATCGTGGCCACGACGCTCCTAGCCGTAGGTTTGCTTCTATATGTCCTATCTCTGATTAAGAGGCGCAAAGCAGCGAAGCTCTATAAGACCGGGGCGTTTCATAGAGCCGCAGCCCTTTACAAAATTTCTGCATCACGAATGCTATTCATGATCGCACATGGGGTCGTCTGGGGCGGGGCTGCATTTTTGTGTGCCTCAGGATTGCTTGCTGGATTAGGGGCAACGCTATTGTCCTACATCTTGGTTGGCGGGTTCATTGCAGCCGGATGCAGTCATCTCTTCGGTGTGCTGCGCATAAGAAGCTCGGTCTTTGGTTTGATTTGTTGCAAGATAAAAGAGCTTCCGAAAATCTCTCTTGCGCAGACGACACGCTATGCTCTACAGCCGGATGTCCGCTTGGCGATGGATCAGGCAAGTGATGCGGGTGCGTTGAGCTCTTTGTTGGCGATTGTTGCGCAAGACGATGCGCAGGCAGACGGAGTTGCATTGCGCATTCCGGATTTCGGAGATTGGCCGGGGCTTTCGCTTGCGCGTGAAAGCAAATTGCGCATGAAGGGGAGCCTTGCTCCTTTCGCTTCAGGTTGCACTATAGGGCTGATAGTTGGGGGGATTATGCTGCTCCTTGTCGGTCTTCCTACTCATTCCATTTCCAATCCTTCTGTGTTTGCACCGCCATTTTCGGCTCAACAGCATACTGATATGCGGAGTGCAGAGAACGGCAAACCTCGCAGTGAATCAGGCTCTGCTTTGCAAAAGCAACAGCGTGGTCTCTCCGCTTCCGGTGCTTCTGACAGAGAGGGGCTATCTGATCGCAATGGGGGCAGCATGGCGCAACATCCTCTGAAGTCTTCTCTAAATGCAGAGGACGTGGATGGGGCATCGTCACGCGACTTGGCAAATTCTTCCAATGATAGTGTTCCGTCTCAATCTTTCGAGCAACCTCAAGGGCAGGACAGTTTGCCGCCGGATCTATCGGGCGAGGATGCATCGGTTCAAGCGGCGATGCAATCTGGCGATGCCTCACCTCTTTCAGGTGCCTCTGGGGGCGGGCTTGAAACTGCGCCGCAGGGGCTTGCAGATCGGGCAGAAGCTTTTCCAGATGGGAGGCTTGCGAAGGATCGGATCGAGATCGAGCAACCAGGGCAGGATGGTCCTTCTGTCGATAGGTCAAGCGCAAATGCACGCGATGACACTCGGAGTGATGGCCCGCAAAGGGAAAGGGCTCAAGCGCAAACAGGCTCTCTTGTTGGAGGCAATGCTGACGCGCGTGGGGGAGGCCAACAAAGTGCTGGGCAAGAAAAGAATCTGGCCGTTGCGGACAGGGGAGCAAAGGCGGTGCAGGTCGAGGAAATTCACGCAAAGGGCGCGAATCGTGAGACAAATGAAACGTCCCATCCCCATATTCCGGTGCAACAGATGCCCCACTGGATGAGATCCCTTCTCAAGCCGCAATCACAATGAGGAAGTCATGAGCCAATTACCAGCGGAACAAGCAGCCCATTTCATGCTGCAGGTCAAGCGGAGCGTGCAGCGGGATATCATTGGGCAGGATGCAGTGATCGATGGGATGATTGCGGCGCTGTTTACCGGTGGGCATGTGCTGTTGGAGAGCAATCCCGGGCTTGGCAAGACATCTCTGGCGGTTTCGTTTGCCAAGAGCCTCAAGATGAATGATGGCGCGGGCTATGGACGCATCCAGTTCACGCCGGACTTGCTGCCTTCGGATATCACGGGCACCTTCATGCCCAATATGAGTGGGTCTGGGGAGCCTTTTGTTTTCCAGCCTGGCCCCATTTTCCGGCAAATTCTGCTGGCAGACGAGATCAACCGCGCCACGCCTAAAACCCAGGCTGCCATGCTGGAAGCCATGGCGGAGCGGAAGGTAACTGTTCTGGGTGAAACGCGATCCTTGGTGGAAAACCGCATCCTTTCGCAAAATATGCAGCAGGCCAGATTTGAAACGCCTTTCATGGTGATTGGCACGCAAAACCCCATTGATCAGGAGGGCACTTACGATTTGCCCGAAGCGCAACTGGACCGCTTCCAGCTCAAGCTCCTGATGGCGCCGTCCGATAGCGCGGCACTGGTTGAGATTGTCGAGCGGGTCTCCGGTGGTCACACGGGCATTGAGGGCGAAGCGCAGACGCCTCTGGATATTGATGCTTATTCCGCTGACCAGTGCGGCTGGCTGATCGATCAGACAAGGGCTTTGCTTTCGGAGACCAAGATGCCGCGCAAGATGGTAGAGCATGCCGTCAATCTGGTGCAGGCAACCCATGGCGCTGCCAAAGCTGCAGAGCTGGTTGATATTCCGGCGCGCTCCGGGGAGCAGATTGTGCAGTTTGTCGAGCGTTATTGTGAATGGCCGCTTGGCCCGCGCGCGGCGATTGCTCTCATTCAGGCAAGCAAGGCGAAAGCGTTCCTGCTATCGGCGGAAAGCGCCACCACGCAAATGCAGGCCATGGCGGCGAGAGCTTTGCTGGAGATGGCGCCTGGCGCCTTGCGGCATCGTGTGAAATTCAAATATAGCTGGCAGCGGATGGCGCTGGAGGATTTCCCGGCGCTGCGTTCCATGAGAGATATGGAGAAAGTGCGAGATGCGCTGTTGTTGCATTTGCTTGCTCTCACCGCACCACAGGCCGCCAGCTATAGTGAATTCTTCAAGCCATATCAGCTGGACCAATGATCTCTTTGCGCCCCAATCCGTTCGATCCGGCCACGCTGGACGACATCTGCGTCAAGGCTCGCAAGGCGTTTGCCACGTCTGGCAGCGGAGCTTTCTTGCGGCGCAAGTTGGGGCAGTCTTTGGAATATCGGGAACATCGCTCTTATGTGTTCGGCGATGATGTGCGTCACATCGACTGGCGAGCCTCGTTGCGCCATGGAGGGCCGGATGAGTTTCTGGTGCGCTCCTTTGAAGCCGAAGAACAATTCCAGCTTCTCGTGATTGTAGATGGCAGTGCCACCATGCGCGCCGGTATTGAAGACCCGCATCGGGTGAGCAAGTTGGAGGCTGCGCTCTGGATATGTGAAGCGCTAGGGCATATTGCAGGCAATGAAGCCATTGGTATCGGCTTTGCGTCGCTCGGGGCGTCATCGTCTCGGGATCGTGTGAGCTTTGTGCAAGGCGGGCAGATCGGTGAAGCGTTTGCCCATTTCTCTCAAGGCTTGTGGTCTTCCAAAGCCCCTAAAGGCAGCGAAGAAGTGTCAATCGGGGCTGAGCTGTCTCGGCTTAAACAATCATCGGTCACCATTTTCATAACGGACTTCTATCGCACCAATTCAGCGCAAACAGCCTTTGAGGAAGCCATACAGCTGGCCTCGCGCGGGTACCGGCAGGCCGTGGTGTGCGAGCTTAACAGTTGGCCAACGGAGCGCGCCATTCTTCGGGACGATATTGTCTCGCTGGGCGCTGTCGGGGCCGCAGCTGAGCGTAGCGGCGCGTTTCAGGCGTCGGGCCCTGATCTGACGGCCGCTGAAGATGCCATTCAGGCGCAGCGGGATGGATATGCTCAAGCCCTTAATCGCGGCGGCGTGGTGCATTTCGCGTGGGATTTTCCCGATCGGCCGGGCTTTGATGCCATGACGGAAGGCTTCCGCCTGCGCTTTCATGATTTTCTTCTTGCAAGCGAATTGTTCGGGAGGGTCGACTAATGCTTCTTGGCCTTCTCGCCTTTGCAACTGTCGGTCTCTTCCTCGTGGTGCTGCTGGTCAAATATATGCGGCGCTCGAAAGTGCGGCATGTGGAGATATCTGCTTTGCAGTTTCTGCCCGAACTTTCTGAGGCAAGACAATCGCGTGTGCGCTGGCAAGTGAGTGTGCCCTTGCGCAGCCCGTTATTCTGGTTGCGCTTTCTCATTCTGCTGACTCTTCTGGCTATCCTGTTGCTGGATGGAGTGTTGGTGCCAACCAGAAACGCGCCTGCCCTTGGCGTTCTTGTTGCCGTGGATCATTCTCCCAGCATGGCGGTGGGTCGTCCGACGCGGCTACAGTTGGCCAATGAAATGGTGGATAAAATCGTCCAGCATGTTACCGCCCAAGGGGGCTGTTCGCGTGTGGTGGCTGTGCCACATACTGCGCCCAGCAACGGGGTTGGCGACGCTGGTGTGTCTCCCATTGCGATGATGCATGCTCTTTCAGCTTCACTTGAGGATGGTCCTTGCTATTGGACCCATCTGGCTGTTGTGTCCGACTTGCCAAAGCTTCCGTACTTTGCGCTGTCTGATGCGAGGGGGCATGAGAAGGTGGCTGAAGGCGAGGCACTGGCGGCTGATCCCCTATGGTTTCAGGTTGGTGAGCCTGAGGCTAATAGCGCTCTGACAGGAGCCGATTTCAAAGCTGCCGGACTTGGCGGAGACGGTGCGCGCTTGTCTTTGGATATTGCTCGCTTCGGGGATACCAATTCGGACCTATCCCTTGTTGTTACAGGGCCGCGAGGCCAGATTCTCAGTTCTGATGCGCCAGTTGATTTGGGCAAGGGGCAGGAGGCCACTGTCTCTTATGCGGTCTCTTATGCTGTCACTGAGCCAGGCACTTATCGCGCAGAGCTGGAAGAGACCGGAGGGTTTGCTCTCGACAATCGTCTGGTTCTTTCTATCGGCGCAATGTCGGTGTTGCCGATTGCGCTGGATGCGGTCGTGAGCGCGGGGCCTCTGGCCAACCTTGCACGGCAAATGGCGCCCGTTGTCGGGGCCGAGCGGGGCGATGCGGTGCGCATCGGGTTCTATTCTGCTGAAGACGGGCTCACCGAGCGTGGAATTTATCTCGTTCGTGGAGAGAGGCAGGGTAATGCTGTTCTTGGCTATTTCCATAAAGAAAGCCCCTTGCTGGAAGCGGTGGATCTGGATCTGCTGGAAACTCTCAAGCCCAGAGGACTTGAGCTATTGCCTGAGGGCTTTCGCGCTGTTGCAGCCGGTGCTGATGGCAAGGTCTGGATTGCGGTGCGAGCAGGGGCGCATCCGGCGGTGTTGATGCCAGAGCCTGCTGGCGGGTTGGCCAATGCCAATCTTGCAGATGCGCAACATCTGACGTGGCTGGTCGCTTTCATCAATGCCTATCGCTTCGTCAATCAGGATCGGCAGCCGTTACTGGATGTGTCCCATGTGGATGGGGCGGGTGCAAGGCTTGAGAATCTGGCCTATGAGAGCGATACGGCCAAGCCCTTGGGGACGAACCCTGCGCTAGATGATATTCAGCCCGTTTCTATGATGGGGGAGGCGCAAAGCCCGCTTTGGCCATGGCTTGCACTGGTTGCCATCATTCTGCTCGTGGCTGAGCGACTTGTGGCACTGAGGCTGCGCGATGGGAGGACGGCATGACGGCGTGTGAGCTGATTTTTCCGCTTTTCTCGCGCTCTGGCTGGGTGGCTACCTGTCAGGAAACCGGTTGGGTGGCCTTGCTTGCAAGCTGGGGCGTTGTCGCTTTGCTGGCCGGCATCGTTCTGATCGGGGGCTATCATCTTTTAGCGCGACCCCAGATGGAGCGCTCAACGCGCCTGTGGCGTGTGGGAGCATCCTTTTCGGCCTTGATCGCTGCGCTTTTGCTGGCTGTGGCTGCAGGGCGTCCGGCCTATTTGCATGCGCCTTCCGAGCGGCAGCAGCATTTCATCCTACTGGTGGATCAATCTGAAAGCGCGCACCGGCAACCGGCCATGCGGCGCGATCGGATTGAGGCGCTTGCCAAAAAGCTTGCGGCATTTGCAGGAGAAGGCGCTGGAGTAAGGACGCGAGTGTCTCTTATCGATTTTGCCACCTCCGTTGATGTCAAACTCAATCGGGGCAGCCTTTCCGATGGATTGGCGCTGCTACAAGAAGATGAGGTTTCGGACAATCTGTCTCTTGATGGCAGTGATGTTGCTGCTGCGCTTGATGCCGCCAAGGCTCTCGCCGATCAACAACGGGATGATGATGTTCTGTTCCTGGTCAGTGATGGCAATAGCACGGCGGCGCCGCTTGCCAAGCTGGCGCCCCGCTTAAAGGGGCGATTAGGCCCGGTTTTCATTTCATCGCTGGATGCTGGCGCTGCCTTGGAGGGGATCATTTCTTCCTATCTTCCGGCCAAAATCCGCTCGGGCAGCGAGCCGACCTTGCGGCTTGTCTTTGATCCGGGGGCAGCTGAAGCCAAAGACGCCAATGAAGAACGTTGGACTGTTGCGCTCAAGCGGGATGGAGCGCCTGTCGCTCTTGAAAATGATCGGCTTGATGGTGGAGGTGCTCTTCAAGCCTTGCGCATACCCATGCGGTTTGAGGGCCGTGGGCTGCAATTCGCCTCGGTCGATGTAAAAAGGGGTGAACAGGCTTTTTCCGAGCGGGTTTTCACGCTGGTAGACGCTCCTATTCGGGTTTTGGGGCTCGGTGCTACCGGGTTTCTCAACGCGTTGCCGCAAGACAAGTTCAAGCTTGAGCAGCGCCGTGCCGCGGATTTGTCGCGGCTTGATGATTTCGACATCGTGGTGTTGGGGAGCATGGAGGCCGCGCAGTTTCAAACCGGCGATCTGGCAAGACTGGCCGATGCCGTGAAGAGCCGCGGGCTTGGCCTGTTTCTGGTGAATGGGCCCATGGAAGGGTCCCCAGAAGATCCGACCGTGGTGCAGAGCTACGCTCATACAGCGCTTGATCCGCTGTTGCCGGTTTCACCCGATCCAAAATATCTGATGGATGATCCGCCGCCACGCGATACCATCGTGTTGGTGGATACCTCCGGCTCCATGGCGGGCGATGGCCTTGCGGCTGCGCGACTGGCCGTTGCCGATATTCTGGATTATCTGCGCCCTGAGGACAGTCTGGAGCTGATTACCTTTGGTGGCCTGACAACAGGGCGCCAGATGGGGGACGCGCGGGGCAAACAGGTGATTCGAAATTTCGCCAGCCGCTTTCCGACCGGCGACAGTTCGAATGTTTCACGCGCTTTTGATCGCGCTTTGGCCGCAACCGGCAATTATACATCGGTTTTTCTGATTACAGATGGCATGGTTGATCCTTACGACTATGCGAAGGCGGGGTTATCCTTTTATTATCTTCAATATGGCAGCGGCGCGGCGCCGCTCAATGAGGAGATCGCCAAGGCGGCGCGGCAGTCTCAAATCTTGCAATCGGGGCAGGGGCTCTCGTTCAAGCCCGATTCCTACGATCCCGAAGAGCGAGCGGAATTCTTTACGCCGGATCTGGTGCGCCCGCGTGTCGTTGCGCCGATTGATGCCATTTCCGGCGGACTGGCAACCTCCGGGGTGGCCTTCACCTATGCCAAGGCCGATGCCGTTCGGGCGCTTGTCAGTGATGGACTTGAAGGAGAACCCGTGCTCGCGTTTCACAAAGCGGACCAGTTGGAAAAGGGCAATAGGGGCGTCTTTCTCTCCGCTCTTGATGGCGCGTGGACTGATAGCGCGGCGGGGCGCCGCACGATTGAAACGAGCCTTACGCAGCTGGTCAAATGGTCAAATCGCAATCGCTACAGCTTCCGGCTTCAGGATTTCGGCGATGAAATTGCGATTCGGGTGTCGGTCGTCGGTGAGGCCGCAGATGCGCCTTTGCCGCAGACCCTTTCGGCGACCTTGTTGCTTGCGGGGCAATCCATCGGCGTTCCCATGACAATGGTCAAGGGGGAGCAGGGTGTGTTCGAAGGACGTTTTGCCTTGCCAAGCCATGATACCGCATCTGAAGGTGAGGGCGCAGTGAACAAAGGGCTTCTCTATTTGCAAGAGGGCGGTGCGGGCGCATTGGAGCAGCCGCAGGCCATTCCCGTTACGCTGCCTTATGCTGTCCCACGGGCAGGAAACCGCTCGGAAGCGGCAAGCTACGGGGTCGACCTCTCCGGCTTGCAAGCCTTGGCTGATGCAACGGGCGGTACGCTTGATCATTTGCCAAATCACAGCGGACAGGCGCGTCAATTTTCCGTGCCGCCAAAGCCGGTGCACAGGCTGTTGCTGCTTTTGGCGACAGTCTTTTTCGGCCTGTCTTTCCTGATGCGAGGCAGCCGGTTATGATGGACACCCTTGGCAAAGCGGGGCCATTTTCTAATCGGTCCCAATGGTTCGCGCCGCTCAATGACACGGCCTATCATGCCGAGCCAGTGGTCGCGATCTTGCGTAAACTGGCGCATAAGGCGGTGCGCTATCATTTTGAAGATGGCGCGCGCCCTTCTCTGACACGGGCGGATGCGAAAGCTCTGCAGCCTCTGTTTGGCGGCGCCGACTGGGCGGACAAGCGCCCACAAGCCTATCTCGGATTTCTCAATTCCGTGCTCTATTTTACCGGCAAGGATGCCGATTTTCGAACCAACGAGATGGTTCTGGCTGTGGGGGCTACGACCCGAACTCGCTTCTGGCAGCGATGGGCCTTGCGCAAAAGGGTAAAAGGGGCAGCCCTTGTTGGTGGCGAGGCTCTGGTTCCGGTGCTGCTGGAAGGGGCCTGGAGTGCGCCTTCGGTGCAAATGCATCTGCTTGAGGCGCTGCGCAAGAATTGGCATGCACGAACCCTTCTTTATCCTGACGACATAGACTGGCCTGATCGTGTATCTATTGAAGTGGTACTGATTCTCGTTTTGCTTGCTCTTTCGGGGCAAGAGGAAGAGGGAAGCAGATCCTCGTGGGCTCTCGTTCGCTTTTTGAAAGCGGTGCAGATGCGTCCGGTGCGGCGCATGGAAGGGTTGCTGCTTGGTTGGCTGTCTCCCGCTTTGGCTGCCCTTGGAGACGGCGTCGATATCGAGCATCTGGTCGTGACGGATGCCATCGCCCGGATGCCCAATAGCGGCGCGCTTGAGGCGGTGAACCGCTTTTGCAGCCGGACCGGTTTGGCCGAGCTGTATGGTTGGCTCCCTTTGTCTGAGGGGGAAGCGGACGAAAAAGACGAGGATGAGCAGGGCGAGCCGGCTGACATGGCGGATAGTGGGTTGAAGGCTTTTGCTGTGTCGCCAGTAAGCGAAGAAGAACAGGCTGTTCTTGCGTTGGGGCAGCGGCTTGCGACTGGTTTGTTGTAAGCGATGTCTATGCGGTTTTATGGAGTGAGTTGATGTTTTCGCAAAAAGTCATGGCCGAATTGTTGGAGCGCCATAGTGATCTGTTTTCAGATCTGGTCACCATCAAGAAAACACTCAACGATCGCTTCTACGGTCTGTCCGATCAGATCCATTGTCAAATGCTGGCCGTCGCGTCGGGAGAATCCATGCTTTTGATCGGGCCTCCGGGCACGGCAAAATCGCGGCTCATTCGGGCCTTTGCTCACATTTGCGGGCTGCTGGGGGACGATGAATTCTCCGGCTCGGACGATCGAGCCTATGATGGCGTCTTGCGGGAATTCCAGCAGGAACCGCGCTATTTTGAATATCTGCTAACTCCCTTCACCGAACCGGGGGAATTGTTCGGCTTTTTCGATATCGGCAAGCTGTTTGACGCGCATGGACGCAGCGTGGGGCTTGAGCGGTTGCATGAAGGCATGATGCAGCATGCGGAGATCATCTTTCTGGATGAGGTCTTCAATGCTTCGAGCGCGATCCTCAATTCGCTGCTCACCTTCATCAACGAACGCAAATTCCATGATCGGGGCAAGTCTTACGAGGTCAAGCTCTCCTGCCTGTTCGGTGCGACCAACTTTCCGCCCAAGCGGCCCGAGCTGCTGGCGATCTATGACCGCTTCCTTCTACGCAGCTGGGTGGACAATGTGCCTTCCGAGCCTCATGCCATTGGTGCTTTGATGCAGACTGGCTGGCAGGAGAGCCACGCGAAGGATCTGGGTCGAACCTTCCCGCAGCTTCTTGAAAGGGCTAGCCATTTTCGCGCTGACCTCAGGGCGATGAGCCAATCAGGTGCGCTTCTGGTCGATCTACAGGACGAGCAGGTCAATGACATGCTGGTGCGCCTCACATGTGTGGCCGACTATGCACGCGGACGGCGCCTTTCGCAGTTGTCCAACCGGCGCATGGTGCGCTTTTCAAGGATCTTTCTGGTCAATGCCCTGATGCGGGCTGCCGAGCAGGGTTCGGCGCAGCCAGTGATGGATATCGAGCAGGAATTGATGCTGTTGGCCCGGCATGGGCTCGACCGGTTGCCCGATCCATTTCAGGAAAATGATCTCCAATCGCTGCTGGTCAAGGGCCAATTGTAATGCAAGTTCATCTGGTTGGGGCGGTACAGTCAGAGCATTTTCTTCATGCTGGCACGGGACAAGCTGATCCTGCGCTGCTGGCACAAACACGCGCGGTTATCCGCCTGTTTCATGACCGGCATATCGGTGTGCCGCCGCACTTTGCCGGTGAGGTGGCGCAGGGCTTTTCAGCCCAATATCCGGAGGTGTCCAATCCGGTGCGGCTTGCGGTTTATCGGCGGCTTCTGGATGCCATGGATGCGACCCGCAGCATGAAACAGGATCCGCGCCAGTTCGATCATGTCTCGCGGGCGCTGTTTTATGATGTCTGTCTTTTGCCCCTTGGCGCGATGATCATGGAGGAGATGGAGGAGACTTATCTCTTCAGCCTTGATTCCGAGCTTGAGCCTGTATCCGAGGTGGATTATCAGGCCTTTTGCGTGCGTTTTTCCGAGCTGTTTCAAACGGTCTGTGATCCTGATATGCCTCAGGTAGATGGTGCTTCTGGTGAGGATGAAGCTGCGGATAAAGCGGATAAATGGCATCTTTTCTGGGAGCGGGCGGCGCACCAGCTTTGGGGCGAATTGCAGCGCGTGCGTCATGGCAGTGGCGGGTTGTCTGGGGCTGCCTTTTCAAGTGTCGTCTATGATGATGTCTTACTCAGGTTGATCTATGGTCTGGACCCCAGACCCAAGCTGAAATTTGATCCCGGGCGTGAAAGCTTTGATTTGACCGATGAGCAGAATGCGCATCTGGCCCATCCCAAGCAGGGAGGGGTCGTGGGCATTCACACCAGTTCGCGGGTTGAGGATATCGAGGATATGCTGCTCTCGGAGATGGTTTTGCCGCCACCGCTTCTGGCGGACAAGCTGCTCAATTCCTCTTTCTTTGCGCGCCATCGTCCGCCACCGCTGGATCAGAAGAAACAGGTTGTGCTGATCGGGGCCAGCGTTGATGACGCGCAAGACCCTGTGATCGCACTGGCCAAGGCATGCTGGTTGGATGCGGTGTTCCGCATGGGGATCGTCTTTTACCAGAGCGATCTGTTGCAAAGCGAAATCCGCTTCGGGCAATGGCACGGACAGATGGGCCTTGTTTCTTCTCGCATGCGGGTGGGAGATTATCCCCACTTGCAAGGGCTCAATCCGCTGACGGTGAACCGTATGCAGCTGCATCGTTTCTTTTGCGATGCGGGCTGGCTGCCGGGGTTCCTCTCGATGATGCCCGGGGTTGAAGGGCACCAGACAGGGGAGGCCGCGCGGCGCCAAGCGCCTGGATCGAAGGATTTGCAACTCTACGACATTCTGGATGCGCTATTGCCTGAAGCCAGCGATCTGGATAGTGACATGCTGCCTGATTTCAGTGCCGCGCTGATGGTGGTTATCCGGCGCGCCCATGTGGCCAATGCACCCCTTTTGCAAGGGCGACGGCAGGCAGCACTGGAAACCTTTAACCTGACCATTGGGTGCCCTGGCCAATTGCGCGGTGGGGCGATTTTCCAGCTCGAAGATGGCCAGAAGGCACCTCTTTCCCTTTCCATTCCGGGAGATGAAGGGCAGCCGGTTGGCATGGGTGCCCTTAACAAGCTGGCCGCAGATCTGGTCGTGGCGATCTTTCAATTCTATTGGGAGCAGGTGCATGGCTGAGACTGCAATCTACACCCTGCCGCGGCTTCCGGCTCCTGTGGCGCTGGAAATATTGGCCCATCTGTTTGGAAAGACCGGAACCGCCATGGTGGACCGGTTTGATATCAGCGCCGAGCGCGATGGCTCGATCACGCTTGCCTTTCGGTCTGATCATCGAAGCGTTGGCGTTGAAGAAGATCCGCGTTGGGAGGGGATGCTCTATCAGAGCTATAATCGTCACCCTTATATTGCGCAGAGGGGTGGGCGGCTGCCCGATGACCTCTCCAATGTGGCGCTTGAAGAGCGACCCACTGGCGATATCGCGCAACATTATGCCGGTTTGATCGGTATGGCGATCGCGGCCAGCCAAAGCAGCTTTCTTATTCAGACCGATGCCAGCACCACGGAAATGGCCGCCCCTGAGGAAGAGGCCGCTTATGTGCTTGGTGTCGTCGGGGAGTTCACCTCGGTTGCCAAGGCCTTTGCGCGCATCGAATGGCGGGCCAATGGCATGACGCTCTCCTGCCTTGGTGTGGAACGGGCGGTACCGGAAAGCGCAGGGGAAATTGACGGGCATCTGGCGATTGCGAAAATCGGCATCAGTCCGGATTGGGGCGGCGCGCAGGATATCGTTGCAAGGCATCAGGAGCTGTTCGAGAGCAATGTCGATTTCCGTCTGGCCTATCCGCTCGCAGAAGGCAATCTGTTGCTGCTCAAGCCGACGGTTCTGTTGGAAGAAAGGCTGCGCAAGGCCGCCAGCATGATCGTGGCCAGTGTTGCGCGCTATCTGCAAAGCCAGACGCCCGTCGGGCTTGCTCTTGACTGGATGCGTGATGACAGTGGCTTTGCCTCTCTGGATGCCCTTGAGGTCGGCTTGCCGAAGCTGGATATTCTATCCTCCGCTCAAGCCACTATGTCCGATCCTCTTGCCGTTGCTCAGGAGAGTGAAGGCGTAGCACGCGGCCCGGTGCGCATTGAGTTTGTCAAACTCAACCATCTAGATGACGCAACGGTGCATTTGCGCTCTCTGCTGGAAGAGCATGCCAGTATATTGGGCCATCGTCTCAGTCTTCAAAGGTTGCCAAACTATCAGGACAGCTCAGACCTTTTGTTGGAAATTGATCAGCAGATTGATGAGCTATCTATCCGGCGGGATCTTATTCTTGGTGAAGGGGCGGGAGACTGGCGCCTGCTGCGTTTTCCCGCTGATGGCCTCAGCGCCTTTATTGATTATCTCAGGCGGTTTAGCTTGGAGATCATCGATTCAGGGCATTTGCGTTATGCCTTCCGTGGCAGCCAGAATGATCTGCGCGGGGTGCATTTCCTGCTCTATCGGTTGCGTGATGTGGGCGTGGAGCCGGCCTATCCGGTTGCCCTTTGGGAAAGTCGTCTCAAATCTGGCACCATAAGCCATCGGGTTGACCCGATGTTCGCCCAGTTTGCCGTGTCGCAAAAGGCAAGGAGCCTTGTCTTTACGCCACCGGCGCATGTGGTGGTGCCGAACTTTCGCGCCACGCAAAGCGACATTGATTCTTATCTCAAGCAAGGCTTTGGTGGTCTGTTTGATCAGCAGACGCTGGAAGAAACGAAAGCTTTCGAGAGCCCGATCTATTGCTTCGGGGAGACGGAGCAGGGGGCCATGCGCATCGAGATCCTTGATGGCGGCGCATTCCAGCCCATCCGGCGGGTCATTCCGTTCCTCAATGATGCCTTACAGATCGGGCACTATGTCGACGCAGAGAGTTTCGCTTCCGAGGTGAGCGAACAGAGCTGGCGGCAGGAGCGGTTGCATCGTCTGCAGGCGGCCAACGCGGATCTGTCCGCCCGGTTGGATGCCGACATCGCCACCGTGGACAGACAACTGGCTGCCCAGAGTGAACAGCTGCTCGGGGCCATGGCCGAGGAAGTCAATGCGCTAAGGGCCTATTTGTCCAAGATTACGGGCCTCATGGAAGATCTCAGTGATCGCTCGGTGGCGCTTGAGACGCTGGTTGGCGAGAGCATTCGCAATGCGGCCTCTTATGAAGATATGGTCAAGAAGGTACCGGAGAAATTCTCCGAGCTGGAACAGGCAAGGCGGAGCATTCAGGATGCCATCTGGACGGAGCATCAGAATTCTGACGCCTTCATGCAAACGGCAAAGCGCAATATCGCGGCAATCCACGATATGATCGACGATCTGCGGCAGGAGCTTGAGCCTGATGACTGAGCCTTCTGCACCCCGAGCCCTTGGTGACTATAAGAAGCTGCTTGAGCCGTTCGATCACTCCTTCGAGCAGGGGCTGGCCGAGATTCCGGACAATATCGAGCGGTCGCGCAAGACCATTGCTCGCATCAAGGCTGCATCCAAAACGGGCAAAGGCGATATCAAAGGGTTTCTCGCCCAGCGTGCGGGGCAAACAAGGGAGGTGCGAAAGCGCTTCCGGCGGCAGAAATGGGCGCTGCGATTGAGCAAACTGCGCTATGGATGGGCGCGGCTTGGCAAGCGGATTTTCTACATGCTGCTGCGCTTGCGTCTGTTTTGGTCTCGCTACAAGTGGGCGTTCATCATGATCTTTGCCATCTGTGCTCTCTTTTACGGGGTTATGGCTTATTCCTCTGATGTGATCGATTTCGTGCGAACCCTTCTGGCATCTTTCTCTGATAGAGCAGGCGGGCAGTTAGCCTCTCTTCGCTTTCGGGGAGGGCTGGGATGATCTCCTCTCTTGTGCAGCGTCTGCGCCAGTTGATTGGAAGGCATGGTGATAAGACATTGCCTCCTGCTGATGTGCGCCGTTCGGCTTCCTTGTCGCCGCTGTTGCAAGACGGGGCGCAAAGCCCCTATGTACGCGTGCATTCAAGGCGGCTCTTTTGGGTTGGTGGCGTGCTGTTTGCGCTCTGCCTGTTCGGTGCTGCCACCCTGTTGAAGCTTTGGCCGGATGTTGCGCCTTTTGACAGTATTTACCGTTTTCATGATGACGTCTGGCTGCCGCTGAAGGGGAGGCTCTGGACGGCGTGGTTCCCATGGAGCCTCATCTTGTGGGTGCCGGTGGTGGCGCTTGTCGGGCTCGGGGTCGGCATGTGGACGAGCGGCAAGGACCCTAGCCGTCCTCTGCATCGATTGATCATTTTGTTCTTGAGCGGCTTGCTGCGCTTGCGTCTTGCTGGCAAGGCCGAGCCGTCTGCCGGACTGCTGCAGACTGTCGTTCATTGGAGCCAGAAGCCGGGATTACGCTCTGACTATATGGAGCTTGTCATCAGGCACGCCCTTGACCATCAGTTTGAACAGATGGAAGCGGCTGTGCTCGCGGGGCGGCAGGTGGATGTGGCATGGCTGCGCCGGGCAGATCGCCTGATGCGGGCGCGTGCCTTGTTTCCGGCAAAGGAGGTCAATGCGGGTGAGGGGAACCTTGGTGAAGCCGAGGCGCGGTGGCTGGAAGCCTTTTTCGATCTGGCCTTTCTCAGTCATATCGACACAGATCAGGATGTGGCCGTTGCGGATTATCTCGCCGATCTGATGAAGGCTCTCGGTCCGGAAGAAAGCCAGAAATTCGCACTGCTTGACGCCTTTGTTGCGGCTCGTCCTCTATCGAGCTGTCAATATGCGCTCTGGCAGGCTCTTGCGGGTTTTGATCAACTCTCCGCTTCAGCCAGTGCCCAGATCGAACAGATGCGGCGCGTGCCTCCAGCGAGCGGACGCATTCCCGAATTTCTGGCCCCTTGTGCCTTTGCCTTTTTGGCGGTTGCTGACCGGAATTGGGCCTTGGCTTCCCTCACTGCGCTTTCGAGCATCGAGCGGACCTACAACGCCTTGCGTCTCTCTGGCGACTATCAGCAGGATGCGGACGTATTGGCCTGGTGGATTGGTCGTTCGCGGCTGGCGACCATCCGGTTGCTGCACCAGAGGAGCCATCAGACTTCCCTTTCTGCTGACGATCTGGCGCTTTGGCCTGATGAACGTCCTGTTTATCACCCTCTGACGGGCAGCCGGCTGGCTGCGGGAGGGGTATAAGATGTTTTCCCAGTGGCGAAGTCGGACCTTGCAAAGGATTGAGGCCAAGAGGCAGGCAATTGAGCGTCTTGTGCCGTTGCGTCGGCGGATGGATGCGATTTTGCTGTCTCTCTTTGGGCTTTTCCTTGTTTGCCTGGTGGCCTTCGGGGTCTTGCTTGCCAACGGTCATATGCGCTTTGGCTGGTTCGACCCCGATCCGATCCAGCCACTTGCCGACGACCGGCTGGCGAGCAATGTGCGCGATGAAGAGGCACAGAGCGCCGGTGCTTTTGTTGCGGCCTCCTATCAGCAAGGCGACAACCGGCTGTCGCTGTTAAGAGAAAAGGGGCTATTGCATAGCGTCAATCTGAGTACGGGCGTCTGGGCCGACGAGGATGGGCCTCAAGGGTTGGACGGGATCAAGAGCGCGTTTGTTGATATGTCTCCGGCCTGCCCGAGCCAGACCAAAGAGGCGCTTTCCCATTGTGCCGATGAGGCGGGCCTGTTTGCCTATTCCGCTGATGGTGGGCTGGTGGTGCGCGACAAGACCGGCTGGCGGACAGTGCTGCCGGACACACGTTTTACCGGCGCATCTGGCGATGCCGTCCAGCAGGATGATCTGGTGGATGCGGCGGTTTCTGCAGACAAGCGTTGGCTACTGCTGGCCACAAAGGCCGATGGTTTGGGGCTGTTTGATCTTGTTCGGCGTATCTGGGTGCCCATCTCCCATGCTGACCAACAGGCGATATTGGGGGATGAGACACTCCAAGCGCCTGATCATATGGTCGCCTTTGGAGGTGATTTCCTGCTAGGCACGCAAAAAGGGCTTATGGCCCTGTCCTTGGGAGCTGATGGGCAGCTGGTCTCTTCCGGTCTCGTAAGTGACGGGCTCGGAACCATTCTCGATATGACCGTCTTTGACAAGGATGCGCTGATCCTTGCGAGCAATCCATGTGAGGGCGGTGCCTGTCTGTCGCTATATCGCTATGAAGCCAGCGGGGATTTGCAGCGTTTGTTCGGGGAAACGCAGCTCTATCCGGAGCTATCGCAAGCCCGGCTTTCGCGGGCGCTGGTGGCTGAAGATGGCAAAAGCATTCTCATGCTGGGAGAAGTGGGCATTTATCGCTATGACCGGGTGGGGCGGAACTGGCAGCAATTGCTGGATGAGGCCGTGTCGACCTATCTTGAAGCGCCCTCTGTGAATGGCATCTATTTTGCTGCCACTGGCAAGGTGGGCCTGCTTGAAAGATCGGGCGAGATGACCTTCTGGCCGATTGCCGGAGAGACGGTGACCTCTCTTGCGCGCGATGAAACAGGCGCACTTCTGGTACTAACGGCCAACAACCAGACATGGCGCATTGCTGGCGATGCGGTCGCCATGATCAATGATGGTGTTGCAGCGCGCGAACCGCTTGCCAACATGAAGCGGGCTGTATCGGCCTTTGATCGCCTCGTTATGATCGGCGATTCCTATCTGGTTCTGCATGATATCAAAACGCGTTCCTATCGTTCCATTCCGCGAGCGCGTCTGTCTCCGGGGCTGCTGTTCGAGGCGGACACACAGCTTTATGGTGGGAAGGACGTCCTGTGGGGGCTTGAGGGTGATGAGCTTGAGGCGTGGCGCCTGACGGGCTCTGATGCCGAGCCTTCGCTTGAGCGTCTTGCGCACTCTTGGCTATCCTCCAAGCCGCGCGCCACACATAGGGATGGCGATGCACTGTTGTTCGTTGATGCCGAAGGGCGCCCATTCCGGGCAAAGGCAGTTGGGCATTCCATTCAGCTAACGGCGCTCTTGGGCGAGGCTGATGACGAACGAGGGCCCGTGCGGGATGTGATCAATGCGGGAGATCTCACCTATCTGGCGCGGGACCGCAGGGTCAGCGTCTATTCTCTTGCCGAGCGTGGCTTTATAGACACCCTCTCCATGCCCATCAGTGAAGATATTCGCGAGATTGCCCGTGTGGATGATGCGCTCTATTTTCTGGGTTCGAACGGCAGCATTGTTGAAGAGGGACGCGGCAGGCGCTTGACAGGCAGCGATAAGCCCTTCTCCTTTCCGTCCGCTCGGATTTCTGATGCCATGAGCAATGGCACGGCGCTGTTTCTGGCTTCTGGAAATGGCGTCACCACCTATTCTACAGCCGAGCGAAGCATCACGCAGAGCCTTCGGATCGATGCCTCTGGCCCGTTGCGGTTTGCCGGTTTGGCCGGTTCTGTTCCCATTGTCTATGATGGGCGCAACACCTGGTTCGGCAATGAAAGCCTGTCCATTGATGGGGCGCGGGTTCTCTCTGCCAGCAAGGTGGGCGCGGATATTGCATCCGTACAATATGATGGAGAGGTGACCTTTCTGGCGCGTCACACCATCAAGGATGACCGCCTTGCTCCCCCTTCCTGTTACTATCGCAATCCCGGCCCGGCTGGTGAAGACATCATCGATGTGGCTGCGGTGCCTGATGTCGGGGTGGTGTCGCTGGTGGGGGGTGCCCTGTGGCTGAGAGATCAGGCGCATCGTCGCTTCGTTGGCTTCATGCTGTCTGCCAGCAGCTTGCCGCGCAATGCCCGCATTTCGGTGATCGACAATTATCTGGTGGTGCATAATGAGCAGGACGCCTGGATTGTTCCTCTGGCGCGGCTGAAAATTTCGGATAGCTGTTCGCGATTGAATGAAGATCTGACCAATGAGACGACGCGGCTGAGTGCGGATCAACTGGCCGTCTCAAAATCCGATAATCTGGTTGGGCTGCTCTATGCGGATGGGGAATATCGCATCTGGAAGGATGGCACACTCTCCGTGCAGATTCCTGCCGTTGAAGGGCCACAACCGGCCCCGCAGAGTTTTCAGTCTGTTTCGCAGATGGGCAATGCGCTTTATTTCGCAGATGATCAGGGCATCTGGCGCTATGATGGCGTCCGGCGGCAATGGGCGAGAGCGGTGCTTCCGACGATGGAAGGCCGCCGCGCCAACGTTGATGTCTGGGCGCAAGAGGATGGTCTGGTTGTAACCGAAACCTATCAGGACGGACGCACTTTGGGGGCTGTTGCAGACCCTGAGCTCACCTCCATTCCGCTTATGTCGCTTGATCAGTGGAGCATGGATGCGCTGCCCATTGCACCAGAGGCGATAAAGGACGTTGTGCGTCTTTCTGATGGCAATTGGCTTTATCTGACGGCGCAGGCGGCGGTTATTGCCGAAGCGCCGGATCGGCCTAATGCGCAGGTTTCCGCGCCGATTGCGCTGCCTTTCGCTCAAGGGGTGCGATCTGTCTCAGAGCAGAATGGGCAGATTGTGATTGCCGATGGCGAAGAAGCATCGCTTCCTGTTTCACTGTTGATCATCGACCCCGAGACAGCCTTTGGGCAAGAAGGACGCGCACTGGTGCATCTGGCCTATCAGCCCGAGCGAGGGGAACGGGTCACCGTCCTTGCCGATCACCAGCTGCTCAGACAATCAGCCGATGGCGCTGTCAGCCTTTGTTATTGGGGGGGAGGGCAAACCGGCCTCACGTCATGCACGCCTCTTGAAGCTGCAACCGAGGATCCGAACGCAATCACGTTGCGTGAGGAACAGGGGCAGGTTGTTGTGTCTGCTGGCGCGCGCGAGATCGAACGTTTTGACGGTCAATTGAGCATGATGAAGGCGCCTGCTGCGGCAACGGCCTCAGTGCGTTGGGATCGCGAAAAGGCAGCCTTCTCCTTCCTTGATGTGGATGGCACCCGTTTCTCACTGCCCGCCGCAGAGGCCATGCCCAATGGGCGGTTTGCTTTTGCCGCGCCGGGGCGTGCCGTGATGCTGGATGCTGAGCGCTATATGGTTGCGAACCGGTATGGTGTGTGGATCTATCAGACAGGCGCTGAGCCCACGGTGCGCTGGCGCCGCATGACACTGCCGGATAATATCCACGCGGTTGGCAAGGGGCGGATTTATTTTGCCGATGGGCGTTCCGTCGGGCCGGAGGATTCATATCCGGTTGAGGCCAATGGCACGTATGAGGTCTCGCTTGGTGCATTGCAGGTAAAGGCCGAAGTCGGTGGCGGTATCACCTCAGCGCACTGGTCGGATGGGCTCCAGATTTACAATGCCTTCTCGGACAGCGGGTTTTTCTTTGACGTAAAGCGCGATGTGGCCTTTTCTGATGGGGAGGCCTGGTTCCTGACGCCTGTCGGGCTGGTGTCTGCGCATGATCTTGGCCGCACCATGCCGCTGCCATCGGGTCAATCGATCTTGTTGACCAGCGTTGGGGACAGGTTATTTGCGCTTGAAGGGCGTAACCAGTGGCTTGTTCTGGATGTGATGGGCTGGCAACGGGCTGAAAATCCCTTTGCCGATCGTCAGATAGCCTATGATCAGGATCTCATCTGGCTCTATCAGAATGGTCGGCTGATCACGCGCTCCACCACTCGCACCATGAGTGCGGAACGGCGGCTGGGTTTGCGCTTTGAAAGCGACATCCTGTTTGACGCAGCCTTTTCCCCGCAGGGGCTTGTGGTGCGGCTGGGGGATGGGGTGCGCCAATATTCCGGATTTGATGGGCTTTCGGCCAGCGTGGATGCCAGTGCCGAACTGCCTTCGGGGCTGAGACTGGCGGTGCAGCCCATGCGGGATGGGAAACGGCAGGTTGTTGCCATTAATCGGCGAGGGGCAGTGAGCCGCCGCTGGAACGGGCAGGCCTTTGAGCGCGTCGCCTATGAAGACAATCCCGATATTGAACGGATCGCAACGTCGCTGGATTGGTTGCGCGTGCGCTTTGTGGCGGGCAAGCCGTCTGTTGAGCTGAAAACCGAGATAACCGGTTTTGAAGATGGCTGGACACCTGTGGCGTGGGATCAGGGCGAACCGATGCCGATGGATCGGTTCTTGTCGCTCTATGGCCGCGATGGCGTTCTTTATGCCGGGTCACCTGTCGGGTTGCAGATCTTGAAGCTAGACCGCGGCAGGATCGGCAGTCAGCGTTTTGTCGAGCTGGGGCGAGGGTCAGCTGCGCGCAACGGGCGTGAAGCGGTGGTGCATATCGGCGCCTATCGCAATGGGCGCGCGCCTATCTATGCGCTCGGGTCTGAGCAATGTCTGGCGATTGATGAAGGCTCTGTTCTTCCTTGTGGGCGGGGGGCTGATTTCTCGGTTGAGGATTTGGGTGGCAATGATTTCTGGCACTGGGAGCGGCAGCAGGGGCGCATTTTGTTGCGCTATTCTGATGGGGATGGCCAGCCGTTGGGGGCTCCGTTTATGCTGTCGTCATCGGGGCGCTTCCCGCATGATCAGCTTGATGACATCATCCGCTGCAATGGGAATATGGCGCAAAGCTGGCATGGCAATTTCACCGCACTTGATGGGACTTTCGGGCTGGTGCGTGTTGCCAATCCCGAGGCCGAGGACAAAGGGAAACCGGGGCGCAGTTTCCGCTTTCTGGAAGAAGGGGCGGTGACGCTTTCCTGTCAGCCTGAAACGGTGGCTCCTTCGATCAGTGAGCCACAGGGATTGCCTGAAGGGCTCTATATCGAGGCTGATAATCTCTGGCGCTGGGGGGGCGATGGGCTGGTGGCTGCAAACGAGTTCGCCGAGGCGTTTGAGGCACATGGAGATGACCGCATTGCCTATCAAGCGGGGCAGATGCGTGTGCGCAATGGCGACGGCGGTGTGTTGTTTGATTATCGCGATGGCAACCGGTGGAAGCAACTTGCTTTTGCCGGAGGGCGACTGGCCATCGATGAGCGGCAAGGGCTGGTTTCTGCCGAAGGGCAGATCTGGGCATATTCGCCGGAAGGCTTCTCGTCTGTTGATGCCGAAGGGGGGGCAATCGATCCGGATCATTTTGCACTTTATGCTCTCAAAGAGGAGGGGGAACAGGCCGCCTGCCGTTTTGATCGGGCCCAAACGGCCAATGACGGGTCGTCTCTGCTTAGCCTTGGGGGCGAGGGGGACGATGGACCAGTGACGCTGTTGCGCTGTCAGGATGGGCGCCTGTGGCAAGGGCGTTTGGCACGTTCAGAAGCCGGTGAGCCTTTCTCTTTGCGGCAGGACTTGGATGATCCCTTTGAGACACGGCGTATTGTCGGCAATGAGGAAACTGGCGTCTGGCTGATTGGGCGCACTGCCGGGCGCGAGGGCATGTTGCAGTTTCGCTGGCATGGGGAAGAGAACAGCCTTTCAGGAGGGCGTTTTGCTCTGGATGCCATTCGACAGATCGCCAAGATCGAGCCCAAGCACATCGATTTGATGACGGGGCTCGGCTGGGTTCGGCAGCCTGTTGGCCAGTGGGAAACGGAAAATGGAGCGCGAGCGACCAATGAGGCGGGGCTTGCTGCCAGCATTCGCGCATTCGGCGCCGATGCTGATGTTGATCGCGTGCTGGGGCGCGATCGCGCCGCAGCAAGATCGCTTTGTCTTGAAGATGGTGATGGTCGCCTTTATCGCTGGCGCACCAACGGCCAGCTTGATCAGGTGGAAGCCTGTGACGCTTTGTTGGCTGATGATGGGCATTTTGCCTATCGCCGCGGCGAAGGGAATGGCGATGATGCCATCCGCATGACGGCGGCAAGCCTGAATGGCAGCAAGATGACGCGCCGTCTGGTCGATGGCCGGTTTAGTGATCTGGTTGCTCGCGGGCATGCTGTCTTGTCTCATCTTGAAGGGGCTCCTGTCATTGCTATTGGCAGCGAGAAACGGGTGAACCTGTTTGATCCGGATACGCTGGCGTGGAAGGGCGCATGGGCGTTAACGCGCGATCCGCAAACGCTGTATCTGGATGAGGCGGGTGACATAGGCGCTGTCTTTGACAATGGGCGCTCTGATCTGCGCGGACAGGCCGCCTCATTCTGTGCAGGCTTTGATGGCTTGCGTGCGCGGTTGGGGGATCAAATGGACGGAGCGCTGCGCGGGTTCGAGGTGATGGGCGGGCGTGGTTATGTAGATTTTGTGAGCGATGATGGGTCGTCTCAGGTCTTGGCCTTTGACTGCGAAGATGCGGACAATGTTGTTGCGGGAGATATCGCCGAACTGGAAGACCGCACACGCTATCTGAGCAATTTCGAGCTGTGGGGGCGCCCTGCGGCCATGCTGTCGCTTGTTGCGCGGCCTGATCCGGTGCTTGAGGCTCGTGTCGGCGACAAACAAGTGCCTGTTGCTACGCTTGCCTCCCGGCCTCTCTTCTTGAGACGCATTGGCGAGCGCTTTGTTATATTGGATTCATCCGAGATCTATGCCGCGGATCTGGATGCCCTGCTATCTGCCACCATTGAGCAAGGAGCCCGTCATGAATGAAGCCCCTGCCAGCACCTTGACCGTCGGTGATGCCTTCTTTTCCTTCAGCGAGATAGATCGCAAGGTCAAGGCGGGTTTGTTGCAAGGCCAAGGCATTGATGACAGTTCGCTGCTTGCGGGGCGCGAAGAAAGGCTTGAGTGGCTCTGGCAATGGTCTTTTTGGCTCGACAGGGAAAGAGACCCTTTGCAGGCTGTGCCTGATGCGCTTGATGCAGACAGTATCTTGCGTGATCTGTTTGATTATTCCGCCAAACAGGAAGGCAATCGCCAGAGCTGGGTTCAGGTCGGGGCCATGCCGCTGCTGCCCAGATGGGCGGCCTTTGTTGCCGGCCAGACCTGGTTGCCGCGCCGCCTGCGCGCTTCGCAAGGCAGGCGCATTCATGCTCACAGGCAAGTCATGGCGCAATGGCTTGATGGCGAGCAGGACCGCTGGGAAGGCATGCGGGCGGTTGCCTCCGATGAACAGCAGACCGAGGGCCCCTATGAGGCTTATCTGGGTCATTTGCGTCGGCAAATTGAGGCCGGGCGCTTTTCCCTTGAGGTGAAAACAGCCTTTCAGGCCCTGGTTCAGCGCATTTGCCCTTTGATCGAACTGGTCGAACTCAAGAGCGAAGATAGCGACAATCTCATTTTGATGCTGAAGGTTGCCGATAAATACGGGCAATTTTCCAAGCCTCGGCATCAACCCTCTGATGCGCTGGATCGTCTTGATCGCGTGCGGGGAGATGCGGTTGCCGAGCAACGGCTCAAGGAAGTCGGCTATCGGGTTGCCATTCTGGTGAGCGAGATGCTGCAAATCATGCATTGTCGCAGAAATCAGGTTGCCATGGCTTTCATTATGACGCACCATGGCGCGAGTAAACCTGTGTTTGCAATCACTTTTAAAGCACCTTTGTTATTGACCTATCGATCCTTTATTCTTTCCGCCATCGGCAGGCGGTTCATCCCCGATCTGCCGGTCTGTAAGACTCTTAAATTGCATGAACTCTTATAATCCATCGCGCCAGACTATTCGCGCTCCGCTTTATCCGAACATCCGTTCCTTTGTTCTTTCCGGCGCGCGGCTCTGGAGCATGGTTGCCTTTCTACTGCTGGGTGGTGCGGCCTTTATTGCGCTTTGCTTATCGATGTTGTGGGCGCTCGATATGGTCCGAGGGGCTGGCTCTCTCTATGCGCAGTTCAGCTTTTTGATCAATGGGGCCAATCCACTGTTGCTGCTGCCATGGCTTGGCAAGGCGGTGGATGCCTTCAATCAGGCAAGAGGCAATTCCGCTTTTGATCTTGCTGCATGGCATCTTCTTTTCTTCCTTTGCCTGTTGCTGTTTGCCGCTCATATCTGCCGGTTTGACAAGCCTTCCGGCGAAAGCCTGTTGCTTTATCCTGCTGCGCGGGGCGTGGCTGAGCGATTGCTGCGTCGGGTGGGGTATTTTGTCGATATTCGCATGCCTCTTGGCAAGGGCGGGGAGGCGGGTACTGACTTTTTCGGAGCCGACCAGCTGTTTTATGCGCCGAGGGGGCATCTCTCCCGCATCCTCAAGGGCAAGCGCTCTGACGCCGTTCAGGAGCGTCTGGTTTTTTTCATGGTGCATGAATGCGCCCATGCGGTCAGCAAGGACAATCTGGCGAATTCGGCATTCGTGGTGATTGTTGCGTTGCTTACCTTCATGTTCCTCATGGTGTTTGGGCCTCTTCTGCTTATAGGGTCAACGGTGCTCTCGATGACACCTATGGGGCCTTCCCTTACGCTTCCGCTTTCCATTGTGATTTTTCTAAGCTTCAGTGCCGGGGTCTATCTTTCCTTTAGAGGCATGATTGTTTCCTATATCAAGGCGCGTGAATATTTTGCCGATGCTGCCGGGTTTCATTTTGTCTCAGAGGTTGAGGCGCCCTACGGGTTTGATGGCCTGCCTGCCAGTCCAGACATCTTTTCTGCGCTTAGAACCGGGATTTCGCCTTTCGAGCGGGCTTTGCATCAACGGGGGCTGAGCCTTCATGCACGGGATATGCTGATCTATTTCTGGGGCTTCTTTTTCAGCATCCGAACCTTGTATGTGCTGGTTGCCCCGAAGGATTTATGCTGGACGGTGTTGGGCTTTGATGTGGTGGCACTCGGGGCCTTTGCTTGCTTCTATGTCACGCTGCCCAAGCGTCCCGCCAAGCCTTTGCGGCGGGGTGGTTTGGCCTGGTTCTTGACCTTTCTTGCCGTAACCGCCGTGGAAGTGTGCGGGCCGGGGCTGATCGGTTCGGTAATGATGCTGTATCGGGGGATTTTCTCCAACTTCAATGCGCAATTGATCGGCATGCCCGGAGCTATTCTTTTTCTTGTTTTTGCGATTGGCGGAGCTGTGAAGGGTATCCGGTATCTGGCTTCGGGGCAGGTGTCACTCTCATGGCTGAAGAGGGACGCCGGGCCCAAGGGGCATCGCGGGCGTGTGCTACGACGGCTTGGCCTGTTTTCTCTCTCATTGCCGGGGGTGGCCGTGGGCTTTTTCATGCTCGTTGTGTGCGGGGTGATCTTTTGCGTTATTCCGCTCAACTATTTCCTACGCTTCGGGCTGTTTCATGCAAGGATACTGGAAAGCGGTTTGCTGCTACTGATCGTAATGGGCGGATTAACGCTGCTCTTTCATCAGTATCTGTTGCTGTTCATGCGCAAGCTGAAGGTGGTCGCGGCTGTTTCCCTGATTGAAGCTTTCCTCTTTTTCCTGTTTTCCTGCGTCCTTTATCTGGCTCAGGCCGATGTCATGCAAGGGGTGCGGCAGGGGGTGGTTCATGCCACGCCGAGCCTTGATCGCTTCCCCCAGCTTTTTTCTCAGGCGCATTGGGCTTCTGTTTTGCCCACTGCGATTATTTCGACCGCTTGCTACCTCCTGTTGCGCTTGCTTGCATTTTGGGCACAGGATACCATAAAGCGAATGGATACAAGATGGGCACAGGAGAGTGGCCGATGATGATTGATGCAAAACAGCTCCAAATGGAGCTCACCAGAGCCATGGCAGACGCTGTCGATGAAGCCGATAGCTATGATGATTATTTTGGTGAGGGAGCCGACAGCGCAGATTATGGTGTTGCGCGCGCTGATGGCGTCATGCCCGCCGATTTGCTGTTCTTGTGGAATTATGCCGGTCAGCTGGTCGACTATATGGTCCAGCATGGTCTGGATGCTCTGGATCTGGCCGAGCAAGCTGGCAATCTTTTTATGGCCTTCCAGGCCTTGAAGAGTGTTAAGAGCGATTTTGACAATAGCGAGAAGAAAAAGATACAAAAGGCCGCAGAAGACAAGTTGCATGATCTGGTTGATAAAGAGTAGCTTTTGAAATCGAACCGGGCTTTTGTTGCCTGACGGGCCTTTCGTGTTTCCCGCTGCCCATGTTTTTGGCCGCTATGGGGGTGGTGGCCTTTGCGAAAGGACATGCCGAGGGGAGGCATGGCGCTGTGATCCACAGCTGTCATATCTTTGCGTTTTTTCCTCCTTATGCAAAACCGGACAGATTGAAATGCCAGAGCAAGGCTGAGAATTGAGCCTTGCTTTGACGCTTTCACAACCACTTTAATTATCAAGGGAAGCGTGTCTCATGTTGGCGTCATTGGAAAAGGGGCTGAACAGGGTGAATGCACCTCTGGCGCGGCTGGGAAGCTGGATCGGTGGCGCGATGCTTGTCGCGATGACAGTGATCGTGCTGCTGCAGGTGGTGTTTCGCTATTTGCTCGGCATGCCGCTCAGCTGGACTGATGAGCTGTCGCGTTTTCTGATGATCTATATGGCCTATCTCTGCCTGCCGCTGATCTATCTGCAGGACAAGAATATTGCGATGACCTTTCTGCTCGAATCCCTCAAGCAGCGACGAGGGCGGCATCTGCTGATGGTGGTCATCCATATTCTGGCAATCCTGACATTCTGTGTGTGGATCAAGTTCGGGTATGACTTTTTCCTGCGTGGGGGCAGCAGGGCAGACAGCCTGCCGATTTCCATGCGTTTCATCTATGCTGCGCCTCCCATTCTGATGGCAATCACGCTTTTGAGCGCCTTCCAGAAGATCGTTGCGGAATTGCGTCTTTTCATTGCTGATGCGCCCGGTGAGCAAACGCCCGCCCTTTGATTGCAGAGAGCTGCGCAAGGATTTTACACATGGTTTCGCCGATTTTTGCCCTATATTTTCTGCTGTTGCTGCTGATCGGCCTGCCGGTTTTGTTTGCGCTGGGGCTGTCCCCTGTCATTGCCCTGTTTCAGGCTGATAAATTGTTGTTTCTCAATATGCTGTATCAGCGTCTGTATGCGGGCATGGACAATTTTCTGCTGCTTGCCTTGCCCTTCTTCATGCTGGCGGGCGAGTTCATGGTCAATGGCGGCATCACCACGCGCATCATCTCCTTTTCCCAGACCATGGTGCGGCACTATCGCGGTGGCTTGGGGCATGTGGTCATTCTGTCTGCGACCATCTTCGGTGCGTTGACCGGCTCGTCGGTGGCGGCAACCTCTGCCATTGGCAACATGATGATACCGGAGATGGAACGCTTCAAATATGACCGCACCTATGCAGCTGCCATCACGGCGGCGGCGACCGTTCTGGGCACCATCATTCCGCCAAGCGGCATCATGCTGATTTATGCTTTTGTGATGAATACCTCTGTGGCCGCGATGTTCATGGCGGGCATCGTTCCGGGGCTCATGTTGTGCGGTGCGCTGATGCTGGTCAATCGCTGGCAGATCAAGAAATATCCGCAGGTGCAGCAGTTTGATAAGGCCTTGCCCGCCGAACGGTCGGCCGCGCTCAAGGCAGCGGTGCTGCCTCTTTTGACGCCGGTGATCATTCTGGGTGGCATCTATGGTGGCATCTTCACGCCCACGGAAGCGGCGGCCGTGGCGGTCTTTTATGCCTTCATCCTGTCGGTTTTCATCATGCGCATTCTGAAACTGAGGGATGTCTTTCCGATGTTTGTGCGCATTGCGGTGAATGCGGGCGCTATTCTCATTATCGTCGCTGCGGCGAGCGGCTTTGCGTCTGTGGTGTCTCTCTCGGGGATCGCGGATACGATCTCGCGCTTTTTCTATTCGGTCACCGATAATCCCTATCTCTTGTTCTTCATCATGAATATCTTCCTGTTTTTCGTGGGGATGTTTCTGGATGCAGGGCCAGCCATCCTGATCTTTGCGCCCATTCTGGCTCCGATCATGACCAATGTGGGGATTGATCCTGTCCATTTCGGCGTTGTCATGGTGGTCAATCTTTCCATCGGTTTGGCGACACCACCAATGGGGTTGGTGCTGTTTGTCGCCTCGGCGGTTTCCGGGGTGCCGCTGCAAAAGATATCCCGTGTTATCATTCCGTTTCTGGCCATTGAGGCCTTGGTTATTTTCGTGATTTCATTTTTCCCAACGCTTGTCATAGGGCTTCCTAAATTGTTGGGCATGATGTGAAAGGAAGATTTTAAGGGGGCAATCGGCTTGTCGTTGAGATGGGCCGGTTGGTGTATTTGTCACAAGGAGGATTTTATGAAATTGAAGACTTTGGGTCTGTCACTGCTTTCGGCGATGGTGATGTCTGCTGGTGCTCACGCAGCGGATTACGAGCTGACCGTCCCGCATGTGACGAACATTGAAAGCTACAATCATCAATCTTTGCTGGTGTTCAAGAATTTCGTCGAAAACCACTCCAACGGAGCCATCAAGGTCAATATCTATCCAAGCGGTCAGCTTTGCAGTACGGCACGGGAATGCCTTTCCGGTGTGCAGGCGGGCACATTCGACTATTTCCAGACGACCATTCCGGAACTGGCCAATTATTGGGGGCCGGTTGGCGCCTTCGATCTACCCTATATGCTGCGCGATGACCGGGTGGCCGAATGCGTCTATGACAATCAGGAATTTCTCTCTGATATACGCGCCAACGTGCTTGAGCAGACCGGCAATCTGCGCCTGATGATGGTGTCCAACTCCGGCGGATGGCGCAATTTTGCCACTACAGACAAGCAGATCAAGTCACCAGACGATATCAAGGGATTGAAGATCCGTACGGTTCCTGCGCCGATCCAGCAGGAGCTGGTCAAGGCTCTGGGCGGAGCGCCGACGCCGATTGCCTGGCCTGAGGTCTATACCGCCCTTTCAACCGGCGTTGTCGATGGCACCAAGAATGGCATTGTCGATATCACGATGATGAAGTTCGAGGAGAGCCTCAAATATCTCATTCTTGACGGACATGCCTATATGGGCGGTGTCTGGATCATGAATAATGATCGGTTCAACAGTTTCCCCGGTGAACTGAAACGGGTCGTGCTGGATGGTGTTGCTGCACAGAACCAGTTCTTGCGGGTCTATCCGAAATGGAAGGAATATGATGCCTACGAAACCTTCCGTAAGGCCGGAGGAACGATCTACACACCGACTGCCGAAGAGAAAAAAGCCTTCCAGGCTGCGACCGCACCTGTGAAAGACTATTTCATCGAACAGGCTGGTGAAGATGGCAAGGCTTGGCTTGAGCGCTTTGAAAAGGAAATCAAGGCTTGCGAAGCTTCCATTGATGCGGATTTTGCCACTGCATCCAAATAGCTCTTGTTGGCGCTGGCGCTCGAATGCAGCGCATAGAGGAAAGGGACCAGCTTTGCGCGGTCCCTTTTTCTTCTTTGTCTCATAATGCCATATTGCGGAGAGCGGATTTCTCTCGCTTATCCTTGCGACGAGGCCTGCTGCCTTGCTTCATTCAGGCTGCGGATGGCGTCCCGATTGCCGGTTGCGGCCAGTGCATCGAATATATGGATCGCCTGTGCCATATGCTTGAGCTTGAGATAGGCATGGCCGCGCATCAGCATCAGATCCACTGGTTCCGGGCCAAGCTGGGCCCGCTGGTCCAGATAGAGGATCGCTTCCCTGTAATGCCCCAGCTTGAAGGCTGATGTGGCTCTCTGTGTCAGGATGGAAACCTGCAACTCGTGCGCACGCTTCTGCCCGAGTGTTGCACGGGTGGCGGTGAAGGCTGCATCATCGACAAGGCCGAGGCGCAGATAGGCCAGTGATTTGCCATAGGCGGCTTCACTGCGTGCGCTGGAGGCGCCTTTGTTTAAGGCGATCTCGAAGCTGTTGGCCGCCTCTAGTGCGCGCTCCATGCGCATGAAGCACCAGCCATAACTGATGGCTGTTCTGGCTGAGGATGCTGCCGAGGGCCTGTTATTGCGGCAATTGACGGCAACGGCGCCGCTACCGGAAGCGGTGGGCTGTTTGAGCGCTGCGATGCGTTCGGATTTTTCTTGCCAACTCTCGCGGATGGATGCCAGACGCTTCCATTGCTTGAGATCAACCAATGTAACCGCAAGACCATAGGCTGCGGGCTCGCTCTCTTCATCCCAGGAAAGGGCGGTTTCAAACCATCTCAGGGCTGTCTTATGCTGCTTGAAATGGCGTGCATACCAACCAAATTGCTGGGCTATCTTGGCGCTTTTCTCTTCAACCGTAACGGTTGCGATACGGGTCAGCTTGTCTTGCTCAAGCGCCTTTGGCGGGTCTTGTGATAACAACTCGGTGGCTGCCGCCAAATAGGTCTGCATGGCATCCGTGCTCTCAGAGCGCCATGGATACATGACCTCTTCGGCTTCTTCGGGCTTTTCTTGCGATAGCAAAACCAGAGCCAGACCCTGAGATGTTTCTGCCGTGTCTTCTTTCACCCGCGCTGCACGGAAATAGGGCTCGGCCTTGTCCTTGCTGTCATGCAGCCAGAGATACCAACCCATCAGCGCGATATCGGACGCTTCCTTGCCGCTATCAGCAATCTGACGCATGGCTTTGACATAGCGATCGTCAATTTGCAGGTCGGGGTCTTCGTTGGCCTCGGCCACAAAGCGCCTTGACAGATCGTCGATCAGGGTTTGATAGTCTGCCGCGTTGAAAGCGTCCGGATCGGTGGATTCCAAGAGGCTTTGCATAGGCGCGTAAGGCAGCAACTCGGACGCCTTTTGCAAGGTGGCCAGACGCTCCTGCTGATTGCTGCAGGTGTTGAGAATGTAGTTATAGGCATCAAGGCCGCGCTGTTGGCGGTCTGTCTTGATAAAGGCCTCGGAGACGCGCCAGAGGATGTCGACGTCGCTGCAGGTCAGCAGGTTGGGTTCGGCTGCCGCAATCTTGATGACCTGGTCATATTGTTTGAGTTCGGAACTGTTGACGATCCGGTTGCGCTTCTCAGCCAGATCCAAAAGGCCGATCAACTCCTCGGGAGGCTGCCAGCCGGGTTCCTGCTCCTGCCGCGCCTTGATCTCCGCGCGCAATTCAGCGAATTTTCCCTCGGCATAGAGAGACCAGAAGGCATCTGACTCACCACTGGGTTCGCTCGCCATGGCCATGGGATTTTCTGGTGGTACCCAGTTGGGGTAAAGCAACTGCAAGCGGGCAATCTCTGCCTTCAAGCGCTTGGTGTCTCCCTTGCTGGCAAAATAGCGCAGGGCGCTTTCATCCACCTCGGTCTGTTGGTTGCGTGCGCCTTGTGTCTCTTGTGGGGTGGCTTTTGTCTGAGATACGGTCAGGGCCGGTTTGGGGTTGGCTTGGGCCGGAATGGACTTGCTGATTGCGTTCAGACGATGCTCCACCGGATTTGTGGAGGCCTCTGGCTGGTCGCTCTCTGATGGCTCGCTCCCAGAAGGGGCGCTTTGTGGCGAAAGCTCCGGCTGTGCCTGCATTTGTGCGCTTGAGAGCACAAAGGAGGCTTTGGCATCTTTTTGGGCGGATGTATCCTGCTTGAAGGCAGCAAGAGCAGGCGAGAGCTTGGGAATCTCCAACTCTGTTGCAATGGCTGCAATCGCTGCTAGCGAGGCGATGATGATGATCGGCTTACGAGACACTCTGAACGCTTCTCTTTCACATAGGCCAGGCCAAGTAACTGGAGTGTAGAAGGATAATAGAACTTTGGGTTGAAATCCCTCGACACGGCCGGATTGGTGTTGTCCTTATTCGAACATGCCATGATATGGTTAATGATTTGATATCCGGGGTCTTTTAGATGCTGGAGCTGAATACCCGTTTCGACATTGACGAGTGCGGGAACATGGTCTTGAAACGTCATACCCTTTTTGATGCGCTCAAGCAGCTTTGGTGCCTTTATTTCAGCGCGAATGAGATAGAGCGGTATGCGGATGCTGTTATAGCCGAATTGCGGTTCGAAACCTGCGGCAGGAACCGGCTCTTCTCCACCAAGGCTGATCCAGTCTGAAGGCAGCTTTCTTGGCCCGAATTGTGCCGCTTCCAGCAGTTGTAGGCCACTGGTATAGACGCTTTTCCATTTGTCTGATGGTGCAAGCGCATTCATCACCGGCAGGGCTTCAAAGACCCAATAAGAAAGATTCACAACCGGTCCGTCCTTGCGATCCTTGGCTGAGAATCCCTCAACGCCCGGCAAAAGCAGGCTCTGCTTGCCATGCTCTATCACCGTGCGTTCCAAAAGGGTTTTGGCGATACGGGTTGCTGCATCCATGTAGGTTTCGCTCTGCCATGAGAAACCGGCCAGCGCCAGAGCATAGGCGATCAGCAGATCGCCGTCTGTGGCATTGTTGATGTCGGTGACATGGGGGTGTGCTGCCGGATCCCATCGCCATGCGGCCAATCCGTCGTTGCGCACCATCAGTTCTGACTGTGTAAACGACCAGATGCGTTCAAAGTCCGCCGGCTCATTGGCCAGATAGGCCAGAAGCAGGCCGTATCCCTGTCCTTCGCTATGGCTGATATTGTTGTTTGCATTGTCTATGATGCGACCGTTCGGCGCCAGGAAATGGGCCTTGTAAAGGGTCCAATCTTTGCTGGAAACGCCCCGGTCTTGAGCGAAACCGATGACAGTTGAGATGCATAGGGCCATTGCCGCTATGAGAACGGTCATCAGGCGTTTCATTCCCGTCTCCCGGAGCGTTTGAGCAAAGCGGCCCATGAGAGAGCAAGAAAGATGGCGGCGATGATGAGAAGTCCGACATAGACAAGGCTGTTGTGTGAAAGCCAATCGGTTATGACCAGCCTGAGATTGCGGATGTCCCAAGGGTCTGACAGGCGTAAGGTTGGATTGGGATCAAGACGGGAAACCATCTGGTCTGGCGTGAGTGCGGTCAGATAGCCCTGAAGGTTTTCCCAGCGGGACTGGCTTGCAATGAGGGCATTGCCCGATGCGAGATTCTGCACTGTGGGGCCGGTTACCAAGGTCCAGTTACCCTTGCCCTCAAAGCTGGTATTCTGCGCCAGAAGCAGGATGTCGCTTGGAGTGGGCATAAAGGATTCCTTGATATCCTTGAAAAGCTCCAGTTCATCGGTCGACAGGCCAAAGCGATCATGCAGCCAAGAGCCGGTCTTTTCCAGATAACCCAAGAGCCCTTCGCTGGAAATACGATCCTGCCATTCGCTGAACTGCTTGGTGGTGTCGGTTTCCTCTGTTCCGCTGTCGGCAATCTGGCTCCATGTTTCGCCGGCATCGGGAGCGATGTGGAAGCGATCAAGAAAACTGCGTGGAATCTGGGAAATCGGCGCTACAAAAATTGTGTCTTCTTCACCGACGGTGCGAAGAGATGTCTTGGGTTTCACGCCCAAGGCATGACCTGAGGAGAGTGCCATTTTTCCTAACACCGTCGCTGCGGACGACATGGTTTCCGGTCCGACAGGTTCGATAAAAAGAGAAATGCTCCGCTCATCCTTGGCATAGGGGAAGCCGGTGCGTGCGGTTGCCGCCAGATTCGGAAACTGGCCTGCACGGGCAAATTTGTCGATCTGTATTTCCGTTGTGTTGAAAAGGGCAAACCTTGGCTCGCGCGTATTATTTTCACCGGGAGCGCAGACCGCATCTTGGCTGGTAGCAAGCTCTGCTCTCAGAGTTATAGTGTTCCGACCCGGCTTGAAATGGCGCATGGTCACGCTGACAGGAAAATGCTTGAAGATACCGCCATGGCGATTGTTGATCTGTACAACAGAAGCCACCTCACCATTGACAAAAACCGTAATATGGTTACCCGGCAAGACATCTGGCGCATAGGCTGCGTCAAGCAGGATTTTGAATTCGCTTGAGGCCCGGCCGTAGAAATCCCCCGGTAGCATGATCGAGAAGGAGGTCTGGAAGCGACGACCGCTGAATTCCTGTGTTTTCAGGCCCAGATCGGAAAGGCTGAACTGGCTGTCCGACAGGATGACCGGCAGGTCTGGTCCCGTCCAACCGCTATTTCGTAAACCGGCGCGTTGATCAACGGACGCTTCGCTGAGGGGGGCGACAATCTTGTCGATGGCGGCGCTGATGCTCGGCCAGTCGGGGCCACTAATGACCAGTATGGGCGCACTGTCAGGGGTTGCGCGCAGCATGGATGCCATCTGTCCAAAGCTGGCCGCTTGAGGCAGATTGGGTAGAATGGGGGCAAGGTCAGATGCGGTTCCCACCAGAACGCCAAGGCGTCCGGGTCCGGAAACCGGTAGCGCATCACGGTTAAATGAGAAGTCCTGATTGGGCATGCTTGCCAGCAACGCCAGCCCCTGGCTGAGCGAAAGCAGGTCCTGCACCGCGGTTGATTGTTTGATTGACGGAGAGCTGATTTCAAAATGTGTATCGCCATTGCCATCAAAGCCAATGGCGCGGATCGCTTCAAGATCGGATAGGCGATCTGACTCGGGAAAGCTGAGATAACTGCCTTGTCCATTAAGAGCGGTAACCAGCTCATAGGTGGAATCGATTGCACAATCTGTTCGGTGTCGCTGTACCACCCGAACCGAAATGGAGTTCGCACCATAGCGCAGCAGGCCCTCTGGTAGCGGCACTGTCAGCTTGCTGAAATTGGCCGGAGATCTCAGAGGCTCCTCGATGACGACATGGTCGTTGATGCTCACGATCATTCGTGAGCTTTCGGGGGCGATTACCACGGTGTTGCGGTAGGAAAGTGTAAGGCTCTTGGCATTGTTGGCCTGCCATGAGGTGAGAAACAGGCTCCAGTCCTTATTGTCAACTTCACCGTTGAGGGTCAATTGATTGGCAGGAATCAAATAGCGGCGGTTCATCAGCCCCGATGTTGCCTGGCTTGTCATGGTTGCTGATGGTTCAGAAGCTGAAGAGACCGGCGCGGGAGCTGACGGGGTGGAAAAGGCCGGCGCCGGGGATTCTTTGGGCGTGTCAGGGGCGACAATCGCACCGAGCCGTCTGGATCTTTCTTCCGTTGCCTCTGGTTCTGCAGGAGATGCCGTGTCCGATGATTGTTGCGTGCTGGTGTCTGATTTTTCCGTGGACATGTCAAAGGGAAGGGGATCAGCCAAACCGCTGACCGTTGGCAATGCAAACAGCAGTAGGGCGAGAAGAATGCTTTTCATCATGCCTTTCTCCCTTCATTTTCTGCCACATTTTTCTCTTTTGAGCCCGACATCGAGCCTTTCATGAGATATTCAAATCCGCGTAAAGTCTGCCGGAGGGAGAGCGCAAGAAACCACAATGTTCCGCGCACGATACCCGGATTTTTGCGGCGGCTGCGCATGAAATCTGTCCATTGTTTGGAATTGGCAAAAACGAGGTCCGCAATGGCGGAATAGTCCTTGGGGCTTTCGGGCTTGAAGACACAGCCAAGAATAAGCCTGTCGCCGCTCTGTCTTACGTTGCGCACATCGACGCTGAGTGAGGCAGGATTCTTGCCGTCATGCTTGATAAAGCGGATCTTGCCGATGGCATCGCGTTTGATTTCCGGGAAATCAGGCTCATAGATATGCAGCGCAGCGCCATGAATGGAGACATTGTCGATCGAGCATTCATGCCAGCTGTCGCCATACAGGAACTCGCAGCTTCTTGACACCGAAATGCGTCTTGCGCTCTGCCTTTCACCGCGCTCGGAAACCACACCAAGAGCGCATCCGGCAAGGATGAGGTTGAAGATATTCCAACCGCCCACGACGAGAGTTATATCGGCCTTGTAGGGTTCTGCGTAAATTTTGTAGACGGAAAAGGCAACGGCCAGCAAGATTGCAAAAAAGACAACGAAAAACGGTCGGTTGATTTCGGAAAGCCGATTGGAGGTGATGCTCTCATCCTTCGCTGTAACATTGAAACTGGGCTTGGACGGGTTGATGATTGCGGACAGGACCGCAGGCAGCAGATGGATCGTCTGTGAATATTCATACAGTTCGGAAATCCAAGGCCAGCGGAAGGAGCCGTAGAGATAGTTCTGCATCATCAGGTTCACCAGCATATAGGCCAGTGTATAGGCCATGAAGTCGCCGCCTGAGGCCTCGAAGATCTTGAGATCGAAGAAGATGTAGCAGAAGGGGGCAAACAGGAAGATGGTGCGCGAAATCGGGAAGAACCAGAACATCATCGAGGAGAGGTAACACAGCCTTTGCGGCAGCGAGAGCCCTGATTTGAAGAGCGGGAAATTGTAGCGCATGAGCTGGATCATGCCTTGCGCCCAACGGCTGCGCTGGCCGATGAAGCTGGCGAATGTCGCTGGCTGCAAACCTGCGATCAGGGGCTTGTCAACATAGACGCTATTCCAGCCCTTGGCATGCAGTGAGAGCGCGCTTTCGCAGTCTTCGGTGATTGTCTTGCCAGAGAAGCCGCCGGTTTCTTCCAGTGCCTCACGGCGCAAGACGGCTGCAGAGCCGCAGAAAAAGGAGGCGTTCCATTTATCCAGCCCGCGTTGGATAATGCCATAGAACATTTCGTTTTCGCTGGGCATGAAGGAGAAGGTCTTCAGATTGCGTTCAAGCGGATCCGGGTTGATGAAGAAGTGCGGTGTCTGCACCAGAAACAGTTTGGAATCTTTGGCGAAGTGGCCCACGGTTTCAGTGAGGAATTCGCGTGCCGGTGCATGGTCGGCATCAAAGATTGCAACGAGATCGCCCGTGGAATGCTCCAGTCCATAGTTCAGGTTGCCTGCCTTGGCATGTTCGTTGCGCTCGCGCGTCAGGTAGCGCACATCCAGTTCGGCACAGAGTTTTTGCAAATCCTCATGTCGCTTCTTGGCAGCGTTGGCCTTGAGAATGTCGCTTGAATTGCGCTTTTCGAGCGTGCCACCATCATCGAGCAGCCAGACGGTGACTTTCTCCGCCGGATAATCCATGGATTTGGCCGCTGCCAGCGTATTGCCGAGAATATCGGCTGGTTCATTGTAGCTGGGAACGAACACATCCACCGATGGCAAGCGATTGTGGCTGGGCAATTCGCAGGAGGGGCGAGACGGCAATGGGCGGCTGACAACGAACAGGCTTAGGAGCAGCGTCAGCACATTGTACATTTCCGCGATATAGAGCAGCAAGCCGGGAATGAAGTTCTCGAGCTGGTTCGGAGAGGGAATGGTTTCCGTCGTGCGCCAGAAGACATAGCGAGCGATGATGGAGAGGCCAAATGTCAGCGAGATGATGCGGAGAGAGCCGTCCTTCTTGAGTAGCTTCAAAATAGCCATGAGCGCAAAGACGACAAGGCTGCAGATGAGCTGTGTCTGCAGGTTGATCGGCATCGTTGTGATGATCAGAAATGCAGCAACTGACAGCACCCAAACGAAGAAAACCTGGATTTTATACAGGGACATATGCGGCTCCTTTTAAGGAAAGCCATAACGCTGAGAGGTAAATTTAAGTTGAACTTTCGTCGATTCTTGAGGCTGATCACCATTGGAGCTGTTCTACAGTTGGTGGATAACTAACTGAAAACACGAATTTATGATGTTTGCTAAATTTTGCTACGGAATTCATAGCGAAGCAAGGTGCGCGTTGCACTACCCGTCTAAGTCTATATGAAGCAACCTGCGCGCGAAAGGAGTAAAGACAAAGCTGCTACTTGCCTGTTGATTGCTGAATAACCGACGTCAAGGGAGGCAACGGAACGATTGGCGCGTTCTCCTGCGCTGCCTCGCTGCTCCCAGAAGATTGTGGATCGACAGGTGGATCCACAATCAATGGACGGTCTTCCGGGGTCTTTGCGACCGGCATGCTTTCCGGAGCTGTGGTTCTTTTGGGAGCAGGCGCCGAAGCCAGTGAGAAGGTGCCAACACCATCTGGTGGATAAATAGGGCTGCCGGTTTCTCCCAGTTCACTGTTTGGTGCCTGTGGTTCGCCATAGGGGTTCCAGAAGCGTCCCGAATAACTGGTCGCAATCGTGTAACCATACATCAGCGAGAGGAGCTGCTTCTCGGTTGCCTTGCTATCGCACATGCGCAGGCGAATCTGCACAATGCCATTGTTGCGGAACAAGGCGCGATCTTCCGTGCGGCTGCGAATCTGTTGCCAGCCGTAAAGACAGGTGTCGCCCGTGGTTGCCTGTCCCACTGCATAGCTAAAGGGGCCATAGTTATTTTGCAGGAACAGGGAGGACGGCGTCATCCGCATGGACGGGAACTCCGCGCGCAGTTCCTTTTGAATGCTGCGGGTATCAGAATAGGCGGTCGAGGCGTTTGGCAGTGAAGCCTGATTGACCCCTGAGGCAATCACCAGCTTGACGTTGGCATAGTTTCCGCCCGGCACACCCGAACTGGTCGCAAGACTGATTTGCTGCTCTGTGCCGTTGGAATAGTCCGTCTGCAAGACCCCGACAATGGCTGGACCGCCGGGCGGGGTAAATAGGAAGGCTTCGCTAGAGGGGACCATCTTTGTTGCTTGAATGCGGTTGAGTTTACTGGATGTACCGCAGCCAGCAAGCAGGGCAAGCGTCGAAAGGAGTGCTGTGATTTTTGCGCTTCTGTGCATGGTCCTGCAGGTCCTGGCGATGGCTTTTCGATGGCAAATTCGGTTTCAGACTTTTGTCTGGCTATGTCGCTCAGTAAACACTGCAGTATTTAATAAGCTATTAACTATGTTTGTTAACAAAAGAAAAAGCTTTGACGCTTTGCCGGGGGATCAAGAAAGTGAGCGCTTTAAGGCGTGATGGGGACGATATGAGAGCTCTTGGAAAGAGCTGAGTGGATCTGCGTGGGATGGTTCCCTTCAGGGCACCAACTCGACATTGGCATCCATGAGCAGAGACCGCTGCTCGGTGGTGATGTCATCATCGGTTGCCAGAAAGTCAATGGCGTTTGATGGCGCAAAGGGAGCGGCTTTCACCTTGCCGATCTTGCTGGAATCCATCACGAGGATATTGGTCACAGCGCGGCTCATGGCCATCTGCTTGATACGGACTTCGTGGAAATTGGAACAACTCAGCCCATGTTGGGCATGCAGACCACCGGCTGAAAGGAAGGCTTTGTTGATGCCCAGATTGGAGAGCATCACCAGCGCTTCTTCGCTGGCGAAGGACGCCGAGGAGGGGTGATATTCTCCTCCCAGCAGGATGATTTTCAGATTGGGCTGCTTGCAGACGATTTCGGCGATATTGACCGAATAGCATATGACGGTCAAAGGCCCTCTGTCGCCAAGGGATTCGGCGATATAGGGCAAGGTGGTTCCGCAATCGAGAAAGACCACGTCGCCGGGCTGAATGAGATCGATTGCCTTTTGGCAGGATGCCTTTTTGGCTTGAACATTGGTGGCGTTCTCACGATACAGGAAATAGCCCTTGCCCGAGGGTTGTTCGCCGGAAATGACAATATGCCCACCCAGAAAAGAGAAGCGCTCGTCGCTTGACGCGATGTCGCGGCGGACGGTCATTTCAGAAACGCCGAGCATCGAGGCTGCATCACGCAAGTGAAGCGCGCGCCCTTCATCGAGCGTTTTTTCCAGTCTATCAAGCCTCGTTTTTCTGCGGCTCTGCATCTTCATAAGCCTTGCAATCTGCGTACTGAATCGTTTCGAATTTATGAGGTGACCCTCTTATAACGAATTTTTCGTGTTACGCCATCCTGTGATTATGAAAAATATGTCACAACTATCTTTTACAATTTGACAGAAAGGGCGTCAATATGTGAATATGCTTTCAACAAATGTTATAATAATCACATTGATTAACAAAACCTTGTTTTCATATGTTGAATAACAGGAGCAGATTCCATGACTACCCTTGCCTCTGATTTAACCTCCGAGACCCTGGCCAAATATATCGATCACACCATCCTGGCGCCGCAGGCAACGCCTGAAGAGGTTGAGAAGATCTGCAAGGAAGCTCTGGAATTCGGTTTTTGCTCGGTTTGTGTCAATCCGGTCAATATTCCTCAGGTCGCCAAACTGCTGGCTGGCAGTGATGTGGTGACATGTTCGGTTATCGGCTTTCCGCTTGGTGCGATCCCGACTGCGCTCAAATGCGCCGAGGCCCGTTGGGTGGTTGCCGAAGGAGCCGGAGAGGTTGATATGGTGATCCCGGTCGGTCAGCTGAAGGCCGGGGATGTCGACTATGTGAGGAATGATATTGCCGAGGTCAAAAAAGCCTGTGGCGAAGCAAAGCTCAAGGTGATCATCGAGACCTGCCTTCTGAACGATGAAGAAAAGAAATTGGCCTGCCAGCTTTCCAAGCAAGCCGGCGCTGATTTCGTCAAGACCTCCACTGGCTTCATGAGCGGAGGGGCCACGGCCGAGGATGTGGCCCTGATGCGTGCTGAAGTCGGGGAAGAAATGGGCGTGAAAGCGTCCGGGGGTGTTCGCACACATGCCGATGCCCTGAAAATGATTGAGGCGGGCGCCTCTCGGCTGGGAGCCAGTGCAAGCGTCGCAATCGTTACCGGCTGAGGCCGGGCCGGATGGCCGCGATTGTTTGGAGGAACGCGCGGCTATTCTCTCACTTATCTGAATAGATGACATGGACAATCCAAGGGAGGATTCAATGAAGTCTTTGTTCTCATCAATTCTTGTAGCGGCAGCGCTTGTTGCCGCTCCTGCTCTTGCAGAGGGGCCTGTCGACACCTCACAGGTGCGCAAGGATATTTACAAGAGCGAAACGGGGAAAGAATATTCCATCGCCACGGTCGTCAAGGTTGACGGCATTGCCTGGTTCGATCGCATGCGCGACGGGGTCAAGCAGTTTGGTGATGAAACGGGCCATGACACATGGATGCTCGGCCCAAGCCAGGCTGATGCAGCCGCTCAGGTGCAAATCGTCGAAAACCTGATTGCTCAGGGTGTTGACGCCATTGCCATCGTACCATTTTCCGTGGAAGCCGTTGAGCCTGTTCTGAAGAAGGCCCGTGATCGCGGCATTGTTGTTGTGGCTCATGAAGCTTCCAACATCAAGAATGCGGACTATGTTCTGGAAGCTTTCGACAACCACGCTTATGGCGCCAAGCTGATGGAAGTGCTCGGTGGCTATATGGGCGGTGAAGGCAAATATGCCGCAACCGTTGGCAGCCTCACGTCCAAATCCCAGAATGAATGGATTGACGGGGCGATTGATTACCAGAAAGCCAATTTCCCGAAAATGGAACTGGTCACCAAGCGTCTGGAAACCTATGACGACGCCAACACCGACTATAACAAGCTGAAAGAAACGCTCACCACCTATCCAGATCTCAAAGGGATCGTCGGTGGCCCGATGCCTACGTCTGCCGGCGCTGGCCGTTTGATCGCAGAACGTGGCCTCAAAGACAAACTCTTCTTTGCTGGCACGGGCCTTGTGTCTGTGGCTGGTGAATATCTGGCCAACGACGATATCCAATATATCCAGTTCTGGGATCCTGCCGTTGCTGGCTATGCAATGAACATCGTTGCTGTCATGGCGCTTGAGAAAAAAGATGCGGAAATCAAGGCTGGCCTCAATCTTGGTCTGCCAGGCTATACCGATCTGATCACTCCAGTGGCAGACCAGCCAAACCTGCTCTATGGCGCAGGCTGGGTCGGTGTGACCAAGGATAACATGGACGAATATAACTTCTGATCATGTCGCCTTCGGGGCAGCGCCTGGCGCTGCCCTTCTCACACCAATTGTTAAATTCTCAAACGCCTGGTTCGAGCATGTCTGAAGCGTTCATTGAACTGCGCAGCATCGGGAAGCAATTTCTCGGTTTGCGTGCACTGGATGACGTCTCCCTAACCATCAACAAAGGCGAAATCCATTGCCTTGCTGGTGAGAATGGGTCGGGGAAATCCACTCTTATCAAAATCATATCCGGGGTCTATCAGCCAACCGAAGGTGAGATCATCATCGAGGGGGAGAAGGTAGAAAACCTGTCGCCGATCGAGTCGGTGAACCGAGCCATTCAGGTCATCTATCAGGATTTCTCCTTGTTCGGTAATCTGACCGTGGCGGAAAATTTGGCCCTCAACACCGAGCTACGGGCCAAGACCAAGCTTGTCAATTGGCGTCGTGTGCGCAAACTGGCCCATGAGGCGCTCGAGCGCCTTGGCGTGGATATCGATCTGGATGCCGAGGTGGAAAGCCTGCCCACATCCAGCAAGCAGCTGGTGGCCATTGCCCGTGCGCTGATGTCTGATGCCAAGCTGATCATCATGGACGAGCCGACGACCGCGCTGACAGGCAAGGAAGTTGAGACGCTCTTCCGCATTGTGCGCGATATTCAGAGCCGCGGTATCGCCATTCTGTTCGTAAGCCATAAGATGCGCGAGATGCTGGATATTTCCGAGCGCCTGACGGTGATCCGGAATGGCGCGAAAGTGGCCGAAGGGCCGACCAGCGAATTTGATGAAGCCTCTGTGATCCGCCATATGACGGGCCTTGATATCCAGATCGAGCCTTTCCGTCGAGCCCGCTCGGACGCAAGCGAAACGCCGCGTCTCAAGGTGCAGGGGCTTTGCCTTTCTGGCGATTATCAGGACATCGACATGACCCTTCATTCGGGTGAGATTGTCGGGCTTTCGGGGCTTTTGGGGTCAGGCCGCACAGAGCTGGCGCTTAGCCTGTTTGGCATGCTGCCACCAGAGAGTGGCACCGTAGAGGTGGATGGCAAGCCGATTGCGCTTCACAGTGTGCAGGATGCGATTGCCGAGGGCATTGCCTATGTGCCCGAAGACAGGCTTTCTGAAGGCCTGTTCATGACCCAATCGATCAAGCGCAACATTATCGCGACGTCGCTGGAGACGCTGGCCAAGGGCGGGATCATTGATATTCCGCGTGTGGATCGGGTCGCCGATGAGACGATTGCATCCATGCAGATCGCCACTCCCAGTGCCGAAAAGCAGGTGGGTGAGTTGTCCGGTGGCAATGCGCAGCGCGTGGTGCTCGGTCGCTGGCTCTTGACCGATGCCAAGGTGCTCATCCTCAACGGGCCGACGGTTGGCGTCGATGTGGGGTCCAAGGCCGAGATACACAAGAAGATCCGCGAGTTGGTCGATAATCACGGCCTCGCCGTTCTGATGATCTCGGACGATGTTCTGGAACTGGCCCAGAATTGCAGCCGCGTCATTCTCATGCATCGTGGGCGTTTTGTCGACGAGCTTGAAGGCGATGCCATCATCGAAGATGTGATCAGCGATCAGCTGAAGTCGTTCACGTAAGGACAAGGCCATGAAACTCTTCAAAAGATCAGAATTTGTCATAGCGGCCATCCTTCTGTTTGCCATGATCGTGATCGGCCTGATCAACCCTGCCTTCTGGCAGCTGGATAATATTTTCTCGCTTCTGCGCAGCAATGTCATCGTTGGCATTATGGCGCTTGGGGTGTTGATCATCATGATCTCGGGTGGCATTGACGTGTCCTTCCCGGCCTTTGCCGTGGCGGCGATGTATCTTACCGTCAAGGGGATGATCTATCTGGGCTATGACGGGGTGATCCTGCCCTTCATTGCAGCGGCCACGATGGGCATGCTGTTTGGCTGCCTCAATGCCTTCTTTGTCTACAAGTTCCGCATGATCCCGCTGATCGTGACGCTGGGCACCGGCAGCATGGTGCGTGGTTTCCTGCTCGGGATTGTCGGCACCAGCATGATCAACATCAACAAGATGCCGGACGCGCTGATTGATTTCGCCAAAACCGAAGTCATCTCCATGACCAAGCCTGATGGCACCCATTTCGGTCTAACGGCCATGGTGCTGATCTATGTGGGTCTGGCGATCATCGTGCATCTGGTGCTGCGCTATACGATGATCGGACGCAGCGTCTATGCGCTGGGGGGCGACGAGGAAGCGGCCAAACGCGTTGGCTTCGATGTGCGCAAGACAATCTTCTTCATCTATTGCTTTGCCGGCATGTTGGCTGGTTTCGGCGGTCTGCTGCATAGCGGCATGATCTGGTTGGCCAACCCGCGTGATTTCGTCGGTCTTGAGCTGGATGTGATTGCCGCCGTCGTGCTGGGCGGGGCTAGCATCTTCGGCGGACGCGGCTCGGTGCTGGGCACCATGCTTGGCGTGTTCATGCTGGTCATGGTCAAGAACAGCCTGATTATCATGAAGGTGGAAACGACCTGGCAGCGTGTTGTGGTCGGTATCGTCATCGTTATTGCGACAGCCATGACTGCATGGCGCGATCGCAAACGGAATGTATGAGGAAATAGAACATGAAATTCTCCCTCGATTTTCGCAACATGGTCAATCGCGACAATAATATTCTGCAATTGATCATGATGACCGTTCTGATCTTCATCATCATGACGGCCCTTAGCCCGGACAAGTTCCTGCGCTATTATAACTTTGAATCCATCACCTATCTGTTCCCCGAGTTGGGCCTGTTGTCCATCGCGATGATGATTGCGATGCTGACCGGCGGGATCGATCTTTCGGTTGTCGGGATTGCCAACCTGTCCGGTATTCTCTCAGGTGTGCTGTTTCACTATCTCACCCGGGATCTGGGCATGGAACAGAGCGTGCCGATGGTGATGCTGGGTGTTTGCCTCTCGCTGGGGGTAGGGCTTGTGGCCGGGGCCATCAACGGGTTTCTCATAACCAAGCTCAATATCATTCCCATTCTGGCAACGCTTGGCACGGGGCAGGTCTTTATCGGCTTGTGTCTGGTGCTGACCGGCGGGCCTGCCATTGTTGGTTATCCTGATGCATGGGCTTTCCTTGGCAATGGCAAGCTGTTTGGAATTGCGGTGCCGTTCCTGTTGTTCCTGCTGGTGGCTGGCATGGTTGCCTTCCTGCTGACGCGGACGACGTTGGGCGTCAACCTGATGTTGATCGGCTCCAACCCGCGGGCGGCTGTGTTTGCCGGTTTGAAGAAGTCGCGCATGATCCTTTACAGCTACATGCTGTCAGGCGTGCTGGCCAGCATGGCGGGCATCATCCTGTCGGGACGGACCAATGCGGCCAAGTCGGACTATGGCACATCCTATCTCTTGCAAGCGGTGCTGATTTCAGTGCTCGGCGGTACAAACCCTGCCGGTGGCAAGGGAACGGTGGCCGGTGTGTCGATTGCCGTGGTGGCCTTGATGCTGCTTTCCAGTGGGTTCCAGATCCTGCGCTTCAGTAACCATCTGATCGACTTCATCTGGGGGGCCTTCCTGCTGCTGGTCATTGCCATCAATGCTTGGAAGAACCGCGCCCGGTAGAGCGTCTCTTCTTTGGCCGTCGCCAGCCCGAAAAGTGGATGGCGACGGTTTCATCTATTTGAAAACAGAACCGAAGCTTTTCCTGCGGCTTTTAAGCCTTGGCAAGTGGGCTTCGGACAAGACGGAGGAAATACCATGGAACCGGTAAAGATCACCCTTCGCAAAGTCGACTTCGCCGCCCATGAGCAGACGGTAGCCAACTGCGATGAATTGAGCGCGTCCACCTTCCGCTATGAGAGCGGCATCGAGGGATTGCGTATCAGCAACGCCAGAGGTCATCTGGTCATCCTGCCTTTCTATGGGCAAATGATCTGGGATGCCGTGTTTGATGGCGTCGACCTGACCATGAAAAACATGTTCTCCATGCCGCGTCCGGCCCATGACATTGCGGGCACCTATGGTTGCTTTGCCTTTCATTCTGGCCTGTTGCGCAATGGCTGCCCATCGCCCGATGATACCCACGCGCTGCATGGCGAAATGCCTGTGGCTGCGCTCGATTGTGCGGGGCTGGAAATCGGTGAAGATGACGAGGGGCTCTATATGGCGGTGACGGGCACTGCTGAATATGTCATGGGCTTTGGGGATCATTATATCGCTCACCCCAAGGTGATCTTGCGCCCCGGCAAGACCCTGTTCGATATGTGCATGGATGTGCAGAATGTCGGTGGGGCGCCGATGGATCTCATGTATATGTGCCATGTCAACTTCGCTTATTGCGAAGGGGCCAAGATCATTCAGCCCGCTCCCTTTACGCCAGATCGGACCGTGGTTCGCACTGCCGTGCCGGGTCATGTGCAGACCACGCCGGACTATCTCGCCTTTATCGATTCACTGGCCAAGGATCCGACGGGGCTGGAAGTGTTGGATGAACCGGAGCGCTACAATCCCGAGCAGGTGCTCTATGTGCGTGGCGTGGGAGCCGATGGTGATGGCAACACGGCATCGTTGATGCGTCGGCGCGAGGGCGACGGCTTTAAGATCGCCTATAACCGGAATGATTTTCCCAAGACCGTACGCTGGATTTTGGTGAATGCAGACCAGCAGGTGGCTGCCTTTGCGCTGCCGTCCACCTGCGAGCCAGAGGGCTATCTGGCCGAGAAGGCAAAGGGCAATGTGCGCCAGCTCGCCAGCGGTGAGGCGGCCAGCTTCAAGGTCCGTCTGGGGTATGTAACAGGAGAGGAAGCCGAGGCGGCAGAAGCGCATATTCAAGCGCTCTGATCTCGCAAACGGTGGCCATAACAAAGGCTAATCAAGGGAAGAGAACCATGTCAGGAAAAGTCGCTGTCGTTGGCAGCAATATGGTCGATCTGATCACCTATGTCACCCGCATGCCCGGGCCGGGTGAAACGCTGGAAGCGCCATCCTTCAGCTTGGGCTGTGGTGGCAAGGGAGCCAATCAGGCTGTGGCCGCCGCCAAACTGGGGGCCGACGTGATGATGGTCACGCGGGTGGGGGATGATATCTTTGCCGACAATACAATCAACAATCTTGAGACACTGGGCGTTGATACCCGCCATGTGGTGCGCGTACCGGGCACCTCTTCAGGCGTTGCGCCAATCTTCGTGGAGGAATCAGGCGAAAACAGTATCCTGATCGTAAAAGGGGCCAATGAGCATCTGACCCCAGAGGAAGTCGACAAGGCGGCGGAAGAGCTCAAGCAGTGCGATCTCATCGTCATGCAGCTGGAAGTGCCGCTGGAGACGATCTATCACACCATTGCGTTTGGTGCGAAGCACGGCATTCCAACCCTGCTGAACCCTGCTCCGGCGCAACCGGATCTCGATGCCTCCCGTATCACGGATGTGACCTATCTGGTGCCCAATGAAAGCGAGCTTGAATTGCTGACGGGTATGACCGTGAGCGATGAGGACAGTGCGGAAGCAGCCGCCCGCAGCCTGATGGCCAAGGGGATCAAGACAGTGATTGTCACGCTCGGGTCAAAGGGCGCACTGCTGGTCACCAAAGAAGGCCGCAAGCATTTTGCTCCCATTACCGTGACACCGAAGGATACGACGGGAGCGGGCGACGCCTTCATAGGCTGTTTTGCGCATTTCTATACCCGTGACAAGGATCTCGAAGCGGCGCTTTCCATGGCCGTGCGCTATGCAGCAGATTCCATCACGCGGCAGGGCACGCAGAAATCCTATGCAACGGGGGCAGAATTCGAAGCCTTTTGCGCGTCTCTTGAGAAATAGGGGTATCGCCCTTTGTGAAAGCCTCCAAGCCGGAGTGGATTGCCATTCCGGCTTTTCTTTTGGCTGAAGGACTATCCGTCTGTCTTTCAGACAAGGTGGAACAGCGGCTGGTTTGAAAGGGGAATAGCATGGGGTGACCGAGCGCCTTTTCTAAAGAGGCATCATGTCCAAGATGAGAATGCTGAGTGCCAGTATCAGCAGGATGAGGCCCAAAAGCCAATCGGTTGGTTTCGGGCTGGTCAATTCGGCATAGGGGTAGCGGCCATTATAGCCTCTACAAAGCATGGCATTTTCCACTCTGTGTGCCCGATCAAGGGACCGGACCAGAAGCATGCCAATCAGGTTGCCATAGCTGGTGTAGGTGTGGCGGTTCGTGCCCGGCTGAAAGGCGCGGGCCTTCATGGCCGTTCGCAAGCGGGCTGCCTCCATACGGATGACAGAGACATAGCGCACCGTCATGACAAACAGACGCACCAGACTTTCCGGCAGTTTCAATGCATAAAGCGCCGCGCCAAGGCGGATTGGTTCGATGGTGCCCAGAAAGATCATCAAAAGCAGCACTGAAGCCGAGACCTTGCAGCCGATTAATGCAGCCCTCGCCAGGCCTTCCAGAGAGGCTTGCAAAGGGCCGATGCTGAAAAGGGAAGTACCGGGTATGAGAAAGGGCATGGTGATGAAAATCAGCAACACGAAGCCTTCCACATGAAGCAGCCGCCGCCATAGGCTGCGCTCGATCCTTTCGGTTGCACCAAGAATGAGGCTGCCAATACAGGCGAGGAAGGCCGTCTCAAGGGTCTGTAATTGGGAAAAGATGCAAACCGCCAGAAAAACGACAACCAGCCGTATCCGCAGGTCTTCGGGCAGCAGGCTTGGTCTCATCGGCGAGACCGTGCCCATAGGCCAATGCCCGCAAGGCCAATGATGAGAAAGATACCCGAAATGACGTCGGTAAAGCGCATATGGCTGTCCATTTGCTCGATGCGCTCCAGAAGCGGCTCGATCTGCCGTTGAACTGCGGCTTCGATCATTGGTTCGAGCTCAGATGTGGACAGGGGGTGCGGTGGTATTTGTAACGAGTCGTTTGAGGGTGTTTGAGGTGCGGTGCTTTGCGAGCTGCTGATTCTGGCAGATTTGATGTTTGCATGTCCCAACCGTGCTGCTGGGATAACAGCAGATGCAATATGGCCTTCCTGCGTATCTACCGTGATGGTGATGTCCGAAGGCGCGGGCTTGGGTGGGATAAAATCATAATTTCCCTCCTTGTCCGTGGTGCCTTCAGCCAGAATGGCTCCAGATGTATCCTTGGCAGTCCATTTGGTGCCCTGAGCGCGTCCGCCGCCAATGAAGAAGGCATATCCGCCAATATGATCGCCCTTGACTGTGGCAAAGACTTTCAGCTTGTGGGCATTGGCCGGGCTTGCGAATAGTGCAAGAGAGGCGAGGGCAATCAATAGAAACCGGATCATGAGGCTGTTGCTCCGGTGGTGTTTCCCAATGCATCGGGCTGCACCCGCGAGAGAAAGCCAACCACAGCGGCTGTGATAAAGGCTTCAGCCAAGGCCAGCGGCAGGTAGGTGGCCAACAAGACGCTGGCGACTGGGGTATATTCCGGAGCCGAGAGTGCCAGTGAGAGCGCCACAAGCCCCCCTGTTCCGAGCACAGACAAGGCCCCGATAAGCGCAGACAGACCCGTTCGCATGGCGTTGGAGTGTGATGAGCGGATGAGCGGGCCGATTGCCATCGCAAGGATAAAGCCGGGCAAGGCGATATTGACGGTGTTGACGCCCAATGTCGTCAGACCACCAAAGCCAAACAGCAATGCCTGCAAAATAAGGGCAACCCCGACGGCGGGGAAAATGGCACTGCCAAGCATGATGCCCATAAGCCCTGACAGCAGTAAATGCACGCTCGACGGACCGACTGGCACGGAAATCAGCGATGCTGTGAAAAAGGCCGCTGAAAGAATGGCTGCGCGCGGAATGGCCCGATCACTCAAGCTGCGCAGGCCCAGCGTTACGCCGCCAAGGGCGAAAGCAGCGCCGCCAATCAGGACTGGTGCACTGAGTATGCCGTCAGGGATATGTGCCATGGCGCTTATTTCCCGCTCATATCTGTCGTTTTTACCCACATCAGGGCGCCCAGTTCTACCGGCACGTCCTTGCCCTCGGGCGAGGTCATTGGCTCATCGCCTTCGACTAGAGCAGCAAATCCCCACCAGCCTGCGTGTGGCATGGCGTAAGTGAAGGTGCCGTTGGCATCGGCTTTGATCACTTGCGTAATGAAGGCATCGTTAGGGGCCGTTATAGAGGCGTCATTGATAAACTCAACCTCGATTTCCGCGAACGGTACAGGATTTCCATCCTTTAGCACCACGCCGGAAAAGACATTGCCCGTCCACAAACCGGTTGGGCGCGTGAGCGGCTGGATTTCCACCGGCAAGCCGACAAGCTCATCCCAGCCTTCGCCTGATGCATAATTGTCCACGACCACCTTGGCGTAATGAATGATATATTTGCCTTCAGCAGGTTCCCAATAGGGTTGCGGTTCGACATAGAAAATCGATGCTCCCGGCTCAACAAGCTCGGTTTCAAGGCTCCATATGGTCTTCCCATCGATCTCGGACTGCTTGATCTCGGGAAGCAGATCGGTCGTTGTGCCAGCCTTGAAGACACCCATTTCTACAGGCTTTTTCATCTCCATAACCGGTCCGCCTTCGAAGGGGTGGGTGAAGACCATCTCGATGCTCACTTCACCACCTTCGGGTAGGACATCTGCGGAGGGGATGATTTCCTGAAAATGAGCCGAGGCCGGAGCGGCAAAGAGGGCAAGACAAGCGAGCGCGGCGAAGGAGGGGGCAAGAGAGCGCATGGGAAGACCTTTGAGTATGAAATTTTTATTAATTGATCATACTCTCAATCTTTGTTCAAGGGCTTCCGACTGCTTTTGGACAAGAGAGATAAAACTTGCGTGCTTTAGCTGTTGTGGCCTCTGATCAGTATCTGTGATTCTACGTCGAATAGCGGTTTTACAAACGGATCTGAATATGCATTTATCTAATGGTTACAGCCCTGCTTGAAGCCCTTTGGGCCACGCGTAAGAAGAAACGAGACGCTTATGAACAGCATGACGCGGACAACCATCACTCTGGACGCAGAATTGACCGAGGTTCTGGATCGTTTCATTGCCCGCTCGGGCGCTTCCAATCGCTCTGAGGCCATCAGAGACCTGATCCGGCGCGGGCTTGCCGCCATGCCGGCTGAAGAGCAGACGGCCAATTGTATCGCCGTTGTGTCTTGCACCGTGGATCACTCCGTTGTCGGGTTGGAAAAGAAGCTGCAACGGGGGCGGCACGACAGGCACGGGCAGATTCTCTATTCCACGAGCCTGCCCATTGATCATGATCACGCCTTTGATGTGACCGTATTGCGTGGTTCAGTCGAGCAAGTGAATGATTATGCGCAGGCCCTGTTTCTGGAGCGGGGGATCAAGCATGGGGCTGCCTCTCTCACTCCGGTTGAAGAAGATGTGCAACAGCATTCGCATGCCGAATCCGCCCCAAAGGATCATGTGCATTTCAAGGTGCGTGAGAGCTTCTAAATAGGCCTTTGGGTTTTTCTTTCCAGGTTTTGTTCTTTTCTGATGCGGACTAATTCGCAGGATTTTGCACGCCGTTTCTTGTAGGCTCGATGATGAGAGGAAGGATATTTCCCAGAGACTGTGGATATGGACCGCTTTGTATATATGTTCTTTTAGCTATTTGGTGGGATAGTCGATAGAGAAACATAAAAACAAAGTGCCAATATTGGGTCTACGCGGATGAAATGTCTAAATATACTCTATAGAAGTAGTGATGATTTGGACGTTTTACTACAAATGGTTGTGGATGTACCTCGCGACCAGATTCTCGTTCAGGTTTATGCTGGTGGATGCGGGCGCGATAGTCTGAAGAGCCTTCAATCTGTTCTGGTGGAGGCCTTTCCCGGCGTGGCCATTCTGGGAGCCACGACCGAAGGCGAGATACTTGGAAAGACCACCTCGCAAAACACGATTGTCATCAGCCTGTCGGTTTTTGAGGACACCAAGGTCAAGACACTTTACGCCGATGACAGCAAGCCGGAGGCGGTGCGCAGATTTGCAAAGGAGATCAGTGCTCAGGGGGCAACGGCTGCCATTCTTTTTCGCTGCGGCGCCACGGATGGCCATTTGCAGCGCAGCCTTGATTATATTCATGCTATCGGACTTGAGAATCCCGGTCTCGTGCTTGCCGGAGGGCAGGCCGGTGTCGGTGACGAATATATCGAAACCTTTGTCTTTACCGAGCATTTTCTTTCCAGCCATGGCTCTGTGATTGCAACCTTGACAGGGGCCGACCTGCACGCAGAAAGCCTGCGGATTGATGGATGGGAGCAGATCGGCAGAGAAATGCAGATCACTAGAGCTGAAGGGGAGCGGGTTTATGAAATCGATGAACGCAGCGTCATCGATACATACAAGCATTATCTTGGTGTCGATATCGATCTGGCGAAGTTGCAAAATCCGACGCTGGAATTTCCTCTGACCTGTGTTCGGGACGGTATCTTGATGAAGAATGTGCCGGTCACCTATCATCCTGATGGCGCGATCGAGTTTCTGTTTCCCTTCAAGGAAGGCGAAAAGATCAAATTCAGCTTTTGCGATATTTCCAAACTGCATCAGGATCTCAAGCAGATGCAGAGCCGCGCTGCAACCCTGAAGCCGGACGCCATTTTCTTCTTTTCCTGCTCGGGACGAAAGATGATCCTTGGCAACAAGATCTCCGAAGAGACGCAGAGCTTTAGTCATCTCTGTGACAGTGCCGGCTTTTTTACTTCGTCAGAATTCTACTCCGGAGGCAACCAGTCCAGTGTTTCTTTGATTCAGAATATGACCATGTTGGTCCTGTCGGAAGGCAACAAAAAGGAAATGCCGGTACAGTGGGGTGCGCCCACCCAACGGTATTCTGAAGAAGAGTTGCAGTCTCTCAAGACGCTGAAGATATTGACTAATCTTATTTCTGCCACATCGCGCGAGCTTGAGAAATCCAACAGGGCTTTGTATGAAATGGCGGTTATGGACAGCATGACCGGTCTGCTTAATCGCCGTTCTTTCGATGTGATGATGAAAAGCGAGCTGCGCCGCCATGTGCGCTCTTTGGAGCCGATGTCTCTGCTTCTGATCGATATCGACTATTTCAAGCAGTATAATGATCTTTATGGCCATGTTGCAGGGGACGATTGTCTTGAAAAGGTTGGCGCCATTGTCAGGGAAACCCTGCTGCGGTCGTCCGATATGGCCTTCCGTTATGGTGGAGAAGAAATGAGCTGTCTGCTGCCTGCCACGGATTTCAGCGGTGCGCACCATTTGGTTGATCGCTTGCAGAAGAATGTGAAAGCAGCTGGCATCGTGCACGAACGATCAGACATTTCTTCACAGCTGACCGTCAGCATCGGCTTCATGACATATCACTTCGCGGGGACTGGCCCGCCTGATGAAGATACGGTCATTCAGGCCTGTGACAAAAAGCTCTATACGGCAAAGCAGTCTGGCAGAAACAAGGCTGTTGGCGGAGAAATTACCCTTTGAGCTGTGCTTGGGAAGGCGCGGTTTCTCCGGCTTTGTGATTGCTCTTTTCCATTTCAGATCTGGCGGTTCAGCGCTTTTCTGCAGCTAGACTCTCACGACATTTGTTTGCCAGCTGGACTAGCGATTACGCGCAAAGATGGACTACGGGCAAAATTTTGATGGTGCGATATCATTTCCGTTGATCCAGCTTACGATTTGCGCGCAAATCTGGTCATCAATCCAATGCCCGAGCTCTGGATAGATCGTACAGCTGGCCTGAGGCATATCGCCTGCCATCTGTTGGGCAGATGTTGCCTTGATACAACGGTCTTTGTCTCCGTGAAGAAAGAGAGCTGGTATCAATAGCTTTGCCAATCCGTCCCTCCAGTCAGGAGTGGCGGTCATGGCCCAGGCCTGTCGTAGATAGCCGCCTTCATCTTGAGCGCGGTCAACAAGCGAATGGGCCAGCCTGATACTCTGCGCGCTATCGCGGGGCAATGCGCCGTGCGAAAAATAGTCGTTGCTCGATCGGATCACCTCCAACGCTTCCATCTCCGTGACGAAAGGAAAGAAAAAGCTTTCCATCTGCCTCAAGGCTTCAGGCTCGGCGGAAATCACGCTTTCACCCCCCGTGCTGCTGATTGACACAAGAGACCGCACCCGATCGTCAGCCTTCGTTGCGACAATCTGCGCGATCATGCCTCCCATGGAAAAGCCGATACAGCCAAATTGCTTCAATTGCAGATGATTGGCCAATGCAATGACGTCATCCGCCATATCTGTCAGGTCATAGGGGGCCTGTTCTAACGCACTTCCTTTCCAGGAGAAGCCGGACGGAATCGCCGAAAATGGCCCGCCGCATCGGCTTGAAAGGCCGCAATCCCGATTGTCCAAGCGAATGACTCTATGGTCTTGTGAAAGCGCCTCGACAAGGGCTGAAGGCCATTCGATCAACTGCATGCCGAGGCCGGGTATCAAGATGAGGGCGGGCGCATCCGAAGACCCGTCTTGCCTGTAGCACATTCGGATGTCACCCAACTTGGCGTAAAGATCCGTGCTCGTCATGGTTTGGGAGCGAGTCCGAGATCTGCGTTGACTGCGGCGAGAGCCGGGCTACCATCCGTCGTGGAAATCCCTTCCAACCATATATCAAGCATATCAGGGTGGTTGGCGATGACTTTGCGAGCGGCATCCATGGCGCTCATCTTGTCGTCCAGAATATAGCCCATGCCCTCGCTTTCCATGGACACAGTGAAGGTGAGCTGATCAAGCAGTTTGCCCACCTGTGGGCATTCTTTCTGATAGCCTTTACGCACTTGCGTATGGACGGTCGCCCCGCCAAAGTTCGGGCCGTAATAGGCATCGCCCCCTTCCAGATATTTCAAATCAAACGCCGTGTTCATGGGATGCGGCGCCCAGCCAAGGAAAGCGATCCACTTTTTGCGCTTTATCTCACGCGCAACCTGCGACAGCATGCCCTGTTCCGAGCTTTCGACAACCTTCCAGTCTCCCAGCCCAAATTCGTTCTTGGCGACAATGTCGAGCATGATATCGTTCGAGCCTGGCTCAATGCCATAAACCTTCTCGTCGAACTTATCCGCGTGTTTGGCGAGATCTGCAAAAGAGTGAACCCCGGCGTCATATACGTAAGAGGGAACAGCCCATGTGAATTTGGCGCCTTCCAGATTGGTATGGATGGTTTCGATTTCTCCGCTATTACGATAGGCATTGAAATAGGTTTCCATCGCCGGGTCCCAATATCCTATGAAGACATCCAGATCCTTGCGCTTCATGGATTCATAAATCACGGGAATGCCGAGGATCTTGCTCTCTGTCTTGTGCCCCATTCCTTCGATCAGAACCTGCGTGATTGCGGATGTGAGCGCCAGATCGGTCCAGCCCGGTTCGGCAAGACGCACCAGATTGCAATCGGCTTGAGCGGGAAGTGCTGCGGAAAAAAGGAGGGCACATGTGGTGGAAAGAAGCGATTTCATAATTTATGATCCTCTTGGGTTATAAATAAACCATTTGGTCAATTTACTGCCTAAAATCTAATAGATTGACCGTAGAGTCAACCTATTCTAGAAGAAAAGCCGTATCAGGTCGGGCTGACTGGAGGGGGCAATGGGGCGAAGGAACATTTCTCAGATAAGGCGGGCAGAATATGCGGCCGCCGCTTATCGCACCTTGATGAAGCATGGCCTTCAGGGAACGTCGCTGTCGCGCGTGGCAGAAGAAGCTGGCGCTTCCAAAGCCAATGTTCTGCACTATTACCAAAGCAAGGAAGCTCTATTGTCTGCCGCGCTGCGCTATGCCAATGCGGTCTTGTGCAAGGAAGCGATCATTCTGCTGCGGGAAGCAAAAACGCCATGGGAGCGCATCTATGCGGTTCTGGAAACCAATCTTTCCCCTACATCCTTTCGAACCGATGTGGCCCATGCATGGATTTCGCTTTGCGCCGGTGTGCCTCACATAACGTCGTACCAGCGCATCCAGACGGTGATCTATGCCAGAATGCGCTCGAACCTTATCGGCCCCTTGCGCAGCCTTCTGCCAGAGCAGGACGCAAATTTGATGTCGGATGTGCTAACGACTGCGGTCGACGGCCTATGGTTACGCTGTGGCCTGAGCCTCGATGGACTAAGTCAGGACGCCGCACGCGACCAGCTCGATGCGGTGCTCGACGCACGTCTGCCATCGAGCGAGGATCGGCAGCAGGCACGCGACCGCATGATAGACGTGTCGCGGATCATGGCAAGCATGAGCAACAACCGCTCCTGATTCCGCAAGGACAGTGCAGATGCATCTTGCTGTCTTGGTTCGGCAACTCAGGAAAGTGCGTGTCTGGCCAATGCTGCGGTGGCCAATGGCAACTCGGCCACGAGCCAAGCGGCTTGGCTTTATTCTGTGGGTCTTATCTCGCCGGTATCCAACACTGGTGAGGCGTCCATATCTTCTGCATTCAGCATGGCCGCCACTCTTTCAAGACTGGCCACAAGCATGGCTTGTTCCCAATTCTCCATGGCAGCGAATTTGCGTACAAATGTTTGCTGCAAGGGGTCAGGGGCATCGCGAAGCACAGCACGTCCCGCATCTGTGAGAAGGATGTTGGTCTGTCGGCGATCCTGAGTTGATTTCTCGCGCACAGCCACACCGTCACGCACCAGCTTGTCGACCAGAGAGGTAACCGTGCCTTGCGAGACACGCATCCGCACTGAAATGGCTTTGGCCGTGGCATATCCTTGCTCGGAGACAATTTGCAAAACGCGAAACTGGGTGGGAGTGACGCCGCTGGTCTGGCGGATTTCGCGACCGAACAATTCAGTTGCGCGCACAATCCGTCTCAGGGCAATCAAGCTAGAGTCGATGCGGTCCAAGTGGCCTCCATTTGATGGTTGGTGAAGAACACAAAGGTGTTTCAATGGGAGAATAATAGCCAGATTACTTTGACAAAGCAAAATTTTATTTAATTTGATTATCAAAGCTATAATTTATAATTCTCGTGCAGAAACTCTTTATTTCCGGCTGATTTCTGTCATTTTGGATCGGATTTGAAATTATATTGCTTTGATTGTTGAAATTTATTGACCGCTATGTTAGTTCGACATGCGAAGCGAAAAGGAGCTCACTACACATGCAATATACTGCTAAACAGATTCACCCCGCCCGTCCCCTGTTGCGCATTCCCTGCGCCGAGGATGGCGCCGAGATCTGGGAACTCGTTCGCAATTGCCGACCACTCGATGAAAACTCGATGTATTGCAATCTTCTGCAATGTGATCATTTCGCGGACACCTGTGTGTTGGCGGAGTTGTCCGGGGAGGTCGTTGGCTGGATCTCGGCCTATATCTTACCCAATGACCCGGACACGTTGTTTATCTGGCAGGTCGCCGTTGCAGAAAAGGCCCGCGGTCTCGGACTCGGGAGCAAGATGCTGCAGACGATCATCGACAGACCGCAATGCGAGGCTGTGACCAAGCTGCAAACAACAATCACAAAAGACAACGAAGCGTCTTGGGCTTTGTTTGGCAAATTTGCGAAAAACCAGAGCTGCAAGCTGGACTCCCAGCCCTATTACACCCAGTCGCAGCATTTTCAGGATCGCCACGATACCGAAAATCTGGTCACGATCCGGCTGGCGGAACGTGCGGCGCTGGCGGCTTGAGCCTTCTGCTCGCCAAACCTGATCTCCGCACCTTTCTCATTTTTCGAACGCCAAGGAAACCTTATGTCTACAACACCCGCTAACACGGACATTTTTACACGTCGCGAATCCGATGCGCGCAGTTATTGTCGTGGCTTTGACACTGTCTTCACCTCTGCAAACGGATCAGAGATGATCGATCAAGACGGGACACGCTATATCGACTTTCTTGCAGGCTGCTCTTCGCTGAACTACGGGCACAATGACCCCGACCTAAAACAGGCCCTTATTGACCATATTCAAGCTGATGGCATTGCCCATGGTCTGGACATGCATACGGACACCAAAGCTGCTTTCATCGAGACGTTCGAGAAGCATATTCTCGCCCCGCGCAAGATGGCGCACAAAATCATGTTCACCGGGCCGACAGGCGCCAACACCGTGGAAGCTGCGATGAAGATTGCGCGCAAGGTCACGGGGCGCTCTAACATAATCGCCTTTACCAACGGGTTCCACGGCGTAACACAAGGCGCGCTGGCGGCAACCGGCAACGGCTACCACCGCGAAGGATCCGGGGTGCCACTAAACAATGTCACCCGCATGCCTTTTGATGGTTTCGTTGGGGAGCATAATGATACAACTGCCTTCATCGAGGCGATGCTTGCTGATCAGTCTTCGGGGATGGATGCGCCAGCGGCCATCATTCTTGAAACAGTGCAGGGAGAGGGAGGGTTAAACGCGGCCTCCGCTGAATGGCTACGCAGCATTGCGCAGATGGCCAAAAAGGCGGGCGCATTGTTGATCGTCGATGACGTGCAAGCCGGGTGCGGGCGCACCGGGCGCTTTTTCTCCTTTGAAGAAAGCGGCATTTCTCCAGACATCGTCACCTTGGCCAAGTCGATCTCGGGCTTTGGACTGCCGATGGGGCTTGTCTTGGTAAAACCAGAGCATGATGTCATGGGGCCAGCGGAACATAACGGCACCTTCCGCGGCAACACACATGCCTTTGTCACGGCGCGGGCCGCGATTGAGAAATTCTGGTGCGACAATCGCTTTGAACAGGATATTGCGCGCCGGGCCAAACTGATCGAGCAGGGCTTACAGGCCATCGCAGACATGATCCCAGGTGCTCGCCTCAAAGGACGCGGCATGATGCGCGGCGTTGATGTGGGCAGTGGTGCCTTGGCGGGTGAGATTTGTGCCCGCGCCTTCCAGAACGGGCTCATCATCGAAACTTCAGGGTCGGAGGATGAAGTGGTCAAGATCCTTGCTCCTCTGACAACACCGGATGACATGCTTCAATCCGGTTTGGATATTCTCATCGACGCAGCACAGAATGTGCTGGTCACTTATAAATACGCAGCGGAGTAACAGCATGATTGTGCGCGACCTCAACGAGATTTTGAAAAGCCAGCCAGATCGCGTGGTATCAGACGCCCAATGGAGCAGCATCCGCATGCTCTTGGCGAATGACGGAATGGGTTTTTCCTTCCATATCACCTTTCTGGAACCAGGCTCTGAGCACACGTTCGAATATAAGAACCATTTCGAGAGCGTTTTTTGTATGCAGGGGAGCGGCTCGATCACCGATCTTGCGACCGGCGAAACCCACCCGATCAAACCCGGTGTGATGTATGCGCTTGACCAGCATGACCGCCATATTCTGCGGGCAGAGGAACAACTGGTCATGGCCTGTTGCTTCAACCCGCCGGTGACTGGCAAGGAAGTGCATCGTGAAGATGGCTCCTACGCCGCCGCAGAAGATCTGGAATCAGCTTGAAAGGCTCCGACATCTGTCGGATGATATCGTTTGACCTTCCCAAAACACACCGTCGAGAAAATCGGCGGAACCTCCATGTCGCGCATCAATGAATTGCGCGATACACTGATCATAGGTGACCGCACAGCGGAAGAGCTGTTCCACCGGATCTTTGTCGTTTCCGCCTTTGGCGGGATCACAAACCTGCTGCTGGAGCACAAGAAAACTGGCGATCCGGGTGTTTACGCGCTCTTTGCCAATGACGACAATGATCACAGCTGGCTGGATGCCCTGACCCGCGTCGGCACTGCCATGGCAGAACGGCACAATGCGGTCTTGCACAATTCCGCTGATCGCACACTGGCCGAGAATTTCGTACGCGACCGGATTGAGGGTGCGCGCAATTGCCTGTTCGATCTGAGACGCCTTTGCTCTTATGGGCATTTCAGGCTTTCCAACCAGATGATGATCGTGCGTGAGTTGCTTTCCGGGCTGGGGGAAGCCCATTCCGCTTACGTGACAACGCTGATGCTCAAACGTGCCGGGGTCAATGCGCGCTTTGTCGATCTCAGCGGCTGGCGTGACGAAACCGAATGCAGCTTGCAGGAGCGCATTGCTGGCGCTTTCAAGGATGTGGATCTGACGTCGGAACTGCCCATCGTGACAGGCTATGCGCAATGCCGCGAGGGCTTGATGCGCGAATATGATCGCGGCTATTCCGAAGTCACTTTTTCCAACATCGCCGCCTATACTGGCGCAGAAGAAGCGATCATTCACAAGGAATTCCATCTCTCTTCTGCCGACCCCGCGTTGGTTGGAATAGATGCGGTTCGCAAGCTTGGCCACACAAATTACGATGTGGCAGATCAGCTTTCCAACATGGGGATGGAAGCCATTCACCCCAATGCGGCAAAGACATTGCGCCAATCGCAAGTCGCCCTGAGGGTCACAAATGCCTTCGATCCGTCCGATCCCGGCACGCTCATTGACGAACAGCCCGCGGATTCCTCTGCGGTGGAGATCATTACCGGGCTCAACGTCGCGGCACTTGAGTTGTTTGAGCAGGACATGGTGGGGGTCAAAGGCTATGACGCCGAGATTTTGGCATCCCTCAAGCGCCACAAGGTGCGCATTGCGTCGAAAACGTCGAATGCCAATGCCATTACCCACTATGTTGACGCCCCTTTGAAGACTGTGCGGCGGGTGGTGTCGGATCTGGAAGCAATCTTCCCCTCCGCTCAGGTGAGTATCCGTAACGTTTCGATTGTCTCGGTGATCGGTCGCGACCTCTCAGGGCTGAATGCCTTCTCCAAAGGCTTGGTGGCATTGGAGAAAGCCGGCATCGATGTGCTGGCAGCACAACAGTCGCCGCGCAACGTGGACATTCAGTTCGTCGTTCCGCAAGATGCTGCTGACAGCACCGTGGTTGCCCTTCACAAGGCTCTGATTGGGGCTGCCAAAGCGAGCCATCTGAAGAAAGCGGCATGAGATCCCATTTTGATGGGCGCCTTGGCCTTTAAGGAAACGGGGCGCCCATCAGGATGATTGAAAAGGGCTGCCGTCACTTGCGGGAGCTCAAGGTTGCCTCTGTCCATCCGTGAAGTGGAAACAGAGTGACAAGGATGTCTCGTAGTCTCGCAGTGTCCTACTTTTCTACAATCTTTATGGCCAAGCTGAAGCCGCTGTTGTGCGCTGTCACCAGCGGAAGCTCAAGGCTGCTCTGGTTTCTGACCTTGCTGCGCAATCGCGAGATGAGCGTGTCTAGCTGGCCGCGATTGATCGGGCCATCCAGTTTGCCTAATAGACCCTGCAGATCTTCGCGGCTGATAACATTCCCTGCGGCCTCGGCTATGTGCTTGAGCAGGGTCGTTTCTCTCTTGGTCAATGAAATATAGGTGTCATTTGGCGTCTTCAAAAGCAGGCTTTTCAAGTTGAGCTGCCACCTATTTTCTGGCTCGGCTATTGGTGCGGCGCCGTTGGGGGCGCCTTTTTGTGTCAGCGAAGAAATTGCCGCGGCTAACTCTTCAGGCTCAATCGGCTTCACCATATAGATGTCAGCTCCACAATTATATCCTTTCACTCTGTCTTCCAGAGCATTGCGTGCTGTCATTATGATGACTGAACATAATTTTTTTTGGGTAAGATATTCAGTTATTGAGAAGCCGTCGTGATGGGGAAGGTTGACGTCAACAACTGCCACATCGTATTTGTCTTCAGCTAATTGTTTATATAGTTCAATAGCGTCTCCGACCTCGCTCACAGCATGTCCCTTTAATGAAAGAAAGTCTGACAGACTGCTACGCACGGCATGATTGTCCTCGACGACTACGATATTTGCCATGGAAGTGTCTTCTCCATTTTTCAAGCACCAAAAAGCAAAAGGATCCTAGATGAGCGAGGCTAATAAACGCCGCAACATGCTTTGGCTAGTTAGATTTACAAGATATTGCCTTTTGGTGTTTCTCTTTGTGTTGGCGTTTGGTCGAGACACTTCATTCTGTATGGCGCAGGCTCACAATGCGAATGATGCTCCGTCAATTGCGGCTCCACTGGATGTGCCATCGAATCTTGTATCCTTAAGTCTAACGGGACATTTTTCTTATCTCAAGGATCCAGACCACCACTTTTCTATTGAAGATGTTGCCTTCGGTGAGCCTTCCGACCGTTTTATTCCCATTAAAAAAAATCTGGCCATGCGTTTTACGCCTGATGCCATATGGCTGAAACTGTCCTTTCGGAGAGGTGAGGCATGGCCGCGCAATGCGTTTCTGAACTTGCTACCGGTTTACCTTCAAGATGTCAGGATCTTTGTTCCCAAGGTTAGTAATCCCGCAAGAGCTGATGATTTTGAGATGATCCAAAGAGGCAGTGGATATCCAGACGCGTTTCCAAGTCGGGTTCAGGTTTCCCATGTGGTGCCCTTGAGTTTTCCTGCCGATAGCGCACTGGTAACTGTATATATAAGGGCGGTCACTCATGGAACGATGGGACTTCGAGGGTGGCTGGCCTCAGAATCCGGCATTATGGATCTCGTTCAGACGCGCCTTGTCAGTGCTGTTGGATTGGTCACCTTATCCCTGGGGTCTGCGTTGCTTAGTCTGATCTATTGGATCTATTCGCGCCGCCTCTATTTTTTGCATATGTCCTTTATGTTTTTGGCTGACAGTCTTTATGTTTGCACGACCAGCGGTATCGTTTTGTTTGGAGCGCTTGGCTTTAGTGGCGCATTTAATCGCCTCATAATCTCTGAATCTCTGCTTCTCCTCATTTTTGCAAATATTCTGTTCGTCCGGGAGAATTTGAGACGCCCATACAGGGGGCGATTCCTGGGCTGGTTTATAAATGGCAGCATGTGGTTCTGTGGGCTTGCTATTGTTGGCGATCTGTTCGGAATTTACCGCCTCTTTGTTGTGCCTTTGCTGCTTGTGATTCTGTGTCTTTTGGCAGTCTTTGTCATGTCCGGCATTCTTTACGGGCAGGCACGCAAAAAGCCAGGTGCCTCTGTTGCGTTTCTGGCTGGTTTGATCAAATTTGCTTCCGCGGGATTCTCTATCGCCTGGAGTCTCGGAGGCGCCGAGACAAATGGTTTCTTCGAATATTCATATTGGATTGCGGTTGCCTTCTTCACGCCGCTCATGGCGTTTTCGATTATGCAGAAAGCTCGTTCGGTCGACCGCATGCGGCAGGAAACCACATCCTTGCGCATAGCCAGAAGAGCGGAGCGCGCTGCGCGCGATCTCGTGAAAATTCGAACATCTGAGCTTGAGGCTGCGAAGGAAACGGCGGAGCTGGCATTGGTGGCCGAGCAGGAAGGGCAAGCCGAGCAATTACGCTTCATCGATGTCGTAAGACATCAGTACCAGACGCCACTGTCTGTGATACGAACGAGTTTGGCCTCCCTGCGCCACGCGCTGCCGGAAATGAATGACGCCAATCGACAAAGAATGCATAGGATAGATTCGGCTGTTTCGGATCTGGTGCAACTTCTGGATTCATCCTTGCAGAAAAGCCGTATGCGCGGCACAGAGCTTCTTCCTGACGCTCAGCCGGTTGCTCTTGAGGCCTTTTTGGAAAAAATATTGAAGCACAATGAAACGCTTCATGCCGGGCGAACATTTGTCTTGGAGCTGGATGGTTCAATCTCGCATTGGAAAGCGAGAATGGACAGTTCAATGGTGGGGATGGCGCTTCAGAATCTAATCGATAACTCCGTTAAATTTTCTCCAGCAGATACGATTGTCAAACTGTCCTGCCGCATGGAAGACAGAATGCTCATCATTTCGGTAGAGGATGATAGTATTGGAATTCCCCCTGAAGACCTCGGGTTGGTAGGAAAGAGGTTTTTCAGGGCCACCAATGCAGGCGGTGTTGCTGGAACGGGTTTAGGGCTTCATATTGTGAAGTCTGTGGCGCTTGCCCATGACGGGGACTTCAAAATAGAGAATAAATCCACGGGAGGCGTCGTCGCTTCCATTTCTCTCAGGCTTACCAATCAGGTTCAATAGCGGGCTATAGGGAAGAGGGTGCTGTTTTTTGCCAATAGTCGGCCAAAAAAGTCGTGGGTCGAATTGAGAGATATTTAGAATTTTGAATAATAGTTTTGGTGGTATTTATTGCAGAATCTCCATCTGGTTGTGTTTCTTTCAATGTAAGATATCTTACATATTTGGTAAGATACCTTTCTTTACTGTTAGGTTTCGTCGAATTATTTCTCGATATTTTAATCAGGTCGTTTTGTTCTTGATATCTGGAATTGATTTTAGATAAATATTTGTTTGTTAATAGTAAAAAGGCCTTTGTTTAGTTTTTGTTAACCTTTCCAAATTAGTTCTAAATTTTGAGCTGGTGTGACCGAAATTTAGAATGCTCACCTAATGTAAGTTCTCATTCCGAGGTCGTTCGGTGCAACTCGAACTTTGTGTTTTCAGAGTTTTGCGTTGCGCGCGTGTGGTGAAACTGGCCCAAATCCGTTTGAGACGTCGGCAAGCAAGGGTGCGGCACACTTGTTCTTTCATAGCCCATCTAGGGTTTTAGCTTTGGCCTTGAACGAGTGAAACAATGCAAGCGTTAGATATAATCCTCCGCATCAAATCGATTGTGCGCAGATCGACTGTGCTGCTGGCCATGCTTCCTCTGGCGGGGTGTGTGGTTGCATCCTCCGGGGATGTGTCTGATGTAACTTTGGCGAAATTACGGTCTCAGGGGGTGTCGGCCAGCGTGGAGCAAAGCATCAAGCAACGGGCTGAAAAGGCGCTGAGTTCCACTGAGTCGAAGCGCAAAATCAAACGTCACGCAGAGCTGCAGAACAGAGCCGTTGAGCAAAGCGTTTCCTTGGAAGATTTGCTCAAAAGCACTTTGGAGCGGAACACGACCATCGCCTCCGCAGCAAACAATATTGATCGTTCCAGTGCCCAGCACATGAATGCGATTTTGGGGTATCTGCCTCAGATTTCCGCCGCCTACACGTATGAGTATCTCGACGAGCGGGTTTTGAGTTCTGACAATGCCGTATATCAGCTCGGCGAGGCGCAATATCCCGTCAAAACGGGAAGTTTCACCATTGAGCAGCCTCTTTGGGATCTATCCCGAATCTATGCCATCAAATATGCCCATACGACAAGTCGTAAATCAGAAGTGGATTATCTGGCCGCGATTGCCGAGGCGAGCCACAAAGTCTTCGGTACATATTTGATGGCGGTACAGTCCAAGTTGCGGATGCAATCGCTGCAGAAGCGTCAGCGCTTTATCAATCGTCAGATTACCGGGCAGGCCGTTCTTGATACTAACGGCATGGGCGATGAAGGGTCTTTGGCCGCACTGCGCGGCAACAAGGCCGATCTTCACGCGGAGGAAACTCTCGAGGCTGCCACCTTTGAACAGTCAATTACCGAGTTGGCGCGGCTATCGGGAACAGTTGTGAGTGATGTACAGGACATCAAATTCCCCAAGGGCTTTGAAGGGATCGAGGATGGTGTGGATCTGGAAGAGGCGGTGGCTGATGCTCTTAGTCACAATCCCAGAATGCTGTCATCCGCTCTTCAGGTGACTGCGGCCGAGCAACGGTATCGTCAGGCATTGGCTAGTGATTTTTCGCCTGTTGTGAGCAGCTATCTAACGTTTGAGGATGAAGAGAGAACGGCAAGCCGCTTTGGTGGTGGTTCGCACACACAGGATACGACTCTTGGTTTCAAATTATCCATTCCCATCTTCAATGCCAGCGGTGCGGGCTATTCCAACGCTGTTATGGTGCAAGATGCAGACAGTGCGGCCATCGATCATCATGCCTTGGCGCGAGAGCTAGAGACGCAATTGCGCGCCACATATGCGCGCATGCGCGCATTGACCAAGTCGCTGCGTAGTCTCAATCAGGTTGTTGTCCAGAATGGGCGTGCCTATCGCAATGAACGCAACAAGCTGACCAACGGGCAGTCTGTTGATCTTGCGGTCGCAGCGCGCGAATTGTCTCTCAACAAGGCTATTGAGCGTCGGAACTATTATCAAATCGAATATCTGAAATCCTGGGGGCAGCTTCAGTATCTGCTGGGTAAAAACTTGCTGGATCCGGAGTTCTAGCGATGGGTTTTTTGATGCGCACCATACTTGCTTTTGTATTTTTGACTGTTTCGCACCTGGCATATGCGCAAGGGATCTCTCCCCTGTCCGAATTTGGTATCGGGGGAGGGATGCAGGACGGTGTCAACTGCACGGTCAAGCCCATTCAGACTGTAGACCTGAGCTCCCAAATCAGGGGGCTGGTTGCCGAGGTCATGGTGCGTCCCGGCGCACATGTCAAAAAAGGCGATCCGCTCGTGGGGCTTGATGTGGAGATCGCGAAGTCGGAAATGCTGCTGTCGAAAACCAGATCCGAGTCTGATGCGATGCTGAAGGCGGCAGTGATCAAGCGGGATGCGCTGGCAAAGAAAGAAGCGCGCTTGGCAAAGGCTGTGGCGCAAAAGGCGGTTTCTTTGTCTGACTATGATCAGGCTGTTCTCGAGTTGGCATTGGCGGAGAATGATATTCTTCGTGAAAACCAGTCTCTGGATATCGCCCGCATCGACTATCAAAAGGCAAAGCTTCTCGTTGAGAAATCCGTGATCAAAAGTCCGGTTAATGGCGTGATCGGAGAAGAATTGGTTGCTCCGGGGGAAGCGGTAAGCGACGGCCCGTTGGCGACTATTTTTGTCATTGATCCCCTTCTGGTTGAGGCTTTTGTGCCGGTTCAGTTGCTCAGTAAATATGCGCGGCAAACTCAATATAAGATTCGGATCGATGGGGATGGACCTCAAGGGGTGCCTGTCCAGCTGGATCATATTTCTCAAATGGCAGATCTAACATCGAACACGGTGTCCATGTTTTTCACCCTGTCCGATTCCACGGTCCTGCCCGGCAGCAAGTGTATTTTGCTGCCGCCAAGAAGCTGATCCTTGCATGATGCATAAGCATCTTGATGAGCGGCGGTCTTTGTCTAGCGGTTGTGTCTTAAGACACTGACCGATGCTGTGCGTTTCGTTTTGTAACCAACTGGTCTGGTGACAAGGACCAGCTATGTTGCTCATAGTTGAAGGCGTTTGAATATGAAACAGGGTGCTCGGAATTTAAGTGATATCACTCCAGTTGAACCGCTGGATATGAGTGCAGCTGATTTTAAAGCAAATCAGGACTTGCCGCTTCTGCTTGAACCCAGAGTCATGCTCGATGCCAATCTGGAATGGGACTTGAGTGCAGCCAGTTCCATCACAGATGCGATTTCCGGATTTGCCGATGCCTTCTCCGATCAGTTTGATGACATTTCAGATTTCCTCGAAAGCTTCGAAACCCAGGTCAGTGATGCTGCCAGTCTGATCGATAGCCTGACGGGCGGGGCGAGCGATTCGACTGTATCTGACGATCTGACGGATTTGACGAGCGCCATCGGTCGTATTCAAGACGCTATCGCAGAGCTGCAAACCGGTACCCAGAGCGCGATTGACAGTCTCATTGACGCAGGAACCACGGCGACAAGCGCTCTGAGTGTTTCATTGGAAAATGTGTCGGTGGATGGGGAGGATGTCATTGTCTTCTCCGATGATGATGGCGATGCCTCTACGGTCAATGTAGAGATCGATCTATCTTCGGTAACCGCTGATATCGACGCTTTGTTTGCCGATCTGCTCGGCGAGTCTTCCTTCTCGCAGGATTTGTCGATTGAAACGGCCGCTTCCGGCTCGATTACTTTCACTTTTGGCACAACAGTGGAAACGAGCGACAGCTCTATCACTTCGATTGGTCTGACGATTGATGATTTTTCGTTCCCCGATTTGTTTGAATTCGGTGGCACGATCAGCGTCGGCGAGGATCTCAGCCTGAATTTGGGGCTTATCGAGCTGACGGTTTCGGATATCGAACTGGCTTCCATGCGTCTGGCGGTTACTTCCAGCGATCTTGACCTCGGCTTTAGCTACAGCGTGAGCGAGAGTTCTCTGACATCCGCATTTGATTCAAGTGACTTGCCAACGGTCGAAGCACAGATCGAGGAAATTGGCGCAACTGGTTTCGAGACCATCACGTCTGGCACAAGCTATGATTTGTTGAGTCTCAGTGCGACCGGATCGATCAATATTGAGGATGTCGATTACAGTTATTCGACTGGCTTCACCCTGTCTTCAGTACTGGATACGGGCACCGGGCATTCCAGCCTCTCTGACTTCTTGAGCAATGCGTCACTTGATCTGGATATTAATTTGGCCGACAGCGGATTGGACGCTGAGGTTGCCGAGACAATCGAGAATACGATTGAGGCATTGACAGTGATTGGTTCGGACGAGTTGTTGGCCTATTTCAATGACATCGGAGAATCCATCGAAACCATTCTGACAGACTCGCTGTTAGATATCGACATCCCGCTCACCGATCTCAACGTTAGCGAAATTCTCGACGAATTGAGTGGCGCGCTCTCGTCACTGGCTGAAGAATTCCAGATCGCGGCGGATACGCTCGGATTTGGCTCAGACGATGCAAGCATTGACATGTATCAGGCCGTAACCAGCCTTGAGAGTGGTGAGATTACCAGTGATATTCTGGATGCTCTCGCTGGTTATAGCTCGCTTACAATTTCCGTGATTGACTTGTCAGGCGAAATACAGACTGAAACTGTAACGCTTTCTGCTGATGTTCTCGATACGAGTTTGACCGTAGAAGAGCGACTGACGGAACTTGCTTCCCTGATCACCAGTCAGTTGAATGCATACAGCCTTGCGGTTTCTGTCGCGGCGACAGGCACGGCATTGACCGTAACGGCAAGTAAGTATGAAGAGGATGGTGAAGAAGGGTATGCCGGTTTTGCCATCACTTCTGCCGAGACAACCGGTGGCGAGACAGACGATGATTTCGGTCTCGAAGATTTGGGCTTTGATGAAGATGACATGGTCACTGTTTCCGGTGTCATTGATGCGGACAGCTCCGCAGAGGAAGCCATTTTGGTCTTTGGCGACGCCGTTCTTACCGCCACAACGGGAGAGATTGATCTTGACGATCTGAGTGGCGTTACAACGCTTCGCTATGTGGTCACAGTGAATGAAGTAGACCAATATGTTGACATTCACTCCGATGATGGTTGGTCCAGTGTTGCTGATCTGGTCACGGATTTGAATGCGGCATTGACCGATATGGGGCTTGGTGTCGCTGCCAGTGAGAGCGATGGCGCGATTGCATTCACGCTCGATGCATCGGAAGAGCGTAGCGTTTCGATCTCGGTTGATGCGACCCAGCTTGTGCGAGCGCAGACACTTGACGAGTTGAAAAACTGGGTCGTCTCGGAACTGAACGAGACGTTGGAAGGGGTTAGTCTGGAATTGACGACTGACGGAGAGCTGGTATTCGACTTCTCCGATCTTTCGGTCTCGCTCGACTATGATGAAGACGATGCGATCAGTTTCGACGCCAGTGACATCGGGCTCGATTTCCTTACGGGACTTGATCTTTCAGCCACGCTGACCGCAAGCCTGGCCGCGACCCTGAATGGTGCCATAGGTATCGATCTGGCCGGGCTGGTTGAGGGCGTGATGGCGGATGATGGCTCGACAGCTCTTGAGGCCAGCGTCACCAATGGCGGAGATCTTGTTGATCTGATGGAAGAAAACATCTTCTTTGAAGATGTGGGCGTGAGCGTGGAAATTTACGCCACAGCAAGCGAGATCACCGGCTCTGCAGATGTCGGTTTGATCAGTGTTGACGTCGGATCGAATGATGCTTCATCAAACTTCCTCGTGTTCGACGCCCAGCTTGACGTGGAGCTGGTGGGCACTGATAGCGATGGCGTCTATAGCGAACGTGTTTTGCTGGACACGGTGCTTGATGCCTTGATGGCCACGATTGACACCTCCGGTGAAGAATCAGAACTCATCGATGCGGCAGGTGTCTCCTCCATTATCGGTCGGATGGATCTGGTCGGCGGGATCGTGACCGATGGTGAGGGACGCGGTGTTGCGTCAGATGATGAAGCCGTCAGCTCGCTTGCGGATGTTCAGGTCGTCGATCTGGACAGCTACACGGGCGATCAGGATGTTCTGGCCGAACTGCTTGTGCAGCTTGGGGATATTTCCATTGATGTAACAGGTATTGAAGGCATCAACGAGGATCTGATTGAAGGGATCAGCTTCACAGTTTCGGATTTGCTCTCCCTGACTGATAGCGCAGAAGTTGCCTTGATTAGCAGCAATGAAGCCGCGTTGGACGCCATTACGGCTCTGACCGAGTTGGACGACGAAGACATTCTGGATTCTCTGGTTGCAATCGCCAACATGCTCGAGATCGTATCCGATGCGCTTAGTGAGAAGCTTCCGTTCCTTGATGAAGAAATTCCCTTGCTCAACTTTTCCATTGTTGACGCCATCAGTTTCTCTGCCGACTTCCTTGATGCGCTCAATGCGCTTCAGGATGATCCGCAGAGTGGCCTGGATGTTTTGGAAAGCTATCTTGAAGATGTCTTCGGGGACGACACCGTTGAGATTGAATGGGACGCGGGCAATCAGACAATCAATTTTGAATTGTCTTTTTCCTTCCTTGAAGATTACAGCGAAAGCCTGAATTTCAATTTCGATCTTGATGGGATTCTGGGTGACGCTCTTGACGACATTCTGGGCGATTATCTCACGGGTATCGTGACATCTCTGGTCGATGTGAGTGGTGATGCCTCTCTGGTGTTTGACCCTCTTCTGACTTTCACATTCGCTTTCGGTATCGATTTGAGCAGTACGCTCGGCAGTGGCTCCAATACGGCAACCCGCAGCACAAAACTGAGCGAATTAAGCTCTGTTTCGACAGTCAACCTCAACCCGAATGGCGGCAATGAATTCAAGATCATTTGGGAGAATGAAGATAGCGGTGAGACAAGCAGTCTGCAGTTTGATGCCGATGGTTATGAAACGTTGGGCGAACTCGTGGATGCGCTCAACGAAGCGGTTCAGAGCGCTTTTGGAGACACCGTTTCTGTTGCCTTCGATGAAAGCACCGGTCAGGTCACGCTGGTGGATAGCAACGCCTCCCAAACTGACAGCACCGGTGTGCTGGCGCTGTTCGGTTCCCAGACCCTGGAAAGCGCAGATGTCGACGGAAGCCAGACCATTGCGCTGTCCGACAGCATTTCGGACTATGCCGCTGACTATGCCTTCACACTGACAATCAATGGAGAAGATGTCGATATCTCCATTGATGCTGAAGATGGTCGTACGCAGGAAGAATTTGTTACGGCTTTGAATTCTGCGCTGGCCAGTGCGACGGTCGCGCGTAGCGCTCTTGGCTCCAGCGCTGTCACCGGCACCACGGTCAGTGTAAATATGCTGGTTGGGTTCGAGATTTCTGACGGAGCGATCAGTCTGGTTGCCACCAACTATGCTGAGGCATCGGGCTATGATGCGATCAGCTTTAGCGTGGGTGCGGCGGATATCTCCGATACGACCAATTTCACGATCATCGAATATGGCGGATCGAACATCGCTTCTCTCTTGGGGCTCGAGGTGGATACCGAACTGGATGGTACAGGCACCTCAGGTGAGGTTCTCTATGAGGACGAAGAGATTGGCGCGCCGAGAATCTTCCTTGATACCGAAAATACCGGTATTGAATTCACGTTCACTGCTGGGGGTGAAGATCTCAGCCTCAGCCTTGCGCTTGGACCAATCGAAGTCTCTGTTGTCGATGGCTATGTTCTGATCAATGCCGGGGATGGCAGCGGGGAGGCGGCCAGCCTTTCCATTTCTATTGCCGATATCGATGGCGATGAATATGACGGGCAGCTTGATCTATCCTCTCTCGCTGACATGGATTCCTATGCTGACTTGTTTGACGTTGATGTGCAGGTCGGTATCGACATCAACTTGCCTCTCAGTGACTCGATCGGTTTGTTTGATTCTGATGAGAACTATCTGTCATGGTCTGCAGAGCTCATGACACTTGATGGGTCTGACTTTGAGGGTGTGCTCGTTGACTTGTCAAACGGTGTGGATCTGGATCTGCCGACCTTTGAGCTGACACTCCCCGATCTGACCGAGTATTTCTCCAGTCTCAACATTCTCGAGCTGCTCAACAATCCGACCCTGGTGCTGGAAGGGCTGGACATGATCTTTGGTCAGGTTCAGTCATTCATCGAAGATTATCTCGGTGACATCGATTTGCCGATCATTGGAGATGCCTTGGGGGACTCGGCGACGCTGTTTGAGCAACTGCGTTATTATGTGATTGATGTTGCGCTAGAATATGCCTCCACGCCACTTGAGGATGGCAGCACGCCGACAACCGTGGATCTTTTGACCGGCTTCATCAACGACACCTTGAACTCGCTCTTCGGTACTGACGACATGACCTATATTCAGGCTTATCTGAATACAGACGGGTCAACCTCGGAAAGCTACATTTATGGTGTTCTGAACTTCTCGGCGACGCTGTTCAGCGAGTATATCGACATCGATTTTGATCTCGGCATTCCGGGACTGGACCTTGAAGTGGAAGAGGGCTCTCAGGTTCTGCTCGAAATCGCCTATAGCGTGAATATCGGCTTCGGGTATGACAAGAACGGTTTCTTCTTGCTCAACGACACGGATGATGCCGAAATCTCGCTCGATTTTGTGGTCGATGCAGGATCCTTTGAAGGGTCTATGTCCATCCTCGACATTTTGGGCGTGGTCGCGACCGCCGTGACTACGGATGACGATGGCAATGTTATTGAAGGAGAAGACGGGACTGCCAAGGTGACCGCCTCTCTGGAAGCCGATCTGTTTGGAGATCAGGGACTAACAATCGAGGACCCTGATGAGCAGGGAGAAAATGATGCGGTCACCAAGACTGCTGCCTATCGTGACTTCTCCGGCGTGACATCAACGGACTCTTCGGGAGAAGAGTTGGAGTTCGAGTCGGTGATTTATATCTCCCAGCTCGACACGTCCCAAATGATCAGTTTCGATTTTGTTGCAGAATTCGATATTCAGATCTCGCTTGAAGCCAATGTCTTTGATCCTAACACGGGCGATCCCATCGAGATTAGCGGCGTTCAGGTTATGCCAAGTGTGGCAACTGAACTGATCTATCAAGGCTCTTACAGCGTTAGTTCCGGTATTGAGACGGATACGCTCGAATTCTCCAATGTGAGGGTCGATGCCAGCGCGCTTTATGACGCCTATATCGCGGTCATTGTCGATCCGATCAATGAATTCATCTCACCTATTGCCGACGCCTTCAGCTTCCTCGATGAAATGCCGTTCTCGTTGGCCGTCGATCTTCTGTCCGAAGCGTTCCCGATCATCGGCCTTGCTACGTCGGTAATTGATACCATCAATGATATCAATGATTTCCTTGATAGTATGGACGCGAGTGATGGCTGGATCGTCATGGGAACCTTTGATCTGAGCAGTGCCGTGGAAGATGCCGCCGCATCGGGTAGTGGCAGTGTAGATATATCCACTTCAGTGACATTCACGTCTTCGAGTAGCGCAAGCAGTTCCAGTTTCGGTGTGTTTGGCAACTCCAGCAAAGGCTTCTCGGTTGAAATCAATCTGCTGACCGATCCGATGAACCTGCTCAATTTGTTGCTGGGCAATTTCGATGAGGTCGAGATTGTAACGGCGAGCTATACCCTGTTTGATCTGGACAAGTATATCGACCTGTCTGCATCTGTTCTGGCTGAAATCAGCATGCCAGGCTGGTTGTCTGATGCTATTGGTGGTGCGTTCGAATTCGCGCTTGATCTGGATATGGAGGCTTCGTTCAATGCGGTTCTCACGCTGGACGGCATAGTCAACTTCATTGAGACACAAGACCCGGAACGTCTTTTGGACAGTCTCAATCTCGATACAGATCTCTTCTACTTCAGTATTCAAATTGCTGCCGGTCTCAGTCTCTCGCTAGGACCGATTGAAGGCGGTGTGGATGTGAGTGGTGGGGTCGTGATCGACATCGACCTCAATGATCCGAACGACGATGGACTTCTCAGTTTTACAGAATTGTTGGTTCTTCTTGATGCTGTCGGGAATTCCAGTGGCTTCGATGCTTTGGGATATCTGTTCGAGGGAACGTTTGAGGTGTCCTTTGAAATGGGTATCTGGGCGGGTATTGATCTGTGGCTGTTCTCTGCGTCCTTCGAGGTGACCGTTGTCGACTTCAGCATCAGCGAAACCTTGGGCGGGTTTGATGTGGACACGCAGATTTCGAATGATGTGGCTGATGGCGAAACAGCAATTCTGAACGTTGGATCGAACGCATCTGCGTCGATGTCTTCGATCACAGAGGATGGCGACGACGAGATTGTCATCTCTGGTCCGAACTCACCGATTTCAGTTACCTACTCCTCTGGCGGTGAAACCGTTACCGCGACGGTGAACCAAAATGCTGGCGCCTTGATCATTCCGGCAGGGGAAGGTGACAACGTTGTTGACCTGTCTGCGGTGAATGGCACGACCACCATCACATATACCGGTTCGGGCAAAGATACGATCACCTTGCCAGATGAAGGTGTGCATGTGGTGTTTGCGGGTGATGGCGACGATGAAATTTCGGCCAGTGAAGATGCGTCTGGCCTCTACATCATATTCGGCGAAGAAGGCTCCGACACCGTTGATATTCCAGGTGGTACGGTCATCTATATCGGTGATGACGATTTTGGTCTTCGTGACTTGTTCGAGACTGAATTTGCCTATGGCGGCGTGACTGTTGCCAAGATTCTCGAATTGATTGGCCTGGCGTCCGACTACACGGTCGATGAGAGCGGAGAAGCCAACTATACCGTTGGATCGACTACCTATAATCTCTCAGATCTTCTGACCAATTACACTGCGATTACGCAGAATCTGTTGTCCGATGATGCTGATAGCGTCACGCTGGGTGACGTTGATGCGATCGTCTTGACTGGCGGTGGTGATGATGCGATTTCGGTTGATCTGGATGGCACAGGTGATGTGACGATCCTCTCCGGTGCCGGGGATGATCTGATCACTGCGGGCGGCTCTTCTGTCTATGTCGAAGGTGGTGCAGGTTCTGACACCATTCAGGTCAATGGCGACAATACCGAAGTCTGGGGATGGGGTGCGCAGGCCGGTGAAAGCGGCTTGTTGGGAGACAATTCCAACCTTTCAAACCTCGCCTTGAAAGATGGCGCCGATATCCTGATTGGTGGTGATGGAAATGACATTTTCTATGGTCAGCTCGGCAATGACCTTCTGGAAGGCAATCTGGGGAACGACACCCTATCTGGTGGTGCCGATGATGACATTGTCACCGGTGGCACCTTTGCGCTCAGCCTTGGTGGTGTGTCGGTAGACATCTTGGATCTTGATATCTCATCGACCTTGTCCGCTGGCTTGACCATATCGGTGTTGGATTTGGCCGATGGCGATGACACCATTTCAGGCGGCGTTGGCGATGATGTCCTGATTGGCGCTGGCGGTGCGGATGAGATCAACGGTGAAAGTGGCAATGATCTTGTCATTGGGGATTTCGCAACTATTGAACTGTCTTCCAGTTTGATTGCTCAAAGCTTCGTTTCCTCATTCGTTACCAGTATCAATGCTGGCACAGACCGTCTAAACGGTGGCAAGGGGGACGATCTGCTTGTTGCGGGTGCTGCGTCTGATGGCGAGACCGAAGAGCTGACGGATCTTTATGGCGACAATATTCTCGTGGGTGATTTCGCGGAAATCACAGGCGCAGGAATTCTTGAAAGCGCAACCTATATTGCTTCGGTTGCTTCTGATGATGGCGGTGCGGATACCATAAATGGCGGTAGAGGGAACGATATCATTCTCGGCGGTGAAGGGGCGGACAGCATTTCTTCCGGCCTTGGCGGCGATATCGTTCTTGGTGACAATGGTACAATCGATATCAGCGCTTCTACGATTACAGGCACGGCAACAGCCAATGATGGTGATGACATCATCACTGTGGGGGATGACGATCCGAATATCTATGGCACCTCTGCGCCGGATGATTTGATTGATGTTGCCATTGGCGGTACGGGCGATGACACAATTACAAGTGAGAGTGCCGATCTTGTAGTGCTCGGTGACACTGGCATGATCGAAATCAGTGCTGAGGCGCTCAATGCTTTGCGTTCCTATGTGCCGCCAGCGTCCGACGCAAGCGAAGCAGACATCGCCTCGGCACAAGAAACTCTTGCTCTGATGTCAACCTTGGCGCGTTCGCTTGAAAGCACGGCCACAAGCTCGGACGGGGATGATGAAGTCATCGTCAAGTCAGGTGACATTACCGGCTTGCTGGGTGGTGGTTCAGATACCGCTACTATAGGGGATGGCGATGCCATTCTCATTGCTGATGATGGTAGCATTTCGATCTCTCCGAACGACGACTATGATGGCGGTCTCATTGAGATGGTGAGTGCCGACAGCCAGTCCAGCACGCAGAATGACACGGTTACTCTGGGCAATGGCAACAGCAATGTCATTCTTGGCGATGGCTCGGATGAAGCCACCATTGGGGATGGGGATACGTTGCTGATTGGCGATGATGGCAGCATCACGGTAACGCCGGACGACACAACAGGCGAGAATCTCATCGAAATGGTGAGTGCTGACAGCCAGTCCAGCACGCAGGATGATACCGTTACCTTGGGGAATGGCAACAGCAATGTCATTCTTGGCGATGGCTCGGATGAAGCCACCATTGGGGATGGGGATACGTTGCTGATTGGCGATGATGGCAGCATCACGGTAACACCGGACGAAGCAACAGGCGAAAATCTCATTGAGATGGTGAGTGCCGATAGCCAGTCCGACACGCAGAATGACACGGTCACTCTGGGCAATGGCAACAGCAATGTTATTCTTGGCGATGGTTCGGATGAAGCAACCATTGGGGATGGTGATACGCTGCTGATTGGCGATGATGGCAGCATCACGGTAACGCCGGACGACACAACAGGCGAGAATCTCATCGAAATGGTGAGTGCTGACAGCCAGTCCAGCACGCAGGATGATACCGTTACCTTGGGCAATGGCAACAGCAATGTCATTCTTGGCGATGGCTCGGATGAAGCCACCATCGGGGACGGCAATACGTTGCTGATTGGCGATGATGGCAGCATCACGGTAACGCCGGACGACACAACAGGCGAGAATCTCATCGAAATGGTCAGCACTGATAGCCAGTCCAGCACGCAGGATGATGTCGTCACCTTGGGCAATGGCAACAGCAATGTCATTCTTGGTGATGGCTCGGATGAAGCCACCATCGGGGATGGGGATACGTTGCTGATAGGCGATGATGGCAGCATCACGGTGACGCCGGATGCAGCAACGGGCGAAGATCTCATTAAGATGGTGAGCGCTGATAGCCAGTCCGACACGCAGGATGATGTCGTCACCTTGGGCAATGGCAACAGCAATGTCATTCTGGGTGATGGTGCAGATGAAGCCACCATCGGGGATGGGGATACGTTGCTGATCGGCGATGATGGCAGCATCACGGTAACGCCGGATGCCGCAACGGGCGAGAATCTCATCGAACTGGTCAGTACTGACAGCCAGTCCAGCACGCAGGATGATGTCGTCACCTTGGGCAATGGCAACAGCAATGTCATTCTTGGTGATGGCTCGGATGAAGCCACCATCGGGGATGGGGATACGTTGCTGATCGGCGATGATGGCAGCATCACGGTGACGCCGGATGCAGCAACGGGCGAAGATCTCATTAAGATGGTGAGCGCTGATAGCCAGTCCGACACGCAGAATGACACGGTCACTCTGGGCAATGGCAACAGCAATGTCATTCTGGGCGATGGCTCGGATGCAGCCACCATTGGGAATGGGGATACGCTGCTGATCGGGGATGACGGCAGCATCACGGTGACTCCGGATGCCGAAACAGGCGAGAATCTCATTGAGATGGTGAGCGCTGATAGCCAGTCCAGCACGCAGGATGATACCGTCACCTTGGGCAATGGCAACAGCAATGTCATTCTGGGGGATGGCTCCGATGAAGCGACCATTGGGGATGGCAACACGCTGCTGATCGGGGATGATGGCAGCATCACGGTAACGCCGGATGACGCAACAGGCGAGAATCTCATTGAACTGGTGAGCACTGATAGCCAGTCCAGCACGCAGGATGATGTCGTCACTCTGGGCAATGGCAACAGCAATCTCATTCTGGGCGATGGCTCGGATGAAGCCACCATCGGGGATGGTGATACGCTGCTGATCGGCGATGACGGCAGCATCACGGTGACTCCGGATGCCGAAACAGGCGAGAATCTCATTGAGATGGTCAGCGCTGACAGCCAGTCCGACACGCAGGATGACACGGTCACTCTGGGGAATGGCAACAGCAATGTCATTCTTGGTGATGGCTCCGATGAAGCCACCATCGGGGATGGGGATACGCTGCTGATTGGCGATGATGGCAGCATCACGGTGACGCCGGATGCCGCAACGGGCGAGAATCTCATCGAACTTGTGAGCACTGATAGCCAGTCCAGCACGCAGAATGATGTCGTCACCTTGGGGAATGGCAACAGCAATGTCATTCTGGGCGATGGCTCGGATGAGGCCATCATCGGGGACGGGAATACGCTGCTGATCGGGGATGATGGCAGCATCACGGTGACACCGGACGAAGCAACGGGCGAGAATCTTATTGAACTGGTGAGCGCCGACAGCCAGTCCAGCACGCAGAATGACACGGTCACTCTGGGCAATGGCAACAGCAATGTCATTCTGGGCGATGGCTCGGATGAGGCCACCATCGGGGACGGCAATACGTTGCTGATTGGCGATGATGGCAGCATCACGGTGACGCCGGATGTCGCAACAGGCGAAAATCTCATCGAACTGGTGAGCGCCGACAGCCAGTCCAGCACGCAGGATGATGTCGTCACGTTGGGGAATGGCAACAGCAATGTCATTCTGGGCGATGGCTCGGATGAAGCGACCATCGGGGATGGCGATACGTTGCTGATTGGCGATGATGGCAGCATCACGGTAACGCCAGACGAAGCAACGGGCGAGAATCTCATCGAACTGGTCAGCACTGATAGCCAGTCCGACACGCAGGATGATGTCGTCACCTTGGGCAATGGCAACAGCAATGTCATTCTGGGTGATGGCTCGGATGAAGCCACCATCGGGGATGGCAATACGCTGTTGATCGGTGATGACGGCAGCATCATGGTAACACCGGACGCCGCAACGGGCGAGAATCTCATCGAACTGGTCAGCACTGATAGCCAGTCCAGCACGCAGGATGATGTCGTCACCTTGGGCAATGGCAACAGCAATGTCATTCTGGGTGATGGCTCGGATGAAGCCACCATCGGGGATGGCAATACGCTGTTGATCGGTGATGACGGCAGCATCACGGTAACACCGGACGCCGCAACGGGCGAGAATCTCATCGAACTGGTGAGCGCCGACAGCCTGTCCAGTACGCAGGATGATGTCGTCACGTTGGGAAATGGCAACAGCAATGTCATTCTTGGGGACGGTTCAGATGAAGCGACCATCGGGGATGGCGATACGCTGCTGATCGGTGATGACGGCAGCATCACGGTAACGCCGGACGCCGCAACGGGCGAGAATCTTATCGAACTGGTGAGCACTGATAGCCTGTCCAGCACGCAGAATGATACCGTCACCTTGGGCAATGGCAACAGCAATGTCATTCTGGGTGATGGCTCCGATGAAGCGACCATCGGGGATGGCGATACGTTGCTGATTGGCGATGATGGCAGCATCACGGTGACGCCGGATGAAGCGACAGGCAGGAACAGCATTGCAATGGTGAGTGCTGTTAGTCAGTCCATCTCATTGGATGACGTTGTCACTCTGGGATATGGGAGTAATAAGGTCATTCTTGGCGATGGCTCGGATGAAGCGACCATCGGGGATGGCAATACACTGCTGCTCGGGGATGACGGCAGCATCACGGTGACGCCAAATGAAGGCGAGAGCGGTGATCTCGTCGAAATGGTCAGTGCGGCGAGTAAGACCGACTCTTTGAATGATACCGTTACGCTTGGCGATGGCGATAATCAGGTTATCCTTGGCGATGGTGATGACATTCTTACCGCAGGTGATGGAGACAACTTTGTGATCGGCGACCGTGGTGAGATTTCCTGGAGCAACGGCACAGATGGTTCATTTACCACAGTAGACCCTGACATTGGTGGAGCAGACACCATCACGACCGGGGCAGGTGAGGACGTTATTCTGGGCGGTGCCGACAGTGATATCATTCACAGTGGTGCTGGCGAAGATGTTATTCTGGGTGACAACGGAATCTATACAGCTTCTTCATCTACGGGTCTCAAGAGCTTGACGAGCACGATTCTGACCTATGGTGGGGATGATCAGATTTATGGCGAAGATGGCAATGATTTGATCATCGCGGGCCTTGGAGATGACGTGGTTTCTCTGGGCAACGGAGAAGATATCGCTGCAGGGGACGATGCGACCGCGACTTTCGTCAATAATACAGATCTGGAAACGATCACGCTTACCAACCAGTCGCTTGGAGGGGATGACACGATCACAGCGGATGGAACATCCGGTGACAATATCATGTTTGGTCAGGCCGGTTCGGACGTCATGACGGGCGGTGACGATGATGATGTGATGATTGGCGATCTTGTGACGATGACACTCTATGATACGGCGAGTGCCTATGCGGGACAGTCTGCAGCGGATCGCATCGGCTATATGATCAGTATCCGCATTGATATTGCCGGTGATGATGTCATGTACGGCGGTCGTGGTGCTGACACCATGATCGGCGGCTTTGGGGCTGAGGTCATGTATGGCGGAGACGGAGATGATATCATCATAGGTGACACGATTATTTACAATCGTACCTTTAAACTCAGCGATTCACTGATTTCCGGTCGGTTGACCCTGGAAACCAATTATGCCTATGAATTTGGCGGTTACGATGTGCTGTTTGGCAACAGTGGTGCCGATATCATGATTGGTGGGCTGGGCGGCGACATGTTCCACGGGGATACAGCCTCTGACGTGCTCTTCTCTGATGGCTATGCGGGTATATTCAAAACCACCTGGTCGGATAGCGGGTTTGAAGGAGATACGCCGTTGTGGAAGCTCTACACCTCGAACTTTGCGGGTACCGAGGCGACAGACGTGGTTTCCAATGCCCAGCAGAATGATGTTATCGGCTCACCTCTCACTATCGTCGAGGTGGAAAGCGAGAAATTCAATCTGGCTGGTGAGAAGGAGCTTCTTTCCTTTAGAGATGATTTTGTCGTTGGTTCCGAGGAGCTCGCGCAATTCTCAGATGATTTGCTTGCTTTGCTCAGCTCGGTCAGCTTTGTGCAAAATCTGGCCGAATTGGTCTCTGCAGGCGTGAGTGCTGATGTCATCAAGGCGTCGATTCAGCAGACCATCGCAGACCAGTTGAGCAATGCATGGGATCTTGATCAGGTCGCCCTTGAGCAACTGATCGAACAGACCATCGAATATCTGCTGAATAAGGTTATTGACCAACCGGCAGATCCCACTACACAGACACCTGAACAAGATGCTGAATTGCAATCCGATCAGCCGATCGAGTTGAAAGAAGCGGCAGCATAGTTGAACCAATAAACCAATTTGAATGATAGAGGATGATCATGACTGACAAATCAGAAACACAAAGCCAGTCGCTTAACGGACTCAATATCAACTGGGATGATAGCCAGATGGAAAGCCAATATGCAAATATTGGTACGGCTACTGCAACACGAGAAGAATTCTTTCTTCTGTTCGGTACGCATACGCAATGGCGGGGGTCTTTGAAAGAAAATGGTGGAGTCGATGTTAAACTGGCCCAGCGTATTGTGATGAGCCCATATGCAGCAAAAAGACTTGCGACTATTCTGGCTCAATCCATCAAGGCCTACGAAAACCAGTTTGGCACAATCGAAATCTAATCGGATCCGAATATGATTGCTCATCTTACCGCGCTCGCGCATAGCGAGCCGGGCGCGGTCGGGTATCGGCTTGTGCATGGCCACTTTCCCGAAACAATCGATATTTTAGCCCTTGCAAAGGGCTTGAGCGACAAGCCCAGTCTGAAACGATTTGGGGATGATTTGCTTATTATTATTCCTGGTCTTGAAGGGAATGAGCGAGGGGCATGGTGCGCTTGGTTATTTGATCATGTACCTCCTGTAAATGAGCTTCCAGCTCTTATCGATATGCTTTCTAATCTGGGTAAGGCTGTGTTCGCCTCAAGCCCGGACGGGGTGTCTCCTGATCTTGCTCTTGAGTCAAAGCATTCAAACAAGGCTGCCCCGAGCGGCGCATTTCTGCACACTTTGAAAGACTTGAGTGGCTTGGGGGCTTTGGCCCGCCGCAAATACATGAAGCGGTTTGCGGAAAGCCTGAGCCTGAATGGCGTGGCAAAAGCGGCGTTCCTTGTGCACTGTAAAAGCAAGACATGTGGATCCGTGATTGTCTCTGATCAGTCACTGATCGGCTTTTCAGACGAGGTTGCTCAACTGGTCTCTACCCAAAGACAAGAGGCCTTGGTTGAGGAGGTCTTTTTTGCCAATTCGGATCATGAGGAGCAGTTGCTTGGAGCCACTCTGACCGAAGCGATTGCTGCTGAAAATCTTCATCTTTGCGCGCCCGCACTGGGTGAAAATGGGATCGCTATTGTCCTTGTGGATGCAGAAAAGCCGGCAAAGGGAGCGCTCGAGCCCTTCGCCGAATTGGCAAATCTGGGTTTGCGGCAAAAGAAACAGAAAAATACAAAGCATAAGCGGTTTTGGCAGATTGCCTCTTTGGTAGCCACTCTAGCGCTCGGCACCTATCTTATGATGCCTGCGAAGCTGATTGTTACGGCATCGGCTTTGAGCCTGCCGCAAACGGCTCAGACTGTTAATTTGTCCTTTGACAGCTATTTGCAAGAAATGAAAGTCGATGTTGGCGACAAGGTCAGCCAAGGGGATGAATTGGCGTTGATGAAGGCGCCTGGTCTGGAAGCCCGCCATTCTGAAGTCACTTTACAGATTTCGGTTCAGGAAATGTCCGGCAAGGCGGCTTTGGCCCAGAATGATTATGGCAGTTATCAGCTCGCCATGCAGAAGTTGGAAACCCAGAAGGCAGAACTCGCACAAATCGAACAAAAGCTGGATCAACTGTCGGTTCGGGCGCCGTTAAGTGGAACGGTTATTCGCACCTTAGGGCGGGATGCTCTGGGGCGCCATGTTTCCACCGGTCAGCCGCTTGTTATCATCCAGCCGGATGATCATTTTGCCGTCGCTCTGACATTATCGGATGTTGATGCGCCGCTCGTGGCTCCGGGGCAGAAAGGTGTCATCTTCTTTCGCGGGTTAAGTGATCGCACCTATTCCTTCACCGTCCAAACACCTGTTTATGTTGAGACGAACGAACAATCCCAAGACGAACAGTTGGTTGCCAAGGCCAGTATCGATCAACCGGGGGAGGGGCGTCTTATTGCAGGCTTATCTGGTTTCGCGCGTCTTGAAGCCGGCCAAGACCTGCGCATTGTCGTACTGACGCGGTATGCTGTCGAATTTGTAAAGGTGAAAGCGTGGACCTACCTAGGCTTACACTTCTAAGACAGATCGATTTGCGTCCGTCACAAGAAGGAAAAGGCACCCTTTTTCTTGCTCGCGACCGCGCGAACGGCAAGATATTTACGATATCGCGTCTGCTGGCCGGTCGGATCAGGCGGGTCCGCAAACTGACGGATCCGCGTTCCAACCAGCCCGAGGCACCAAAAACGCTGGACAATGCAGCGGCTCGAGACCTGTTCCAGTTTTTGCATATCATGGAGTCCATGCGCGACCGAGAAACGTTGGAGAAAACGCGCTTCAATCCGATCTTCATGTCGCTTCCGCTGTTCGATCTGGGGCGCTATCAAAACCACTTGAGACCGCTGGCAAACATATTTATCAGACCCGCATTTCTATTTTTCATGGCTGGGCTTCTGTGCTGGTGTATCGCGCTGGGGGTGAGGAACAATTGGTCTATCCTGGGCACCTTCTCGTCGGTCTTTTCGCTTGAGGCAATTCTGACATTCGGCTTGATCGCTCCTTTCCTGAAAGTCATTCACGAAATGGGGCATGTACTTGTGGCAACCCGTTTAGGGGTAAAAGTTCGGATGGCGGGGATCTACTTGATTTCCTTCTATCCGTTGCCCTATGTCGATTGTAGCGATGCGGATTTTACAGCAAGGCGTAGGCATCGAGTGTTGATCAGCCTTGCGGGTATCATTGTTGATGTTACCATCGGCATGCTTGCTTTTATCGGTTGGCACTTCACCCGAGGCTCTTATTTTCATACGATTTTTGGCAATATCTTTGTCTTCTCGACACTGAATTCTATTCTGTTTAATGCCAATCCGCTTTCCAAGCTGGACGGCTATTTTGCTTTTTCCGATCTGATCGGGCATCGCAATCTCTACACCAATGCGGCCATGCGCCTTTCCGACATGTTGCTTTTCGTTTTCAGCCTGGGCAATGAAGGCTCTTTGCCCAAGAGCGGACGCGACATTCTGACGGTGCTTTACTCCATCGCTACGGTTGCCTATCGCATTTATATCATTTCAAAAATCGCGTTGGCCATGGCTCCCAAATATCTTGGTTTGGGCGCCTTCTGTGTCATCTGGGGAATGATTGTCATGTTCTATCGTCCCATCAAGACCTTCATTGAAAAACGCATGCAACAGCAATCCCAATCTGTAAGCGGGGCAGCGTCAGGCGCGCCTACCCATGCTCCCCGAAATTTCAAAACAGGACCTATCAGGCTTGCGCCTTTTTTGATCCTGATTGCACTTTGCTTTGTGCCATTTCCGTTCTCCACCTTAATTCCTGTCCAGTTGGATACCGCGCAATCCTATTCCGTCACGGTTGCACATGCAGGATTTATAAAAAATGTCCATTTGGCTGGGATGGTCAAACAAGGGGATGTGTTGGCGGAAATCGACAATCCTTCCGTCGATGAAGAGCTTTGGCTGGTTCGCCATCAATTGGCTGAGGCAGAGCTTGCCTTGCGCAATGCAAGGGGCATGGGGGAAGCAAGGGCACAGGCAACGCGCAAGCAACTTGCTTCACTGAATGAGCGTCGCGCTATTTTGTTAAAATCAAGGGATGAACAGATCATCAAAGCATCGGCCGACGGTTATTTCATTCCAACAGCCAGCTATAATGTGCGCGAATACAAGATCGCGGGTCAGATTCTGGGAGATCTGCTGCCAAGTCATGGGAGCGCCATTTTTACCGGACAATTCCCCGAGCGCTATGTTTCAAAATTCCAAAATGAGCTGACCGTTGCAGAGTTTCGGCTCAATGGCCACTATTATGATATCGCACCGGACCGTTTCAAATTGCAGGCCATAATGACCTATCAACGATCTGCGGGAAGCCGATCCTATCGGGTGCGCTTTTCTTTTGATCACTTGCCCTCGAAGCTGGCTGGCCAGCCCGGGAAGGTGCGCTTTTCGTTCAAGGCAAGGCCCCTGTGGCGGCATGTCCAATTCTGGTATGACAATATTCTTGCGAATTATCGACAGGCTCAGTTAACCGACAGAGAGAAATATCTTGCACAATAGTTGACGCTGCAAGGGTTTGGTTCGCAGATTGACTTTGATCTGAATGTTTAAATGGCGGGCAAATGGGCCAATCGCTTTGATTGCATTTGCATTGCAATGTCGGTCAGCCACGGTTGGTGATGAAGGTGCGTTTTGAGCAAGCGACCGCATCCGGATAATAGCCTCTCCCGGTGGGAGAGGCCTGCTTGCGATAGACTTGAAACTCAGTACAGAACAGACTGGGCTTCGCTGCCATCAATATTGTCTTTGGTGACGAAAACAACACCGGTGTCGATTCTCTTGGCAACGGTTTCGCCTTTGAGCACTTCATCGACGGTCATCACGCCTTTGTAGCCCATTGCGTAGGAAGACTGCACGATGATGCCGTCCAGCGTGCCATCTCGCACAAAGTCTTGCAAAGTGGAATCGCCATCAAAGCCGATGGTTGCGATTTTACCAGCGTAGCCTTGCTGTTTGACAGCCCGGGCCATGCCAATGGCGGTGGGTTCGTTCGAGCCGAAGATACCGACGAGGTCTGAGTTGGAGGCCAGTACGTCAACGGTCTGGTTCAGAGCCTGTGCCATATCGGACTGGGAATAGAATGGCCCAATGACCGTATTGCCTGCTGCTTCGATGATATCCTTGAAGCCACCATCGCGACCGATAGAGCTACCGACGCCCGGTACATAGGACATCATGGCAACTTTGCCTGTCTTGTCTCCCAGTTTTTCAATCATCTTAGAAGCGGCCAATTCACCCGCAGTGCGGTTGTCCGTTGCAAGGAAGGACTGGTAATATTTGTCTGCATTCTGGAGCGCAGAGTCGATGATGATCACCGGGATGCCGCTTTCCCATGCCTTTTTCACACTTGGAACCAGACCGACAGGATCAGATGGAGCAAGCACGATGCCGGAGACTTTGCGGTTGATGGCGTTTTCAACCATATTGACCTGCTCCACCACGTCGGTTTCAGCGGCCGGGCCCTGGAAGGTTACCTCATAGCTTCCAAGCTCTTTTGCGGCATCAAGCGCCCCCCCTTTTACATTCTGCCAGAAATTCGCGTTTTCAGACTTAACGATAACCGCAATCTCTTTTTGCTGTGCCATGGCGGACCCTGCACCAAATGCAACAGCTGCTCCCATGATTGTGGCCAATAAAAACTTCTTCATATTCATCTCTCCCATTGAATGAAGTTTCTCAAATTGTCTTTCCATAAAGCCGAGACTGTCTCAGCCCTTCTTCGACGTTCCTTGGCGCAGCTGGTCAAAAGCCACGGTGATCACAATCACACCGCCGATGATGATTTGCTGCACGAAGAATGAAACACCGTTCATATTCAGTCCGTTTCTCAGGACACCTATAATGAAGGCGCCAATCATGGTTCCGGGAATGGTTCCCACCCCGCCCATGAGCGAAGTCCCACCGACAACCGCGCTGGCAATCGCATCAAGCTCGTACATCACGCCACCGTTTGGCTGTGCGGTAACAAGGCGGGAGGCCAGAACGATTCCTGCAAGACCGGCCAATGCTCCTGAGGTGATGTAGGCAAACACCTTGACGCGATCAGCCTTGATGCCTGACAGGCGAGCCGCGTCTTCGTTTGAGCCGATGGCGTACAGATACCGACCGATTTGCATTTTTCTCAGAACGAAGGTGAACATCAGAGCCAGGATGACCATCAGGACAACCGGATAGGGAATGCCGGGAAATGTGACATTGGGGAAGCCGTTCGGCCCGATTTCCATGATCTTGAAAAAGGAGCCGTTGCCCAATACCGAATAGCTTTCAGGCAAACCGGAAACAGGTGCTGCGTTGGTGATGAAAAGTGCCACGCCGCGTGCCATCATCATCATGCCCAATGTGGCGATGAAGGGAGGCAACAGCAGCTTGGTCACAAAAATCCCGCATAAAAAGCCACAAAAGCCTCCTGTCAGAATGCCGATTAGCAGGCTGATTGGCACAGGGAACCCAGCCTTGGCCGACAATGCGGAGACAACCCCTGAAAGAGCGACCACAGAGCCGATGCTCAGGTCAATGCCACCGGTAAGAATGACACAGGTCGCGCCGATCCCGATGAAGGCGATGGTCGAGGTTTGAAGACCAATGGTCATGACGTTGTTGAGGGTCAAAAAGTGTGGGCTTACAGCTGCGAACACGATAAATAGGAAGACCAAGCCTCCGAGTGCTGCGAGTTTTTGCAGCATATCCTTTTGTTTATCTGTCATAACGACTTCTCGCTCCTATCAGGCGTTGATCGACTGCGATTTGATGCCAGTTGCGTATTGCATGATTTCTTCTTGGCTGGTTTTCTTGGTTTCCAGAATTCCAGTCATCTTGCCCTCATGCATGACCATCACACGGTCGGACATGCCAAGGACTTCCATAAGTTCAGAAGAAATCATGATGACGCCCACGCCCTGTTTGGCGAGCTCATCAAGCAGTTCGTAGATTGCATATTTGGCACCCACGTCGATGCCACGTGTGGGTTCATCGAAAATCATGATCTTGGCATCGCGGAAGAGCCATTTTCCGATCACAACCTTCTGCTGATTTCCGCCGGACAGATTGCGAACAACCTGCTCAACCGACGGGGTCTTGATTTCCATTTTTTCGATGTAGGACTGAGCTGCTTCAACCTCTTTGTCGTGATCAATCACGGTGTAGCGGTTCGTCACCTTGTCCATTGAGGCCATGGTGACGTTATCCCTCAGGGTCATGGTGACTGCGACACCGTTCAGCTTGCGGTCTTCGCTGAGATAGGCAACGCCGTGTTTTACGGAGTCGGCAGGGCTGGAGATCGTGATCTTGTCGCCATGGAGGTAGATCTCGCCTTGATCAAGAGGATCCGCGCCGAAGATTGCACGCGCCAGCTCTGTTCGCTTGGCTCCGACAAGGCCGGTAATGCCGAGGATTTCGCCCTTCTTCAAATCAAAGCTGACAGGTTGGAACACCCCTGTTCGGGCTGCATCGCGCACCGAGAAAATGACTTCATCTTCCACCACCGATTGCTTTTGGGGGAAGTGGTTTTCGAAAGAGCGCCCCACCATATGCGCAATGATCTGATCCATCGTCAGGGAATGAAACGGCGCATCAGCGACATAGGTGCCATCACGGAAAATGGTGATGTGGTCACAGATCCGCTTGAGTTCTTCCATGCGGTGCGAAATATAGACAATGCACACGCCTTCTGATTTCAACCGCTCGACCAGCCCGAACAATTTTTCGATTTCACGTTCGGTCAGGGCCGATGTCGGCTCATCCATGATCAGAACTTCAACATCGAAAGATAGGGCTTTGGCGATTTCGACCATCTGCTGCTTGGCAACAGACAAGGTGTGCACGATATCTGTCGGTTTCACATCAATGTCGAAAACTTCGAGCAGCCTGGCGGAGTCGCGTTCCATCTTTTTCTTGTCGATGATGCCTGCTTTTTTAGGCTCCCGCGCAAAAAAGATATTCTCGGCGACCGACAGGTGAGGGATGAGATTGAGCTCTTGAAAAATCATGGAGATGCCAGCTTCCTGCGCCTGCATCACGCCGTCAAAAGCTACGGTCTCTCCCTTGTAGACAATTTCGCCCTCGTTGAATTTGTAAACACCAAGCAGACCTTTCATCAAAGTCGACTTGCCGGCTCCATTCTCGCCCATAAGAGCGTGCACTTCTCCTTTGCGGAGCTGAAGCTGCACCCCCTTGAGCGCCTGAACACCGACAAACGACTTGGAGATATCCCGCATCGTCAGAATGGGTTCTTCCATTGGTTTCTCCTCATTGTTTCTGCGGTCAGACCGAAGCATCTACGACACCCTTTTTAAGGAGTATGTTTCCGTATTTTCGCGTTGTGCCGGTTACGACCACACAGGAGGCGGAACGGGCTCTTTCATAAAATGCGAAGCGGTCGATAAATGTGATTTCAGCGTTATCGGGCAGCGTGGCCCCATAGTCGGCAACCAGCCCGTCGGGCAGCATGTCCCCTTCCACTGCCGCCATCATCACGACATTGTCCTTGGCATATTGATCAAGCTGCCAAAGGGGCATGATCGCGGCCAGAAGTGCCGTCACTTCCAGTCCATCGGCACGCAGAACCATGTCGTTGAAGCTATTGGCCGGGAAATGGGCATCCGAGAATACGATCTCGTCGCCATGCCCCATTTGATGAAGCATCTTGAGTAGTTCTGGCGAAATGAGCGGACTTATGGTTTTGAGCATGGTCGTTTTATCCAGGTGTCTGATGTCAAGACTGCTGCGCCTGTGGCAGTGTCGTGACATAACGAAGATTGAAATTTTCTCTGGCCTGTGTGGCTGTCTCGTACAGGCCTGCTCCTTGCATGGCGAACATGGCGGCGCCCAAAACAGTCGTTTCCGGCTCTTCGAGGGTCTTGACTGGAACATTGAGTGCGTTGGCTTTGAGCTGGGTCCAGAAAGCGTTGCGTGCGCCGCCTCCGACGAGGGTCAATTCTGTCGTCTTGAATGCACCAACTTCTTCCAGAATGGTCAGACTGTCCTGGAGCCGCCCGACCAGTCCCGTGAGGGCTGCGCGGAAAATAGTTCCGCGGTCGGCAGCAAGCGAAAGGCCCTGCACCATTCCTTGGCCGCCATTCTGGTTTGTCAGGAGGTCGGGATAGAATGAGACGCCCCGGCAGTCTTGGGGAGACTGCATCGCTTCGCGGATCATTACATCGTATTTTTCGGGGCCAGACAGTTCGCTGAACAGGGTGCGTGCAACCCATTCCACCACGGCAGAGGCCAAATACTGGATGCCAGGATTATAATGGCCGCGTTCCACGTCCCATTCACAGGTAAAGGCTTGATCATAGATTGCTTTGGAAGGCAGCTTCACGCTCTCGCACCGCGCCATGAGGATTTCCCATGTGCCCGAGGAAAGAACCGGTTGGCCGGGAGCAGCCCCTGCGCCAAACACGGCAAATTGCGTGTCGTGTCCGGCAGAGACGACCGGTACGCCGCAAGGCAGTCCCAGTGCTTCGGCTTCCTTCGGCAAAAGAGTTCCAATCACTTCGCCTGGATAGACAAAATCAGGAAAGAGCGAGCGATCAACTTGCAGATTACCCAATATTTCCTCGCTCATGTCCTGCGCTTGCATATCGGTCATTTGCGAGGTGCCCACCATCGTGGCGTCGGCAGTGGCCCTGCCGGTCAATCGATGGGTAAATAAAGAGCTGATGAATAGAAAATGCTTGGCAGAGTCGAGAATGTCAGGCCGGTTTTCCTTCATCCAGATGAATTTGTTGAGCGTGTTGAAAGAGAAATGTCCCACACCACTGAGCGCAACAGCCCGATCGGGGTCGATGTAGCGCGCCATATGATTCTGGGCGTCGATTGTGCGGGGGCACTTCCAACTGACCACCGGGTAGAGGAGGCTGCCTGCCTGATCAATGAAGGTGCCGTCCACTCCGAATGTGGTGACCGAGACCGCCTTGACACGCTGAGCACCGATTTCCGAGCCAACTTTTCGGCAGCACCGGCAGAATTTTTCATAGATGCCCTCAAACGGCCAATAGTGCCAATCGGCATGGTCTGCATCGGACTCTGTAACATTGGGCTCGGAGGCACGGGCAATGACCTTGCCGCTGATATCGACAGCAATTGCGCGCACATTCGTAGCACCACAGTCGAGGACTATGACAACATCTTCGGTCATGATTTAGCCAATAATTTCGGACGATAAGGAAGGCGGGGAAAGGCACCCCGCCCGTTGTCGTAATTATCCGTAGAGCGGACCGTAGGTCTGGCAAGCGCGATAGTCCTGCCCTTCCTTATCCATGCCGAATGCACTCCAGGAGCTGGGGCGGAACAAGGCCCCCTCCTCGACATTGTGCATGCTAACCGGAATGCGAAGCATCGATGCCAGTGTCATGAAGTCACTGCCCACATGGCCCACGGTCAGAACCCCGTGGTTTGCGCCCCAATTGGCCATGACCGAATACACATCGCTAAAGGCACCTTCGCCTGTCAGCCGTGGTGCAAACCAGGTGGTTGGCCATGAATTGTCCGTTCTGTCATCAAGGGTTTTGTGTATCTCTTCGGGCAGAGACACCGACCAGCCTTCTGCAATCTGCAAGGTTGGCCCCAATCCGTCGATCAGGTTGATGCGGGATACGGTGAAAGGGACTCCGCCTTCGGTGAGAAATTTGCTCGAGAACCCGCCGCCACGGAAATATTCATGAACAGCGGCACACCATTGTGTCGCCTTCATGCATTGGGTGATATCCTCTTGCGTGACATCCCAATGCGGTTTGATGGTTGGATTGCCCTTTGCATCGCGTTGGCGACAGCATCCATCAAGCGCGGCGGAGCCTGAGTTGATCATATGGATGATGCCGTGCTCAGCGCGGCCTTCCAGTTTATGTCCTGTGACACGCTCCACCGAAGCGGGCGACCAGTAGGTGCGCACGTCTGCAAAGATTTGTGCTGTTGCCGTCAAACCAAAACCAAGCAGTTGGGTGAGACCATTCAGGCAGTCATTCTCAGTGGCCACGATCTTGGGAGCTCGTGGGCCGTTCCAGTCAAACGAGCTGTTAAGAATGGCTTCTGCTGTGTCGCCATTGGGATATTGGTCCGTCCAGTGCCGTTGACCCTGAAAGCCTGCTGCAATTGCATTGAACCCGAGCGCTTCTTCCTCAAAGCCCATTTCGGCTAGCTTGGGATTGCCCTGCATCATGTCTCTGATGATGATGGTCATCATCAGGCATTCATGCATGATCTTCTTCTTTTCTTCGGGTGTACGCTGCACGGCTTGCGGATTTTTGTCCGGGCCTTCGATCATGTGGCTTTCAGACCATGAGATCGCCAACTCGAGTTCTTCGGGGTCATAAATGCCCTTGTCCATACGCCGACGGATCTCCGTCATATCAACGCTCTGCACTTTCATGCCGAGATATTTCTCGAAGAACTTATGGTCGACGATGGAGCCTGCAATCCCCATGCTAACACCGCCCAGTGAGAGATAGCTCTGCCCCTTGAGGGTCGCTGCAACAAGGCCAGCCCGAGCAAACCGCAGCAGCTTTTCCTGCACATCGGCAGGAATGCTCTCGTCATCGCCATCTTGCACATCTTGTCCATAGATGGAAAAGGCGGGCAGACCTTTGTAATTGTGCGCAGCCAAAGCTGCCGCCAGATAAACTGCACCGGGGCGTTCAGTGCCGTTGAAGCCCCAGATTGCCTTGGGGCGAGAGGGGTGCATGTCGATCGTCTCGCTGCCATAGCACCAGCATGGCGTAACAGTGATGGTCAGACCAACATTCTCTCTTGCAAATTTCTCGTCACAAGCAGCGGTTTCAGCCAGTCCTGCAATGCATGTGTCAGCAATAACGCATTCCACTGGCTCACCCGAGGCGTGGCGTAAGGAGGACGCAAGGAAGGCGGCTGTCCGCTCGGCCATTCCCATTGTCTGTGCCTCTAGTGACTCCCTCACTCCCATTCTGCGGCCATCAATAGCCGGACGAATGCCTATCTTAGGAAGCATTCCCATAGTTTTCGACTCCCAATTTTACCGGAACGAACGCCCCCGGCATCCATTCTCCTCCACCGGCCAACTCAAGAGGTCTAAAAACTTGCGCCCCTTAAGCGCGACCTTTATTCCCCGCTGGGGCCAAGATTCCTGCGAACCGCCCCAACGACAGCCTCTTCACTCACAACACAATGGATGTGATCGATGGGGCTGATGAGCGTAAATCCTCCACGCTCGAATTTTGAACTGTCACACAACAGTACGTTGCTAGAACTGCAACGCAGCATCGCCTTCTTCACGCCCGCATTAAGGGCGTTGCTGTCCCATGCTCCTTTATCCTGCTGAAACCCAACGCAGGAGAAGAAGCAAATATCAGCTTGAAAATCCAATATGTTGCCAACCGTAGTCGAACCAAGGAATGCGCTGTATTTCTCGACATAGCGTCCGCCGACACAAATCGTATTGACGGCAGGCTTGGCCACCAGATCGAACACGATCCGGATGGAATTCGTGATCACGGTGATATCCATGTTGGGCAGGGCCTGTGCGAGAAACCAGCTACTGGAGCTTGGGTCGATCATGACAACATCCCCAGGCCTAATCAGTTCCACCGCACGCGCAACCATGGCGTTCTTGGCCAGAGAATTCTCGGTTTGGCGGTGACCAAAGCTGCTAACGCTGGCATTGTCCTGCAAGGATTCCGCTCCACCATGAACCCGTTTCAGATAGCCAGCATCCTCCAGCGATCTCAAGTCACGGCGAATGGTCTCTACTGCAACTCCAAATTGCTCTGCCAGCGTATGGACCGAAACAGATCCAACGTGATCCACGCGATTGACGATGTCTTTTAGACGGCCTGTTAACATGTGAACTCCTCTTGTGGTTACTATAAACGGTCAAATACGGTCAGTATTGATTTATATCAAAACTATATCCATATTGTCGCACCAACGGGGGTGCATAGTCGAGAAAATTAGTTAATTCATTGAAATAATGCACAAAAATTTCTTGTATATCTAATTAATAATTGTATTTCCTATTTTAACAACTTCACAAGTTTGGCTTGTCGAGTTTTGATTCTTATGCTAAGTCAGCAATAAACGGTCATAACGGTCAATATCGGTCATTTAAAAGTCGTGGCCGTTCCAACATTGTAGTGACCACAACTATTTCGGGTTAATCAAGAACACGGAAAGAATGGAAAAGTCATCATGGACGAGAGCAACAGTGCTTTGCGTGAGCAGATTGTGAATTCTTGCAAAAACATGAACGCCTCTGGCCTCAATCAAGGCACGGCAGGCAATATCAGCATCAGGCAAGGCAATGGCATGCTGATTACACCGTCAGGCATTGCCTATGATCAAATGGAAACTGACGATTTGGTTTTTGTCGATGACAATGGCAACTATGACGAAAGTAAAATTCCCTCCAGTGAATGGCGGTTCCATCTTGCCTGTTACCATACACGCGATGATGTGAATGCGGTGGTGCATAATCACGCCATGTATTCAACGATCGTTTCTATTCTCAATAAGCCCATTCCCGCCATTCATTACATGATTGGGGCGGCGGGCGGAAGCTCCATCCCCGTTGTCGATTACGCCACATACGGTACACCGGAACTCTCGGAACTCGTCGCCAAAGGGGTAAAGGATAGCAAGGCGATCCTTCTTCGTCATCACGGCATGATCGCGACTGGCGAAAGCCTGGACAAGGCCATGTGGCTCGCCATTGAGGTTGAAGCGCTTGCCCAGATGTATGTGAACTTGCTGCAGATCACGGCAACGCCCGATTGCCTTCCAGATGAAGAGATCGCTGTTGTGCTGAAAAAGTTCGTCAATTACGGCCTGCGCGAGAAATAGTGCACGTCTTCGTGCCGCACCCCATCTTTGCACCTTCAACCACGGCAGATATGCATCATGACTACTCTCATATCAAAACGCCCGCTTGGCACTACAGGCATTGAGCTCAGCGAGCTCTCATTTGGAGTGAGCTCGTTGGGCAATCTCTACCGCGCGGTCTCTGATGAAGAGGCTGTTGATGTGCTGGATGCAGTCTGGAATGCAGGAATCCGATATATGGATGTTGCGCCATACTATGGCTTCGGCCTTGCCGAAACCCGTTTGGGGCAGTATTTGCAGGGAAAACGGCACGAAAATTATGTCGTCTCAACCAAGGTGGGGCGCATTCTTGAGCCGGTTGATCCGTCGGACGTGCCCGATCTAGGTTTCGTTGATCCACTCCAGAATTGCCCTCGGTTTGATTATAGTTATGATGGCATTATGCGGTCCTATGAGAGTAGTCTTATGCGCATGCCGGACGCACCGATCAAGATTCTCTATGTCCACGACATCGGTGAGCTGACCCATGGCAAAGACGAAAATGGCCGCCATATCAGAGAGTTGCTGGAAGGCGGCTTCAAGGCCCTTGATGAGTTGAAATCCACCACCGATGTCGACGCAATCGGTCTGGGGGTCAACGAAGTCGAGATATGCCTTACCCTAGCAAGCGAATATGATCTGGATGCCTTGTTGCTGGCAGGGCGCTACACATTGCTGGATCGTTCAGCTGAAACGCAATTGCTCGAGGTTTGCCGGAAACAGAATATCGGGATTGTCGTCGGGGGGGTGTTCAACTCGGGCATTTTGGCAACCGGCGCTGTCGATGGCGCCTGCTATGATTACGAGCCTGCAACACCGCAAATTTGCAAAAAGGTCGACGCTCTGGAAGCTGTCTGCCAAGACCACGACGTCAAGCTGGCATCCGCTTCCTTGCAATTTGCACTCCATTCAGATCTGGTTGCCTCGGTTCTGGTTGGCACAGGGCGCGTTTCATCGGTGCAGCGTTCTGTTGATGGCGTCAAGGACCCCATTCCCGACGCGCTCTGGGGCCAATGCGATGAAATCGCAAGGAGTTGAGCCATGATTGATGCCCATCAGCATTTCTGGAAACGATCCCGTGGCGACTATGACTGGCTTGATGAAGAGAAGTCGATCCTGCGCGATCGCGATTATTTACCCGAAGATCTGTTGATGGAGTTGACTCGAACTGGTGTGGGGGGAAGCATCCTTGTTCAGGCTGCAGAGACAATTGCGGAAAGTCGTTTCATCCTTGATCTGGCAGGAAAATCCGATTGCATTCTAGGCGTTGTCTGCTGGCTGGACTTTGATGATCCAATTTGTCTGAATGTCCTTGATTCCTATCAGAAATCAGCCAAGTTTGTCGGTGTTCGACCGGTCCTTCAAGGCATCAGTGATAAGGACTGGATTCTTGCACCCCATCGTCTTGAGATCTTGATGGAGCTCGCAGCGCGCGGTTTGACTTTTGACGCTTTGATCCAGCCACGGCATCTAGGCGTTCTTGCCCAAGTGATCGCTGCCGTGCCAGATTTGAAAATCGTGATTGACCACGGCGCCAAACCTTTCATCAAGAGTGGCGAAATGGAGCCATGGGCTTCAGAAATACGCGGACTCTCTAGCGATGCGACCCTGTGGTGCAAACTCTCCGGTCTGGTGACCGAGGCGGCTGAGAATTGGCAACCTGCGCATCTGTCGCCTTATGTGAAGGTCCTTTTTGAAGCGTTCGGCCCTGACAAGTTGATGTGGGGCAGCGATTGGCCGGTTGTCAAAAGTGTGAGTGATTATGCTCAGTGGCTCGAGATTGCCCGACGCTTCATTGCTCCCTATGGCGACGAGGCTCTGCGCAAGGTGTTTCACGACAATGCAGCGCGCTTCTACTCTGTTCCCAGATAGAGCATGAAGCGAGCGCGACGGAGCGTTGTTTTTTTGAAGTTTTTAAAGCATAACCTCATATGGCTTCATGGCGCGTCTATATGCCGAGCGCGCCGCAAGCAAACTGTAAATGGCTATTCTGGCATTGTTGCTTCCTTGATTGTTTCAAGCAATTTGATCGTAAAGAGCCAGTCTTTTTGCTCGCCGCGCCCTTCCTGACCAATATAGATTTCCAGTCCGACATAGCAGTAGTCTTGGGCGCGCCAAACGCATTCCGGCAATTCGGGTTTTGCGTAAAGTCGTTCTGGGGATTGGTCTTGTGCAATTGAAACGGCATCTCTGTCCGATATCATTTGAATAGAACGCAGATTTACCAAGCTTTTTGTCTGGCAATGAGACTGCACCCGATCCAGTATCTGCCGATCAGCACAGAAAATATCTGCATCCACATCCGCTTTTTGTCGGCAATGCAAGTCAATCATCAAACGATGATAAGGCTTTATATGTGCGCCAATCTGCTTGTAAAGGCTGGTGTGATTGGCAAGATACTGTTCCAATTCCTCAGGCGTTGGGCGCTTGGCAGACAAGCCATTTGCAATGTGCAGAAGCTCGAACTGCGAGTGATCAAGCCTTTCGGCCACATGTTCGCCAAAGGCTAATTCCTCTTTGTGAACGCCGATAACAATCAATGTATCTGCCGCCGGGGCAGCAGGCTTTCTCTCATTCTTCCAAGGCCAAATCATTGTTGGTCTCGTTTTGCTCCATAATGCGATCTGCAGGAAGCAGAATGATCGCAATCAGGCCGTATAGGCCGGTAAAGGCTACCAAGATATAATCAAATAGGGAATGTTTGATACGAACCTTTTTCTGTTTCAAATAGAGCAAGGCAGATGCCAAAGCCATGTTTCGTTGATGGTTCCTAATAGGCTGGATTGGACTCTGTCATGGGAAGAAGATTAGTGTTTTTCTAGCGGGGAGGTGTCAAATTCGATTTTGCTTATCTGGCAGGAAGAGCAACCTCCGCCACCAGACGTGCAGTCTGAGCAAGCGCCACGTTTTGTCCAGAGCTTGCGATAGAGGTAGACCAAGGCAGCCATCATGATGAGCGCGACGAGGAGCACATCCCAAAGAGTGCCATTTGAGGAGGCGAGGAGAGCTGATGTTGATGCAACGGTTTCACTTTCCATGATCAAGCTCCTTTCTGGGCTGACGTGAGTCTTTGTTTTAACAACGCGTCCAAGGATCGCTCATGTCTTCCACTGTAAAGCCCAACAAAGACAAGCAAGGCGAGGGCGGAAAGATAGACAATCGTCATCATTTGAATGCCGGTGAGACCCGCAGCGTTGCCTATCGTGTAAACGGCACTGGATACACTCAGTCCGAGAGCTGTCGGGAATAGAATGGAAAACAGCATCCACTTGTAAGAACCGGTCTGCACTTTCACCATCACGGTGGTAGCCAGGCACGGAGGATATAGCGCAAAGAACAAGATCATCGAGGCGGCGAGCAGAGCAGTCGCACCTCCTGCCTTTGTTTCCGCGCCCATACGATCTTCTAGTGTCGCATTCTGGTCTTCATCTTGCTGAAACAGGACCCCCAGTGTCGCAACAGAGCTTTCTCTGGCAGCAAAAGACGACAGAAGAGCGACGTTGATTTTCCAGTCAAAACCGGCGAATTGAGTAACCGGCTCCAATGAGCGGCCGATCATGCCAAGAACAGATGTCGTGATCCGCTCTTCTTTCATTTCACGACGAATGGACTTGCGTGCCGAGACCAGCTTCTTCAAGGCGCGTCCGGCTTTCTTGGCGTCTTTGTCGCCTTTTGGGGCGCGTGCAAGAGGATAGTAATCTGCATTGCGCGCCATGAACGCTTCGTTGACCGCTTTGGACCCAGCTGCGCTTCCCGCATTGAGTTTGGCGCGTTTATAGTCTGTGTAATAGTTTACAAGCGGAACGATGGTTTCGTTGCTCGCCAAGGCCTCATAGGCGTTGCCTTTCATCGTCGTTTGAAATTTCTCTATGGCCTGGACCCCATTGGCTTCATATTGCTGCATATGGTCATCAGAAAGGCCAGGAAATTGCAAAAGGGCAAACACGACAACGGCCACCGCGACGACAATCGTGCCCACTTTCTTGATGTAGATCCATGTCCGCTCGAAAGAACGCTGAAGCACTGCCGTGACCGTTGGTACATGATAGGTCGGCAATTCCATCACGAAGGGCGAGGTTTCCTGTCCTTTAAGCACCGTTACTGTTAAGAGCTTTGAGACCAGCAAGGCAAAAATGACTGTCATCGTGGAGATGTAGAACATCATCAGCGATTTGTCTTCGACAAAGAAAATGCCAAGCAGCAAGGTGTAAAGGGGTACTTTTGCCAGGCAATTCATGAAAGGCACCGCGAAGATGGTGGCCATGCGGGCGCGATTGTCCGGAATGCCTTTCGTTGCCATGATGCCCGGAACAGCACACCCTCCGGCGAATACCCCACCAAGAATAAGCGGCAATGTGCTTTGCCCGTGCAACCCGAAGCGATGGAGCACTTTGTCTAGGATGAACGCGATACGAGCCATATAGCCGGAGTCTTCCAGCATTGCGATCAGTGCGAATAGAATGATGAAGATCGGCACATAATTCAGCAATGTGTTGGCTGAATCCACCAGCCAAAGCCCCATTGAACGAGTGTATGGGTCTTCCAGAAACCCTGCACTTGGTAGGAGATTGGCGACAATTTCCCTGAATTTCGCCAAAATGGGCCAAGTGTAATTGGTGAGCTCATATCCCCAAACGATCGAAATTTGATAGATCATATAGACCGTGAATACCAGAAAGAGCGGAGCCGCCCATCTGTTGAGCACGAAACGATCAATCTTGTTCGTGGTGGATTCGGTTTCATTGAACGAGCCTGTTACACAGTCTGCAAGCAGGTCTGTTACATGGCGATCTCGAATGGTGATAATATAGTCGGATGTGCTCATGCTCTCCGTTTGTTCAAACTGCTCAGTCATTTGGTTGGCTTTTTGAATGATATCATCAGCCCATTCAAAGCCGGCACTTTCTTTTAGCAGAGCTTGAACCTGACTATCCTGTTCCAGAAGTTTTATCGAAAGCCAGCGGGCAGGGAGGTTCCACTCTTTCGCCGGATCACGCAGCATCAAGGAAAGATCTGTGATCAATGGTTCCAGAGATGCATAATCGATGGATTGGGTGCTTTGTTCTGCGCATCGGGCTTCTTCCAGAATGGCCTCGCGCAAAGCATCGCGACCTACTCCCTTGGAGCCGATGGTTTCAACGACTGAAAGCCCAAGCTTGCGTGCTAGATCTTTTGCGTTGATCGAGATGCCGCGTTTTGTGGCGATGTCCATCATGTTGAGGGCCAGAACAGACTTGAGACCCATTTCCAACAACTGGATGGTGAGATGAAGAGAGCGGCGCAGATTGGATGCATCCACAACATTGACTGTGACATCTGGTCGCTCCTTGATCAGGAAGCTTCTGGCCACCCTTTCTTCAAGGGAAAAAGACGTCAGACTATAAGTGCCAGGCAGGTCCACGGCCGTCACCGATGCCCCGTTAAATCTATAGTGGCCGTATTTCTTGTCGACGGTAACACCGGGATAATTCGCCACGTGTTGGCGAGCCCCCGTCAATAGATTGAAGAGTGTTGATTTGCCTGCGTTTTGTTGACCCGCCAAGGCAACTTTTATCTGTTCAGTCATCATGGTCCTCGGTCACTTCAATGGTTGCAGCTTCACGCCTGCGCAAGGTGATATCCGTTGCATCCAATCGGAGTTCAATAGGGTCGTTCAGAGGGGCGGCACGCACCACGAGAATGGAAGCGTTTGGCATGACGCCAAGATCCAGAAGACGTTGTCTTACAGGTCCTGTTGCGTTGTGGCGCTTCACTCGAACGCGAGACCCTGGTGGAATATCATTTAAAGTCAAGATCTTATCGTGCTTCACCAAGTGGTTGGAATGTATCATTACCAGCACCGTTCTTCAGTTTGACAGCTCCCAAAACGCTAGGCGGAATATTGCGCCATTTTGAGGAGTGCTCGATAGTTGCGAATGATTACTATTTACAACAAGGCTGTCTAACAATAAAGTAAAAACTTGAGTTGGAGGTTCACGATTTCTTTTGAATGGCATTTACTGCTCTTCTTTTATTATGGTTCTAAAATAGAATCGTTATAAATAGAAATAATCGCCTCTAGCATTTGTTCTTATTCGGGAGATTTGTTGGAAATGAAGAAGTTAATTTCCTTTTCTGCTTTTGGGTTACTTTGCATGATGGGTGCGGCATTTGCGCACACGCCTATTTGTGCTTGCTATGACAATGGCGATGGCACAGTTCTTTGTGAGGGAGGCTTTTCTGATGGTTCGTCTGCGTCAGGCGTCGCCATGAAAGTCTATGACGATAACGAGAACCTCATTCTCGAAGGCAAAATGAGCGAGGATAGCGAGTTCGAGTTCGATAAGCCAGATGGTGACTATAACGTCCTCTTCGATGCGGGCCCCGGTCATACAATTGAAATCAATGGCAGTGAAATCGTCGAATAGCGTCTTACGCGTTCTGTAATTTCAGGACAAAACTACACACACATGATTGATGACTATGCGAGCAGGAAGGCACGCTTTGCCTCTTGAACGGGTCTGCTTGCCTTTTTGAGCGCATGGGACAAACGGGAGATGATCAATGAAAAAACTGCTAATTGGCGTTGCCGCTGCAGCCATTGGCTTTGCTGGTGCTGCACAGGCTCATTTTCAACTGCTTTACACCCCGAATGTAATGCTTGATAAGGCTCAGGAAATTCAACTGAAGCTTATGTTTGGCCATCCGATGGAAAATGGCCACGCCATGGATATGGGTGAGCCCGAGGCCTTTGATGTCTATTTCAAGGATAAGAAAATTGACTTGCTATCGACATTGAAGCCGATCACCTGGAAAGGGGCTCACAATGACGCCAAGGCGTTTGAAACATCCTATTCAATCAAGCGGAATGGTGACTACATCTTCGCCCTGACCCCGGCTCCCTACTATGAAGAGAGTGAAGACATCTACATTCAGCAAATCACCAAGGCTTATGTGAACAAGGCTATGCCGACAACATGGAATGAGCCTTTGGGTTTGCCAACCGAGATTGTGCCGCTCAATAAACCCTATCAAAATTATGTAGGTGGAACATTCTCCGGTCAGGTGCTTTCTGATGGCAAGCCAGCTGTCGGTGTTGAGTGCGAAATCGAGTATATCAACCCTGCTGTTGACCTCGAAGGGAACGCATTTGCCAAGGAAGTCGAGGGCCCCGTGCCAGATAGCGCCATCGTCGCGATCACTGATCCGAATGGCGTCTTCACTTTCGGCCTTCCTCGTGCTGGCAAGTGGGGGGTCGCATGCCTCGGAACCGGTCCTGTTACCGAGCACGAAGGCAAGGAACTTTCTCAGGATGCCGTGATCTGGATTGACGTGACTGACTTCAAATAGGTCTGTATTCCTGACGAAATCAGGTTTCGATTGAATTGGAAATGGGCGGGCTTGGCTGCCCATTTCTGTATTGCCCATCGAAAATCTGCTCATGCTATAGCTAAGGAAAATAGCGATGAGCAAAAGCATCGATGAGAAGATCAAAGGCTGGACAGCGAAGCAAAAATCCGGAGTGGTTATCTGGATATTGCAGCGTAAGACAACGGCATCAGGAGCAAACCGCACATATGATCTGTCGTTCTTAGAGATTGAGGGATGGAGTGAGGATACGGAGCGTGTGACCCGGATGATGCTGGCGCAATGCGTTCATCGAGATTGTTTTGAGATCATACAACATGCCAATCGCGTTACTGGTTGCAGGGGTGGCCTTTACAATAGCCTCTGGTCTCATCAGGTTCCTGTCATGAGTATGCCTGCTGAGGCATTCAAATTGGCCGCATGAATTGTGCAGAATCTGGAGGGTCAATACATGAACTCGCCGCACAGGCCGGTCTGAAGGATCGTGTCCCGTGAATCAGGACTTGCCATGCTGAGGGCAAGGGCAAGTTTCACATAGGCTGCCTCGACCGTCATGTCTCGCCCGTCGACGACCCCGCGCTGCAACAGAAGTTGGTCTGAGGCGTAGCGCCCGAATGCGATGCCGCCCTCCGCACATTGGCTGACGGCAACCACAGGAATGTTCCGTTCTTGCGCTTTGGTCAGCGCCGAGATGAGACGGTCGGTATTGGGTGCCGTGCCGGAGCCGTAGCAACGGATCACGACCCCGTCACACACCTCCATTGCATAAGTGAAAACGTCAAGTGACGCGCCGGGGGCAAAGGGCAGAATACTGATGGAAGGTGCGCCATAGGTATGTCTGACCAGCCGATCCCCGGGCCGGAAGGGTGGGCGACCCGATGGAGCGGCTGAAAATGCCTCAAGAGAGCGCGAATGAGTCTTCCAGACACGTGTCCCCGGCAGCAGGCGTCCTGCGAATTGCACCCACACACCGCGCAGCATGCTACAGGCCATATCCAGGGCATCCTTGAGGTTTCGGCTGCCGTCGTTTCCCTCTTCAGAAAGCGGTAGCATAGAGCCAGTCAGAATGACCGGCTTGTTGAGGCCTTCAAGGGCAAAGCACAGGGCTGCTGCAGAATAGGCCAGCGTATCGGTGCCATGGGTGACGACAAAGGCATCATAGCCGGAATAGTGCTCGTCGATCACTGCCGTCATGCGATTCCAGTCATCGGGCACGGAATAGGCGCTATCGATCAGTGGGTCGAGGGCGTGCACATCAACCTCGGCCGAGATTTCGCCTGCAGCTGCAAGACGGGCCAGTTCCTCCTCCAGAACGCCCTTTCGGGGCGCAAAGCCTTCCGGTGTCCGCACCATGCTGATGGTGCCGCCTGCGTGAATGACAAGGATTTTCATATCTGTTTTCCTATTGGTGCCGGAGCGTACTAGCCCAGCCTCTTAATAGCTTTCCCAAACGGCATCTTCAATCGTTTGCTTTCCGGCGTTCAGGACATCTGCCGTCTGCTTTACTGGCAAAATTTGTCTTCGCTTCCTGCCATGTCGCATCATCTGGAGTGAGGGCGAGAAATGGCAGGCCATCAAGATCCGCTGGATTGATACCATTCCTGTCTCCCGCAGGATGTCCGGGGTGAACGGCCAGAACGTTGCGTATGGTCATAAAAGGTTGAGTTTCGACGCTATTGGGTTCGACTTCATCGGTTGCTACGGTGGTGTCGAAAGGAATGGCATCACACTCGATAACACGATCCAGAATGTTGTTCTCCAGCCCTTCCACGCACACACGCCGCACAGTTTCCATACTGATTTCCTTCAGCAAGTGGTGCATCTCTTGACGATCTGCTCAAGCTCTCCAAGCTTGAAAAGGCAACGTTTTTGCTGACTGAAAAGCTCTCCGATAGATGCACTCCGGAACATGCCTTTGAGGAAATGTTCGAACGTGCCATGCTCTTTTATTAAAGTGTTGGAAACTCGGTGCTTTCAGTAAGTTCGAGGGCAAAAGTACGGTCTTGAAACTTGTTTTGCCGAGCGTCTGGCCTACCACCGCGAAACGGAACTTCGAACGCTACAAGTATCTGATTTGTTTTTGTTTTTGGGAGGGAATATATAAAAATATGAAATGGTGCACCCGACAGGATTCGAACCTGTGGCCTCTGCCTTCGGAGGGCAGCGCTCTATCCAGCTGAGCTACGGGTGCTTCTGGTGGTCATTAAAGATGTCTGCACAAACCGGATTCATTTGGGCGTGCGTGACTTTGTGGCATCTCCAAGACACACAGATTATATCTCGGCTTTCTTAGCGGATGCATTCGATGGGTGCAATGGAAAAGCAGCCTAATTCTCGCGCATTGTGCATATTCTGAAGATGCGGGTCTTGTTTGTCGGTGTTGCTTATTGGGTTGCGCTGTTGCTCATGATGCTCTCGCGTGATCTGTTCAGCCGCTTTTGGCTGATGGCAGTATTTTGGGCTTCGGCGCTCACGTTTAAACTAAATATAGTTTAAGAATAGTTGTTGTTGTAATTGAGGGTATTATAAGTAGTAACTTATCATTGTAAAACGATTTGGGCTATTAATGAAATAATTATAACTTCCCTGATAAATATATTTTGATTATTTCAACAAGGTGAGGTGCGATTTTGGACATGGAAAACCAGATTGCTTCAGAAATATTTTCCGAAAACATGGCTGAGACTATTAGAGTTGTTGAGAGTAATAAAACTCTGACGCATCTTAGTTCTGCTTCTTTTTCCTTTCCGTCCGGTCAGTCTCCCCTGGCAGTTGCCTATATCTCACCTCATCTCAATTTCGAAGATATTGTTCGTCGGCTGAATGAGATGGCGGGGAAAACCCGTGTTATTGCGGTGATGACCGCTGGCGAGCTGTGCAACTGTTCTGACAATGCGCTCTATCGCAATGCATCGGGCAGTTGGGAGAGTTTTACGGTGCAGATCTTCCCTCCCGATCTGATCGGTGACGTCTCTGTTCACAAGGTCGGCTTGTATAATGAGGATATCCGGTCTGGTGCGCCGAACAAAAGCCGGAACCAGCGGATCGAGCGCATCGCCCAGGATCTGGGGCGTATCCATGTGCCTTTCTCCATTCGGCCCGAGGAGGTCTTTGCCCTGACCTTCATCGATGGTTTGTCTGCCTCAGAGAATTATCTGATGGAGGCGGTTTATCAGAGCGGTAAATTCCCTTGCCTCTTCATTGGTGGCTCGGCTGGTGGCAAGCTGGACTTCTTGGAAACCAAGATTGCTGATGGGTCACAAGTGATGCAGAATCACGCTCTCATGGTGTTTGTTCGTTTAGCCAAAGGGCGGAAATATGGTGTCTTCAAAAGCCAGAATTTCAAGAAGAGCAATGTCTCGTTTCTGATTGCCGATGCCGATCCCGATCTGCGGATCGTGCGCAGTGTGGTTGATCCGGCAAGTGGTGATGTGGAGCCCTTTATTGATCGGCTGGCGCAGCATTTTAGGGTGTCGCCTGATAAAGTCGCAGGTAGCTTGACCGGGAAAAGTTTTGGCGTTGAATTAGATGGCGAGATCTTTGTGCGCTCTGTTGCTGGGATCAAGGCCGAGGAGGGAGAGGTCGCCTTTTATTGCGATGTCAATCCGGGAGATGAATTGTTTCTTCTTGAGGCTACCGATTTTGCGCAACAGACGAAAAGTGATCTGAGCAACTTTTTGCGCGGCAAGCCGAAGCCTTTGGGAGCCATCCTGAATGACTGTATTTTGCGCCGCCTTCACAACGAAAAGTCGACTGCGGCTCTCTCGGATGCTTGGGACATGCCTGTAGCGGGCTTTTCTACCTTCGGTGAGCTGTTTGGCATCAATGTCAATGAGACGCTAAGCGCCGTTGTGTTTTTTGAAGATGAGGCCAATCAGTATGAAGATGACTATCTGAAGAATTTCACGATCCACTATTCGCGTTTCAGCAATTATTTCACACGGTGCCGCTTGGCCAGTGCAGAGATGATCAACCTGGTGCGGTCCAAGATCATTGATACAATGTCGGATCAATTTGCGCATGTGGGTGATATTCAGAGCGTTCTGGCCAACACGCAGCATATGCGGGATTCCCTCTATTCCATCCGTTCTTCCATCTCAGGGGTCAATGACGGGCCCGAAACCGGGGCAGCCGAGGAAACTGACGAGACGAATGACCTTTCCCATCAGTTCGAGCATTTGTCTGGTGCCATGAAGGGCTTAAGGAATATCTTGGGTGTGATAGACGGTATTACCGGGCAGACCAACCTGTTGGCGCTCAATGCAACGATTGAAGCGGCTAGAGCGGGGCAGGCAGGGCGTGGTTTTGCGGTTGTGGCCAACGAGGTCAAGCAGTTGGCTGGTGATACGAAGTCCACACTTGTGCATACCGAAGAGACGATCGGAGATATGGAAGGCGCTCTGGTAGCCCTGGGACAACGGATCGAGCAGACACGGCAGAAGTTCGTTGATGAGGGGGATTTGTATAAATCTACTATTCAGCAGATCGATGATATGATCGCCCAACCAGACGGCATCGACAAGACGCTCAATGAGCTGGGGGCTATTGTCGAGGCTCAGATCAAGTCCGCCGAGCTTGTTCAAAAGCAGCTCGAGAAGCTCGCCCGATTGGGCGCCAGTGCAGCCTGATGACTGGCAGCTCTAGGTTTGATGCATAAAAAAGCCCCGGACGAAGCGGGGCTTTTTGTTTGGTTGTGGGCGCTGTCAGATGACCTTGCGCACCTCATGCAGAAAGTTGTCGATGCCGGCTTTAAGTTTTTCGCCGTTTGTTGCCAACTCTTGAGAGGCATGATGGACATCGTGCGCTGCGTTGGAGGCTTCCACGATGCTCTCGTTTACCGACGCAATGTTGCCGCTCACTTCCGAGCTTCCGATTGAGGCTTCCTCGATGCTGCGCGCAATTTCGTTGGAGGCTGCGCTCTGCTCTTCCACTGCGGCGGCGATGGCAACCGCGATTTCCTTGGTGCTGGCCACCGTAAGCTCAATGCCGTCGAATGAATCAACGGCATGCTGGCTGGCTTCCTGAATGCGCGCAATCTGCTGGCCAATGTCGCTGGTTGCCTTGCTTGTCTGGGTTGCCAGAGCTTTGACCTCATTGGCCACGACGGCAAAGCCCTTGCCTGCTTCTCCGGCTCTGGCCGCCTCGATCGTTGCGTTGAGTGCCAGAAGGTTGGTCTGGTCTGCGATGTCGGAGATCAGCGACATGATGGCGCCAATGCTATCGGCGGCGCTGGAAAGGCCCTTGAGGTCTTCGCTGGTCTGTCTCACCTCGTTGACTGCATTCTCGCTATGTTCGGCGGAGCGCATGACTTGCTGATTGATTTCGCTGATGGAGTTGGTCAACTGTTCCGTGGCTGCGGCCACTGCGCTGACATTACCAGATGTCTGTTCCGAAGCTTTCTGAACAATGTTGGCCTGACTGCTGGAGGTGGTGGCGATCTGGTTCATGGAGCCTGCAGAGGCTTCAAGCTCGACAGCGGCAGCCGCCACAATCTGCACGATACTGCTCATTTGATCTTCGAATTCCTGAACCGCTTCTGAAAAGGTCTCGATCCTGTCTGACATGACCCCCATGGCATCGTTGACCGTGCGACTGGCCGTTGCGAAGCTGCCATTCATGCCTTTCTCCGAGATGCGTCGGAAATATTTGTTTCGGGCAACATATTCAAGGGATGCGGTGGATTCGCGCAGATAGGCATCCGATCTATCGATCAGGTCATTGATGGCATGTAACAGGCGTGCGGACTCGCCCGTTTCTGTAATATTGATAATGCGTTTCTCGAAATCGCCTTTGGCCGCAGCTTCGACAACATCGATGGCTTTCATGACTGCGGACTTGTACTGGTTTTTCAGCATACTATCGATCTCTGTATCTAAGGCGCCTGAAGCCTTTCAAGCGTTACAATGTTGCTATGAATTCGTCGTAAGGAACGCCGCCCGATTCCAGGAGGTCAGTGAGCATCTTTCGGGACGCTTGCATGCCTTCCTTGCGATTGGTGTGGGCGTTTTCTTCGTCCAGCAGCTTTTTATAGAGCGGTATGATTGTATTATTGACGATATCTCTGTCCGGTACGCGACGGTTGGAGTGATATCCAATGATGTTACCCGATGGGTCATGGCTTGGCGTGATATGGGCGTTGACCCAGTAATGATCACCATTTTTGCAGCGATTAACGACATAGGCGAAAATTTCCTTGTCGTTCTGGATGGTCTCCCACATCAGTTCGAACACACATCGCGGCATGTCAGGGTGCCGAATGATGCTATGGGGCTGACCGAGCATCTCTTTTTCGGAATAGCCGCAGATTTGAACAAACTGAGAATTGCAATAGGTGACACGGCCTTTGAGGTCCGTTTTGGAAACGATGATTTCGGACTCTTCAAAAAAACGCTCAGTCCCTGTCAATGTAATGTTCTTTGACATACACGCTCCAGCGCAAAGTTCAAGAAACCCTGCTGATTGCTCAATATTTTCAATTCTTTGTAGCAGCTTGCTCTTAACAGAATATTTAATTGTAAAATTGGTAGTAGATTAAATGATGAAGTACAAATGCTTACGGGATTTAAGGTAATCGGGATCAATATTACCCAAACTTATAGTTGAAATTTCGTGGGTTCTGGGATTTTTCAATGAAAACCATAATTATAGGTATTTTCTATGCTTATATTACTTGGTGTGGCTTTTTTTGAGTTTGATGGCAGATTTTGGTCAAATCAGTCAAAACTGATGGCCCCTTTGATCTGGAGGACAGTTTGGGCTGGATATAAAAAATCCCGCCAAAGTAGTGGAACTCTGGCGGGATCTAATTTTGAATTTTTGAAGCGGATTAGCTCAGCTTGCCGTGGCAATGTTTGAATTTTTTACCCGAGCCGCAAGGGCACAGGGCATTGCGTGGCACCTTGCCAAAGGCATTATGCGGTGCGTCTGCATCATTCGGAACAGCATCATTTTCACCCGTATTCGGATTTGCATGCTGTTCATGCATTTCAGGTGTTGTATTCTGCTCAAACGGGTTCGGCTCTTCCTGGCGCAGCTGCACATGGGCCAACTGCTGGGTCACCAGGCGGCGCATATTGTCCATCATGGCCTGGAACAGTTCGAAACTCTCGGTCTTGTATTCCTGCAGAGGATCGCGCTGTCCGTACCCGCGGTAGCCAATCACATTGCGTAGGTGATCCAAAGCCACCAGATGCTCGCGCCAGAGATGGTCGAGAATTTGCAGCAGAACCGACTTTTCCACCTGACGCATAAGATCTGGCGTGAAGTTGGCTGATTTTGCCGCCGCTGCTTCATCGGCAGCTTTTTGCAGGCGTTCGATGATTTCCTCGTCAGCGATGCCTTCTTCCTTGGCCCAGTCCTTGACCGGAACGTCGAGATTGAGGATTTCCTGCACTTCGTTATGCAGACCGTCAACATCCCACTGTTCGGCGTAGGCGCGCTCTGGAATATGCTTGGCAACGATGTCTTCAACAACTTCGTGGCGCATATCTGCAACGGTTTCAGCGACGCTGTCATCCTTCATCAGGTCGACGCGTTGATCGAAGATGACCTTACGCTGGTCATTCATTACGTCATCGAACTTGAGAAGGTTCTTACGAATATCGAAGTTCCGGGCCTCAACCTTTTTCTGGGCTTTTTCAAGCGCCTTGTTGATCCACGGATGAACGATGGCTTCGCCTTCTTTCAGGCCCAGCTTCTGCAGCATGCCGTCCATGCGGTCCGAGCCGAAGATGCGCATCAGGTCGTCTTCCAGGGAAAGGAAGAATTTGGAATGCCCCGGGTCGCCCTGACGACCGGAACGGCCACGCAACTGGTTGTCGATGCGGCGGCTTTCGTGTCGCTCGGTGCCGATCACATAAAGGCCACCGGCTTCGAGCGCTTTTTGCTTTTTGGCTTCGATGTCTGCCTTGATCTCGGCGATCTTCTTCTCGCGTTCTGCACCTTGTACCTCTTCAGGAATTTCCTGAGCGATCCGCATGTCCAGGTTGCCGCCGAGCTGAATATCGGTACCACGACCGGCCATGTTGGTGGCGATGGTGATCGCGCCCGGGCTACCGGCCTGTGCCACGATAATGGCTTCCTGCTCATGGAAGCGGGCGTTCAGGACCTGATGCGGGATCTTTTCCTTTTTCAGCCGCGCGGACAGTTCTTCGGACCGTTCGATCGAGGTCGTGCCGACAAGGGCAGGCTGGTTGCGCTCAACGCAATCCTTCATCAGCTCGACAAGAGCGTCATCCTTCTCGCGCAGCGTGCGATAGACTTCATCGTCTTCGTCTACGCGCTGGATTGGCAGGTTGGTCGGAACCTCAATGACTTCCAGCTCGTAGATGTCCATGAATTCTTCCGCTTCGGTCTGGGCTGTGCCCGTCATGCCCGAGAGCTTGTCATAAAGGCGGAAGTAGTTCTGGAAGGTAACGGATGCCAGTGTCTGGTTTTCCGGCTGGATGGCTGCGTGTTCCTTGGCTTCAAGCGCCTGATGCAGACCATCGGAAAAGCGGCGACCTTCCATCATGCGACCCGTGAACTCGTCAATGATGACAACTTCGTTGTTCTTGACGATGTAATCTTTATCTCGGGCAAACAGCAGATGAGCACGCAGGGCCTGATTGAGATGGTGAACAACGGTCACATTCTCGATGTCATAAAGCGACTCGCCCTGCAGCATGCCGGCTTCCTGAAGAATCTTCTCGACATACTCGGTGCCTTCTTCAGTGAAGGTTGCCGTTTTCTGCTTTTCGTCGACTTCGTAATGTTCCGGACTCAACTGCGGAATAAACTTGTCGATGGCGTTGTACATTTCCGAGCGATCATCCAGCGGACCGGAAATAATCAGCGGTGTACGGGCTTCATCGACCAGAATGGAGTCAACCTCGTCGACGATGGCGAAGTTATGGCCACGCTGAACCATCTGGTCCAGATCATATTTCATGTTGTCGCGCAGATAGTCGAAACCAAACTCGTTGTTGGTGCCGTAGGTTACGTCTGCTGCATAGGCGGCTTTGCGTTCTTCGTCATTGATGCCATGAATGATCACACCGGTGGTCATGCCCAGGAAGCGGTAGACCTGTCCCATCCATTCGGAGTCACGCTTGGCCAGATAGTCGTTGACGGTGACCACATGCACGCCCTTGCCTTCAAGAGCGTTGAGGTAACCGGCCAGCGTTGCGACGAGCGTTTTACCCTCACCAGTGCGCATTTCTGCGATGGCGCCGTCATCGAGCACCATGCCGCCCATCAGCTGCACATCGTAATGGCGTTGGCCCAACGTGCGCTTTGCGGCTTCTCTTACTGTGGCAAAGGCAGGGACAAGCAGTTTTTCCAGCTTCTCCCCGTTCGCCAGTTGTTCACGGAACTCCACGGTCTTGTGGCGCAAGGCCTCATCGGAGAGCTGGGAATATTCATCTTCCAGCGCGTTGATGGCGGCGACTGTGGGACGATACCCCTTGATGCGACGATCATTTGCCGTTCCAAAGAGTTTGCGAGCGATAGCTCCAAGACCAGCCATAGACCGGATCCTTCCTTGAAAATGCCCCCACAATTTTGTGACGGCCTTATTTGTAACGCAATTGCGGCGAGACTAGGTCAAGCGGGACGCAAGTCTCGGCTTTAACATGAATGTCAACAGCCAGATAACCTGATTGGCAATAAACTGCACGGCTGACAGATAAGATTGGGTCTTTGTCTTGTCAACGCCAAGAAAGGCGGGTAGGTCACATGAAAGGCAGTTTTTAAAGTTTTTTCGTTCCAAAGTGAACAACGATAGGAAAGATACAGATGGTTCGTGCCTATTTCCAACGCTCTGCAATGGCTGTAGCGGCTTCTCTATTTCTGATTGGCTCTGTTCCGAGTGTTCTCGCTCAGGATGCGGGAGACGACAGTGTGGTTGCTACTGTCAATGGCAAAGAGATCACCGCGGGCGAGTTTGATTTTATTGCAGATCAGCTTGGCCAACAAACCCAGAAGATGACGCCCGAGCAGAAAAAAGAAACCCTGACGACGATGCTCGTCAACATGGAACTGGTCTCTCAGGCTGCAATCAAACAGGGTTTGGATAAGACTGAAAGCTTCAAGAAGCAGGCAGAATTCTTGAAGAAGCGTGCCTTGCAGACCGAATTTTTCCGCAAGAATGTGGATGAGGCCATCACGGATGCCGATTTGCAGGCTGTCTATGATGAACAGATCGGCGCGTTGCCGGTGCGTCAGCAGGTCAAGGCCCGTCATATTCTGGTCAAGACCGAAGATGAAGCCAAAGACATCATCAAAGAACTTGATGGTGGAGCGGATTTCGCCGAGCTGGCCAAGGAAAAATCCACAGGGCCGTCCGGTGCTCAGGGTGGTGATCTTGGCTATTTCGGTCAGGGACAAATGGTTCCTGCCTTTGAAGCTGCAGCCTTTGCACTGGATAAAGGCAAATATACCGAAGAGCCTGTCAAATCCGATTTCGGTTGGCATGTCATTCTGGTCGAAGACAAGCGGGATGCGCCAAAGCCAACGCTTGAATCGGTAAAAGATAACCTACGTGCATTTGTCGCTCAGCAGAAATTCCAGTCTTTGCTCGACGATCTGCGTAAGGAAGCGGACGTCAAGATCCCTGAATGATCTTGAAGACCAATTGCTTCTGACCATGAAAAGAGGATGGCGGGCCAAGGCGCGCCCGCCGCTAAAGTCAGCGAATAATTGCTAAAATTGGCTGGCATTTGTTCAGAGCACGGTTTATGGAGAGGGAAAGCCCCATGTGCCCAAGGGCCTTGGGGGCTTTCCCTCTTTTTTATGGAAGGATGCCAGTCATGGACCTCAAGCCATCACCTTTTGCACCAACCGATTATCCCGCGCTTGATGCGATCGGAGGATTTCGTCTTGGTGTTGCTGCGACCGGCGTAAAATACAAGGGACGCAACGACTTACTGATTGTCGAGATGGCTGAGGGAACCTCCGTCGCCGGGGTCTATACCAAATCCAAATGCCCATCGGCTCCGGTTGACTGGTGCAAGGCCCATCTTGGCGGCGGCAGCGCGCGGGCGCTTGTTGTCAATGCATCCAATGCCAATGCCTTCACCGGCTCTGCGGGTGAGAAAACGGTATCGGCTGTTGCGGCCGCTGCTGCTGAAGCCTGCGGCGGCAAGGCTTCGGAAATTTTCATGGCCTCGACCGGTGTTATTGGCGAACCGCTTGATCCGGGCCCGATCACATCCCTGTTCGGTACATTGTTCGATCCCGAAAAGGCCGATGCGTCCTTCATGGATGCGGCACGGGCGATCATGACAACGGACACCTTCGTCAAGGTGGCCACCGCGAGCGTGGATATCGATGGTACGACGGTTGCCATTCATGGCATCGCCAAGGGCTCGGGCATGATCGCGCCGGATATGGCCACAATGCTGGGATTTGTCTTTACCGATGCGCCGATTGCCTCCGAGGCTCTTCAGGGGCTGCTCTCCAAGCATGTGGATACCTCCTTTAACGCCATCACCGTGGATAGCGATACATCGACCAGCGATACCCTGATGGTCTTTGCTTCCGGCGCTGCCAAGGGGCGCGGCTGTCCAGAGATCGAGAAGGCAGACGATCCGCGTCTTGAAGCCTTTTCCGATGCGCTCTCGGCTCTCTTGCAGGATCTGGCCAAGATGGTCGTGCGCGATGGCGAAGGGGCAAGCAAGTTCCTTGAGATCACGATCAGTGGTGCAGAGAATGATGCCGCAGCCAAGCGTGTTGCGCTCGCTGTTGCCAATAGCCCATTGGTGAAAACGGCTGCTGCCGGGGAAGACGCCAACTGGGGGCGTGTTGTTGCCGCTGTTGGCAAGGCCGGTGAGATGGCTGATCGGGACAAGCTCGCCATCTGGTTCGGGCCCTATCGTCTGGCTGTGGATGGCATGCGCGATCCGGATTATTCCGAAGAGCTTGCCAGCGACTATATGAAAAATGGCGAGATCGAGATCCGTGCCGATCTCGGGGTTGGCGAGGGAACCGCGACGGTTTGGACCTGTGATCTTACCCATGGCTATATCACGATCAATGGCGATTATCGCAGCTAAGGTTTGGTTTGATGTCTGCACCTGAAGGAACGAACGAGCCGTCGATCCGGCTGTTGCTGGTGGTTGCTGTCGCTTTGGTGGATGAGGATAATCGCATCCTCATCGCCCAGCGCCCTGAGGGCAAGAATCTGGCCGGGCTATGGGAATTTCCCGGCGGTAAGCTGGAAGCGGGGGAGCGACCGGAAGTGGCGCTTATTCGCGAGCTGGAAGAAGAGCTGGGTATCAAGACCAAAGAAGCTTGTCTGGCGCCGCTGACCTTTGCCAGCCATGCCTATGATGATTTCCACCTCTTGATGCCTCTTTACATTTGCCGCCGCTGGGAAGGGGTGCCGCAGTCTCGTGAGGGGCAGGCGCTTAAATGGGTGCGGGCCGGTGCATTGCGTGACTATCCGATGCCTCCGGCAGACTTGCCGTTGATTGCCCCTTTGGTCGATCTGCTCGGGGCGTAGATCCGGATTTCTTTTCTGAAATTAATAGTTTGGTTGCTAATATTTCAGGTTGGAAAGAGAAATTGTCTGGCTTTTGAGATTTTATTTATAAATTTTGATAAAATTACTCCCAGATGGTTTCTTGCAGGAGCCAGATCTTTCCTGCGGCGAATTGTTAGGATCAGTATGCTACAAAAATTTCACGCTTTTATGAAAGATGAAAATGGCGCTACGGCTATTGAATATAGCATTATTGCCAGCTTGGTGGCTGCTGCGTTGGTGATCGGATCCAGTCTTGTGGTTCCGAATATCACTCGTATTCTGAATGCATTTGCCGGTTATATCAGCGCTACTGTGCCTTAAGGAACTCGTGGTTCACAGAGTGTCTTGCGCCGCGTTTCCATGTGACCCGCGGCTTTTTGTTGTTTACTCGTTCGCATTCGGGCTGAAAGTGCTCTCAAATTTCAGCCGACTTATCCCCCAAAACACTGGTAAGAGACATCTTGGCGCTGCCCGGCTTGAGCGGCTTTTGCTGGCTTTCATCCGGAGCCCAGCCGGATAGGGATATGATCTGGAAGGTGGCGCGGATACGGCCATCTGGATCAGAAAAGCGGTCTTGATAGATTTCCGCCGCGCGCATGAGACAATCACGTCGCATGAAATGGCGCGAGCGGTCTGTCAGCACATTGGTCGCTCCCATGCGCCGTAAATCCTGCATGAGCGAGAAGAGTGAGCTGTAGCGCACCGTCAGCGTGTCATGATCCACAACGGGCAATGAAAAGCCTGCCCGTTGCAGCAAACTCCCCATATCCTTAAGGTCGGGCAACGGGGCAACCCGCGGGCTTGCGCCGCCTGTTATTTCGCTGTCGGCCACGAGGAATGCTTCGCGCAGTTCTTTCAGGCTTTCTCGTCCGAGCAGGGTGGCCAACAGCAGGCCATCGGGAACCAGACTCTGGCGGATTTGCACCAAGGTGCCGGGCAGATCGTTGACCCAGTGCAAAAAGAGCGGAGAAACCAGAAGATTGAGACTTTGCGGCTTGATGGGCAGAAACTCGGGGTCGAACAAGAGCCCGTTGTCTTCCTTTGCCAGAAACGTCGAGGCCTGTTCGAGGCGGAACACATAGTCCGTTCCCTCCCGATTTTTAAGCTGTCGGGCAAGAGCTCCGGTATGGCCGCCCAGCTCAGCTATGACGGGAAAGGGGCGCAGAATGATGGAAAGACGATCGAGCATGTCACTGGTAACGTCCTTGAGCAGGAAGTCGCCCGCGTCACCATGGTGCGCCAATGCCCTTTTGCGACGGTTGGCCAGCAATCTCGTGTCGAAAAGGCGCGGGACGCCGGTCGTGTCTGTTACCATGAGAGCGATGCCTTTTTCGATTCTGGATCAACTTGTATGATAACGCTGCTTGTTGCATTGTGCTATCAGTATCATCGATCCGGGGTTGGCAGAGGCGAGGATTGGGGGAGGTAATGCTGAAATTTCTCCAGAGCGGACAGGGCGGCCTTGATGGAAGCCTGCTGAATGGCGCTCGGCTGATCGGGCGCCCTCTTTTGCGGGCAGGTCGTGCGGTGCAGGATCTCATCATTCCACCTCGATGCGCAGGCTGCGGCAAGATCGTGCAGGATGCCAATAGTCTGTGCGGGGCCTGCTGGGGCGAAATGGAATGGATCGCGCGGCCCTATTGTTCCGTATCAGGCGTCCCTTTTTCCTACGATCTGGGCGAAGCGCTTGTCAGTCCGGATGTTCTGGCCAATCCCCCCGTTTATGATCGCGCACGCTCTGTGGCACTGTTCGGGCGCACGGCAAGGCGCATGGTGCATCAACTCAAATATCTGGATCGAACCGATCTGGCCACCGTCATGGGGCGCTGGATGGTGCGGGCTGGAGCGGATTGCCTTACTGACCCTGATGCCCTTATCGTTCCTGTGCCCCTGCATAAAAGGCGCCTGTGGCGGAGGCGGTTCAATCAGTCGGCGCTGCTGGCCAAGGTGATTGCAAAGGAGACGGGAACCGTTTTCATGCCAGACCTTCTTCAGCGCACGCGGCCCACGCGTCAGCAGGTAGGGTTGAGCGAGGCTGAGCGCCGGGTCAATGTGGAGGGTGCCTTTCAGATCAATCTGGATGACAAGACATCTCTCTCGGGTCGAACGGTGGTGCTGGTGGATGATGTCTGGACGACTGGGGCAACGCTTGATGCCTGCTGTCGTGTGTTGAGGCGTTCCGATGCGGGAGAAATTTGCATTATCACTTTTGCACGGGTTGCCGCTGGCTCTGAAATGCCCATATAAATGATTGAGTTTTGAATAAATCCAAACTGGCATTTGCATCCTTCCCGAAATGGCAAAGGGCTGGTTTGGTCGAATGGAGACCGAAATGGCAGAAGTTGTTATTTATACGCGTAAAATGTGCGGATTTTGCACCGCAGCCAAAAAACTGCTCACCGACAAGGGTGTTGCTTTCCGTGAACTGGATGCGACCTTCGATTTTGATATCAAGCAGGAAATGATGAAAAAATCCGGTCGCCGCACCTTTCCGCAAATCTTCATTGATGAAGAGCATGTTGGCGGATGCGATGATCTGTTTGCCCTTGATAAAGCGGGCAAACTGGACGAAATGCTGGCCGCTTGAGGAACTGCAGACAGCTCTTTATTGCGAACCCTTTTGTCCGCTTGTCATTAAGGATGGGCTTGGGTAATACTCAAAGGTGATCCTGTTGCGGCCCTGTCGGGCCGTCAATCCCGAGATAAACTGGAGAGTTGCATGACGTCCTTTCGCGCTGCCTGCGTTCAACTGCGTTCCGGTCGCGATCCGGCGCATAATCTTGATGAAGCCGAACGGCTGATCCGCGAGGCGCGTCGTGATGGGGCTGAATATATCCAGACGCCCGAGCAGACCGCGACCATGGAGATGAACCGCAAGGCGATGATGGCCGTGCTCTCATCCGAGGATGATGATGAAGGTCTCAAGCGGATGCAGGCGCTGGCCGAAGAACTGGATATCTGGCTGCATATTGGCTCAATGTCCTTTCTGGTCAAGACATGTGATGAGGTGAAGGCGGCCAATCGCAGCCTTCTGATCTCGCCTGCCGGGCGGATTGCTGCGCGCTATGACAAGGTCCATATGTTTGATGTGGATCTGGAAAATGGCGAGAGCTACCGTGAATCAGCCAGCTTCGTGCCCGGAGAAAAAGCTGTGAGCGCCATTTTGCCTTGGGGTACATTGGGCCTGACCATTTGCTATGATCTGCGCTTTCCCTATCTCTATCGGGCTTTGTGCAATCAGAAGGGCGCCAATATTCTGGCTATTCCCGCTGCTTTCACCAAGCGTACCGGTCAGGCGCACTGGGAAGTGCTGATGCGGGCCAGAGCCATTGAAAATGGTGCCTTCGTGATTGCCGCCGCGCAAGGGGGCAAGCATGAGAATGGTCGCAAGACCTATGGTCATTCTATCATCGTGGACCCGTGGGGCACCGTGTTGGCCGAGGCTCAGGATGAACCCTGTTTCATCGCGGCCGATATCGACATGACGCGCGTGGATGTCTGTCGCAAGGCGATCCCGTCCTTACAGCATGACCGTGCTTTTGAAATATGATCGCAAGTAGCGTATAATTCAGAGGATCAAATTTCGCTTGCCAAGTGGTGCGAAATGGATTTTTGTGCGCGATGCACAGTTTGTCTGAAATGGAATTAGGGGTTTGACTTGATTAAGTATTCGCTGCGCTGCGAGCATGATCATGTGTTTGAGGGATGGTTTCGCAATAGTGATGATTGCGAGATGCAGACCCGTGATGGCCATGTTGAATGTCCTTTTTGTGCATCGACGAAAATCTCCAAATCCCTGATGGCGCCGCGCGTCACCGGAACGCGCACACAAGACAGTGCCGTGCGCCCAACTGAGGGGCTGGGTGCCGCTGAGACTGCCCCTTCATCCGCTGTGCCACAGCCAGCGACGCCGAATGCTGTCGTGCCTCAAGGAGGTACCGCGATGACAGCCCCACAAGAAGGGCCCGATCCCCAGCAAGTTCAGAAGATGCTACGAGCCTTTCGCGAGCATGTGGTCAAGAATGCCGATTATGTTGGCGACAATTTTGCCGAAGAAGCCCGAAAGATGCATTTCAAGGAAACTGAAGAGCGCGGCATCTATGGTGAGGCAACCGTTGACGAGGTGAAGTCGCTGGCAGAAGACGGGATCGATTGTCTTCCCATGCCGGTTTTGCCCGAAGATCAGAACTGATCAGTCAAATTTTTTCTCTAGATGGCAAATGAAAACCCGCACCTGCTGATGGCAGATGCGGGTTTTTTGTTGGAAAAGGCTGTTGCTCTCTTAGGCCGCAGCGAAGTCTTCGACGAATTTCTCCACGATGTTGCTGAGATCGCCAGCCTGTTCTGACAGACCCTTGGAGAGATCCTGCAGCTTGGTGGATGCTGTGCCAGTCTGCTCGGCTGCAACACTGACGCCGCCGATATTCTTGGTCACTTCATCGGTGCCGGTTGCGGCCTGCTGACAGTTGCTTGCGATCTCGGCTGTGGCAGAGCCCTGCTCATCGACGGCTGTCGTGATCTGGGATGCGGTTTCCTTGATGCTGGCGATGACTTGGGCAATCTCGCCAACGGACCGGACAGTACCGTCAGTTGCCTGTTGGATCTCGGAGACCTTCAATCCGATTTCTTCGGTGGCCCTTGCGGTTTGTGACGCCAGTTCTTTGACCTCGGCGGCAACGACCGCGAAACCTTTGCCCGCTTCCCCTGCACGCGCTGCCTCAATAGTCGCGTTAAGAGCCAAGAGGTTGGTCTGGGCTGCGATGCCATTGATCAGCTCGATGACGTCGCCAATGGCCGCGGCTGCGGCTGCCAGAGACTGAATGCGTTCGTTAGCAGCATCTGCTTCTGCATTGGCCTTATCCGCGATTTGTGCAGAATGGATAACCTGATCGTTGACGACGCGCACAGAGGCCGACATTTCTTCGGTGGCACTGGCTACAGTCTGAACGTTAGCCGAGGCCTGATCGGCTGCAACGGCAACAGATTGGGACTGCCGTGTTGTTTCCCGTGCCGTTTCAGACAGGTCTTGTGCTGCGGTCGCTACTTCGCTGGACGAAGAGGCGATGCCGGTGGAGAGGGCCTGCATACGGGAGACAAAGTCCTGAGCCAGTTTGGCGCGGCGGTCCAGAAGCTTGCGTTCTTCTTCTTCGCGGCTCGCTGCTTCCTGGCGCAATTTCTCAGCTTCCTGAAGGCCCGTGCGCAAGATTTCAGAGGCTTGGGCAATTTCGCCGATTTCATCCTTCCGGTCGGCGCCTTCAACGCGGTCAACTGTGTTTCCGGATGCAATGCGGCGGAGAATATTGGCCATCTTGACGATCGGAGCGGAAATATTGTGCGCGACCAAAGCCATTGCAGCCATGGCTACCAATGCAACGATGAGGGCAACGGCCAACTGCCAGAAGAGGGCGTTGTTGTTGCGCTCGTCCATGGCCTGACCCATGGCGATGGATTCTGCCATTACAACCGAGCGCGGTACATCGATAACCACAGACCAGCTTTGGTCTGTACGTCCAAGAGCGATTGGAGAGAAGACCCGCAGGGTATCGTCTTTCTCGTCAACAAAAATCTTGGAGGCACCTTCGCTCAGCGCTTTGGCTTCTGCTGAGCCATTGCCCTGATCGAATGAGAATTTTCCGCCGATGCTCATCGGGTCGAGACTGGAGGCAACCAGCAGGCCGTCATTTGTGACGATTTGCACTGACCCACTGCCATTATAGATGCTGTTATCGACCTTGTTGGCCAACTCCTGAACGAAAGAAAGCTCGAAGTCGGCGCCTGCAACACCTGCAAATTTACCGTTCACCACAATGGGGACGGATATGGTTGCCAGATAAACCGACTTGCCCTGAACGATATAGGGTAAGGGGGCGAGGATATTCTCGTTTCCTGTCCGTTGCGGGTTCAGGAACCAGCCGCCTTTGACAAGTCCGTTTGGATGCTTGTCCGAGCTGTCATATTCTACAAGAGGCTGTACGGCGATCTTGCCGTTGCCATCGCGGGTCCAATAGGGTAGCGCGCGTCCCGTTGTGTCCGACCCCATGGCGGCGTCGGATTTGTAAATGGCGTCCATGCCGTCAAGGGCATCCGGTTCCCAAGCGCTGTAGGTGCCGTTGAAACGGGGATTGTCTTTAAGGGAGCGATGAAGCAGCTCGTTCAACTGGGTGCGTCGAACTTCGTCCGGAGACCCGCCTTTATTTTCCGTCATGGCAATGGTCTCAAGTGCCTTTGCCATGCTGCGGGCGGTTGAAAAGGCTGTTTCCACCTCGGACTTGATGACACCGGCTTGAGCGGCGGCAAGGTGGGACAGGGAAGACTGGCTGTTGCGGCCGAGTAGGTCTCCTACGTTCGAGGCTACATAGTCTGCGTTTTTACTGGCCGACCAAAGATTATACCCAACGATCGTGCCGGTGGATCCGATGACACATATGGCTGTGAAAGCGACGATGCGTACGCGAATGGAATGGAGGTTCATTGTATAAAACCTTGTTAGGTGCCATTCAGACTTGCTGATACACTGCTGATTTACCCGGCGGGCTCGATGCCGAGTTTTCTAAGGCTTCCTTGAGCTGTTATAACAATCAAAGAATTGAATGTTATGATCATCTGGACAAGTTAAAAGGAGGTAAAATAATATTTCATTCTGTAGTGGGTAATACCAATATATGAATTTTGCGAGAGAGATTTACTATCTGAAATTATATATATTTTTTATTGAAACTATTGCGAGTTATTTTCGCGGGTTCAGTAGTATTGATCGTATAGTTCTTGTTTTTATTTCTGTGATAATGGTCAGGTTTACCAGTTCTTTTACTGCGTGGTTTTGCGGGAGCAAAGCACCATGTAATTGACGTCGAGATCTTTTGAACGGGACCATTTGTCGAACAAGGGGTTGTAGCTGACGCCGACCTTTTCAATGACATTCAACCCGGTAGGGGCAAGGGCGCGCTCCAGTTCATCCGGCGTTACGAATTTGTCCCAAGTGTGTGTGCCTACAGGTAACCAGCGCAGAATATATTCGGCCCCCACGATGGCCAGCGCATGGGATTTGAGGGTCCGGTTGAGGGTTGCGATCAGCATCAGTCCGCCGGGCTTGACCATGCTGGCGCATTCGGAAATGAAAAGATCCACGTCTGATACATGCTCGACCACTTCCATGGTCAGAACCACATCGAACTTGGCCCCTTCCGTAACGAGGCTTTCCGCCGTTGTTGCCCGGTAGGTGATGTCCAGATCATTTTCCTTGGCGTGGGTGGAGGCAATGCCGATATTGGTCTCGGATGCATCAACACCCACGACATTGGCGCCCAACCGGCAGAGCGGTTCGCACAGGAGGCCCCCTCCGCAGCCGACATCGAGAATATCGAGGCCCTCAAGCGGAGCTTTGGCATTTGCGTCAAGGCCGAAATGGCTGAGAAGTGTCTCGCGCAAATAGGCGACGCGAGTGGGATTGAACTTGTGAAGCGGGCGAAATTTGCCCTTGGGGCTCCACCATTCCTGAGCCATCGCAGAGAAACGGGCAATCTCTTCGTCGTCGACGGTGGTTGCTTTGGCTTGCGCTTCCTTGGTGCTCTGGGATGTCATTGTCTGCCCCTTATTTGCTCTTTCGTCTTTAGCAAGATTATACGAAACGGAATGGCCTTTGGATCGGTTGTGCCTGTCATGTTATCAATAACTTCTTTCCGCAAATGGAAAAGTCAAGGCTTTGAAAGCTTGCATGAGAGGCAACTGCCGAGTATGACTATGCGCAACCGGCGGCAAGGTCAATCGGCCCTTATGATTGTGCCGCTTAAAACCTATAAACCAGTGACAGAAAGCGATAGTGAATGGCTCGTCTTGTCATGAAGTTCGGGGGTACGTCTGTTGCTGATATCGAGCGCATCAGACGCGTAGCCCGACATGTGAAGCGTGAAGTGGACGCGGGTAATCAGGTGGCCGTTGTGGTTTCTGCCATGGCTGGCAAAACCAATGAGCTGGTTGGTTGGGTGCAGGAAGCGTCTCCGCTCTATGATGCGCGTGAATATGATGCCGTTGTTTCCTCAGGCGAACAGGTGACTTCGGGGCTTCTTGCTTTGACCCTGCAGAATATGGGCGTCGATGCCCGGTCTTGGCTCGGGTGGCAAATTCCTTTTAAAACCAACAGTGTGCATGGTGCTGCTCGCATTGAAGAGATCGATGGATCGGTTTTGATCGAGCGTCTGGAAATGAACCAGGTGGCCGTTGTGGCCGGGTTCCAGGGCATTGCTCCGGACAATCGCATTTCGACATTGGGGCGCGGCGGGTCCGACACCAGTGCGGTGGCGATCGCTGCGGCGATCAATGCAGACCGGTGCGATATCTACACCGATGTGGACGGGGTTTACACCACCGACCCGCGGATCGTGCCCGAAGCACGACGGCTTGAGCATATCTCTTTTGAGGAAATGCTGGAAATGGCTTCGCTCGGCGCGAAAGTCATGCAAGTGCGCTCTGTTGAAATGGCGATGGTTCATAATGTGCGTACCTTCGTGCGGTCCTCTTTTGTCGAGCCGGATGCGCCAGAACTTATGAATACGGACCAGCCCATCGGAACTTTGATCTGTGATGAGGATGAGATTGTGGAAAAACAGGTTGTAACCGGAATTGCCTTCTCAAAGGACGAAGCGCAAATCTCTCTGCGTCGGCTCGAAGACAAGCCGGGTATCGCTGCGCATGTCTTTGGTCCTCTCTCAGAGGCCAACATCAATGTTGATATGATCGTGCAGAATATTTCTGAAGACGGCACGATCACCGACATGACCTTTACCGTGCCCAAAGGTGATTTTGAGCGCGCCAAGGATGTGCTTGAGCAGGCGCGCGGCAATATCAACTATAACATGCTGCAAGGCTCGACCGATGTGGTGAAGGTCTCCGTCATCGGTATCGGCATGCGCAGTCACGCTGGCGTTGCTTCCAAGGCCTTCAAGGCATTGGCGGACAAAGGCATCAACATTCGCGCCATTACGACGTCCGAGATCAAGATTTCCATTCTGATCGACGCCGAATATGCCGAGCTGGCAGTACGTGCACTGCACTCGCTTTATGGTCTGGATGAGAAATAGAGTGATAGGGAGAGGAAGCCTCATTGCAGGCCTCCTCTTTTCGTCTTGCTGTTCCAGTTTGGAGTGTCTTTTCAATCATTCTAAAAACCGGGCAGATGATTGATCTGTCTGATCGCCTCGTGCCATAGTGCGCATGAGACGAATCCCAATTGCCAATATGTTGCTTTTTGATGGCCTCATGCAGGGCAATGGAGACTTCGTGCAAGGGTGTCACGTGAGTGGCCCTTAATGACAAAAGCGGAAAATCGGAGAAACCCGGATGCGGGGAAATCTGGCTGGGCCGCGTATCCTTCTTCGGCGTCTTCGCGAGACGATGGCAAAGCCGACCGGTGCGCAGGAACGATTAAACGAGATTGTGCGATTGATCGCGGCCAACATGGTGGCCGAGGTTTGCTCTGTCTATGTTCTTCGTTCCGATAACCTGCTGGAACTCTATGCGACCGAAGGTCTGAACCCGCTTGCGGTTCATGAAACGCGTCTGCAGGTAGGGGAAGGTCTGGTCGGTCATATCGCGTCCGAAGCCCGTATTCTCAATCTCTCAGAGCCGCAAGAGCATCCCGCCTTTGCCTATCGCCCAGAGACGGGCGAAGAAATCTATCATGCCTTTCTGGGTGTGCCGATCCTGCGTTCTGGTCGGACGCTGGGTGTTCTGGTTGTTCAGAACAAAACGCAGCGCGTCTATTCCGATGAGGAAGTCGAGGCGCTGCAAACCACGGCAATGGTGCTGGCTGAGCTGATCGCTTCGGGTGAGCTTAAAGGCATGTCCGGCCCCGGTGCCGATCTCGATCTGGTGCGTCCGTTGCGGCTGGAAGGTCTCTCCATGGCCGAAGGGCTCGGTCTGGGGCGTGTCGTGCTGCATGAGCCGCGGATCGTGGTTACCAATCTGATCGCCGAAGATGCTCAGGCCGAAGAAAAGCGTCTGGAAGCGGCGATCGAGCATTTGCGCCTGTCCGTTGATGATCTGCTCAATCGCGACGATATCTCCCATGTTGGCGAACATCGCGACATTCTGGAAGCCTATCGCATGTTTGCCTATGATCGCGGCTGGGTGCGCCGGATGATCGAGGCGATCCACACGGGCCTGACGGCGGAAGCTGCGGTTGAACGTGTGCAGAGTGATACGCGGGCGCGCCTGATGCGCTCGACCGATCCCTATTTGCGGGATCGATTGCATGATTTTGATGATCTTGCCAACCGCTTGATGCGCAAGCTGAATGGCGATCAACTGGCAGAAAAGAACGGCGAGAAGCCTACAGATTCCATCATCGTTGCCCGCAACATGGGCGCTGCCGAGCTGCTTGATTACGGGCGGGATCGGGTGCGCGGCCTTGTGTTGGAAGAAGGGGCGCCCACCAGTCATGTGGTGATCGTTGCCAGAGCGCTTGGTATTCCCACAGTCGGGCAGGTTTCGACAGCGGTCAACCTGTGCGAAGATGGCGATCCGATCATTGTCGACGGCGATACCGGCCATGTGCATATGCGCCCTCCGGCAGATGTCGAGGCGTCCTATGTCGATCAGGTCAAGTTCCGTGCCCATAGGCAGGAGCAATATCGCAAGCTGCGCGACAAACCCGCTGTCACCAAGGACGGGGTTCCTGTCGATCTTTATATGAATGCTGGCCTGTTGGTGGACTTGCCCAATATGACAGGGGCAGGGGCCAAGGGTATCGGCCTGTTCCGCACCGAGCTGCAATTCATGGTCGCGGCTAGCTTCCCGCGCATGCGTGAGCAGGAGAAGGTGTATCGGCAGGTGCTGGACAGCGCGGCTGAAATGCCCGTGACATTCCGCTCTCTTGATGTGGGCGGGGATAAGGTTTTGGCCTTCCTGCGCATGGCTGCGGAAGAAAATCCGGCCATGGGCTGGCGCGCCATTCGGCTCGGGCTGGATCGTCCGGGGTTGTTGCGCACTCAGATGCGCGCCTTGCTGCATGCGGCCGCTGGTCGGTCGCTGCGCCTGATGTTCCCCATGATCACCGATGTCTTCGAATTCGAAGAAGCCAAGGATCTCTTCATGCGCGAGGTGGCGCACTTGGAGCGGCACGGCTATGAAAAGCCCAAGAAGATCCATCTTGGCGCCATGCTCGAAGTGCCGTCCTTGCTGTTCCAGCTGGATGCCTTGCTGGATCGCGCTGATTTCATCTCGATTGGTACAAACGATCTGCACCAGTTCATGATGGCGTGTGATCGGGGCAATACGCGTCTTTCTGGGCGATATAGTTCCCTGACGCCTTCTTTCCTGCGCGCCTTGAAAAGCATTATCGACAAGGGGCAGGAAAAAGGAGTGCCGGTGACCGTATGCGGTGAGTTGGCCGGGCGAGCAACCGGTGCGATGGCGCTGTTGGCTATTGGCTATCGTCGCTTGTCCATGGCGCCCTCTTCGGTTGGGCCGGTCAAGGCCATGTTGCTGGAACTGCCGCTTGAGCAGCTTGAGGCAGAATTCGCCGAAGCGCTTGCCAAAGCCGTGCATGCCGATGAAATCAAGCAATTCCTTCAGGATTTTGCCGAGCGTTACGACATTCACATTCCGGCCGGAAATCTTTAGCGACACATCGTGCCAATCGACGTTGCTGCGGTTCGGGCTGCGGTATTGTGCGATGGACGCGTGTCATGCTTTTGGCCGCTTGCAACAGGACTGAATAAAATGGTTGGTGTTTCCATTCCGCTTGGGCGCGTTGAGGCCCTCATACAACGGTTTGATGCCCTGTCGGCTGAAATGGCGGCGGGGCCTGAGCCTGATGTCTATGTCAAGCTAAGCCGGGATTATGCAGAGTTGGAGCCGGTGGCCATCAAGTCCCGTGATTATCTGGCAGCTCTCAAGGAGCTTGAGGATCTTCAGGAGATTCTGAACGATCCCGAGATGGATGCCGAAATGCGCGATTTGGCATATGAGGATGTCAAGCCCACGGAACAAAAGATCGAGGAACTGGCAGCCGAGCTGCAAATCCTGCTTTTGCCGAAGGATGCCGCTGATAACAAGAGCGCCATTCTGGAGGTGCGGGCCGGAACGGGCGGCGACGAGGCAGCCCTGTTTGCCGGTGATCTGTTTCGCATGTATCAGCGCTATGCCGAGGATCATGGCTGGAAGGTTTCGGTCATGTCAGTCAGCGAAGGCGATATGGGCGGCTATAAGGAAATCATTGCCAGCGTGTCAGGCGTCGGGGTGTTCGCCAAAATGAAATATGAATCCGGTGTTCATCGGGTGCAGCGCGTGCCGGAAACCGAATCCGGCGGGCGTATTCATACTTCGGCTGCAACGGTGGCGGTGCTGCCGGAGGCTGAAGAGGTGGATATCGACATTCGCCCTGATGATATCCGCATTGATACCATGCGTGCATCCGGTGCCGGTGGGCAGCATGTGAACACGACGGACTCCGCGGTGCGCATCACGCATTTGCCGACGGGCATTGTGGTGACGTCTTCGGAAAAGTCCCAGCACCAGAACCGCGCCAACGCGATGAAGGTGCTACAGGCTCGCCTTTATGAAGCCGAACGGGATCGCGCGGCAAGCGAACGCTCTGAAGAGCGACGCGGGCAGGTTGGATCGGGTGACCGGTCCGAGCGCATTCGCACCTATAACTTCCCGCAAGGGCGCGTGACGGATCATCGTATCAATCTCACGCTCTACAAGCTGGACAAGATTCTGGCCGGTGAAGCGCTGGGTGAATTGATCGATGCCCTGATTGCAGAAAATCAGGCGCAATTGTTGGCCGCTGTTGAAGACGACGCCGTTTAATTTGCTGCAGCTTGCTTGATGTGGGCTGTCTGGAGCCGGAAGGCGCACCATGCGTTTGGATCAGATGATCGCGGGAATGTCGAGGGCTCTGGCGCAAGAGGGCATAGAAACCGCGCGTCTTGATGCGCGGCTGCTGGCCTGTCATGGCTTGGGTCTGTCAGAAACCGATATCATCCTGCAATTTGACAGGGCCCTTCAGTCTGATGAGATCAGTCTGTTGAATGGACTGGTCGAGCGTCGGCTCACGAGAGAGCCAATTGCGCATATTCTGGGCTATCGCGAATTCTGGGGGCTGCCTTTCAAGGTGACCGCTGATACGCTTGTGCCGCGCCCCGATAGTGAAACGCTTGTGGCGGGGGTGCTTGATGTGGTGAAAAGCAAACAGGCACCGCTCTCTATTGTCGATATCGGGACCGGCACGGGGTGCCTGTTGCTCTCACTTCTGTCTGAATTGCCCAATGCGTTTGGCGTCGGATCGGATATCAGCTCGGCTGCGCTTACCGTGGCGCGGCAGAATGCGTTGGATCTGGGCTTTTCGGAGCGTTGCGCGTTTCTACGTGCCAGCTATGCTGAGGCTTTTGCTGGAGGGATGGATATTCTCATCTCCAACCCGCCCTATCTGGCCGCAGATGAAATGGCTGACATAGAAAAAGACGTCGCCGACTATGATCCGACCAATGCTCTGGTCTCTGGAGAGACGGGGCTGGAAGCCTATGAGGCGCTTTTCTCTGCGATTGCAGCGTGGGATGTGAAACCATCCATCATGGCGTTCGAGTTCGGCTATCGCCAGGCTGACGCCGTGCGTGCTGTTGCTCGGAAGAGCGGGTTGACGTCTGCGATTGGTGAGGAAGGCCATATTTTGAAGGATCTTGCGGGGAAAAACCGAATTTTATTGCTGCAAAGGCGTCAAAATTAGCCTTTTTGCCAAACTTCTGTTGAAAGTACTGCGTGCGGTCTGACAAAAAAACGTCAATGGGCTTGAATTTGTGACGTAACTCGATAGATTGAAGGCACCAAGAGCAAAATCCGGCTGATTTGCGTAGCAAAAAACAGCTGGCGGTGGGGTTCCGGTCAGATTCATCTGTATTTTTAGGATTCCCGTAGCGGATTTCAGATTTTATTCAGTCAAAGAAGCAACTCGATCGTTGAATCGAAATAGCTCGTGACTTTTCAAACAGGTTGACAACGCGGTGTTATGGTCTGCGAGATCAGGTCAGGGCACGTGTCCGTGGGGACATTTGGCAATCAGTTTGCCTTGCTGGACCTTTTGGTCAGCCTATTTACGAGAGAAAAACAATGCGACAGAGCCAGAAAAGCAGCCGGACACGCAGTCGCGGGCGCAAGCCATCCAATCCGTTGTCCCGCTCCTATGATAGCAATGGACCTGATGTAAAGATTCGTGGTACAGCGAGCCATATTGCAGAGAAATATCAGTCGCTTGCACGAGATGCCCTGGCGTCTGGCGATATGGTCATGTCTGAAAACTACTATCAGCATGCCGAGCATTATTTGCGCATCATAGCTGCCGCGCAGCCTTCTCCTCGCGATGACGCGCGCAACAATAATTCCAATAATGATCAATCCTCCAATTCCGAGCGTCCGGTCCGTCCAAAACCGGCTCCACAGCCCGAAATTACCGGTGATGAACCTCAGCCGGAGATCAGCGGTTTTGAAAATACCGCGGTTGAAATGGAAGTTGCCGTTGTCGAGAAATCGGATGATGAGCCGCAGCCCGAGGAAAAGCCGAAAAGAAAACGGACTCCAAAAGCTGCAGTAGATGGGGACGAAGACGGCAAGGACGGGGCTCCGCGTCGTCGCCGCCGCACCACCTATCGCTCACGCAAGCGGCCAGTGGCAGGCGAGAAAGATGGTGATGCAGCACCATCTGCTCCTGAGGCGCCGCAGCCGGTGGCTGCTGAAGAGTAAAGCGCCACGGACGTGAATGATATGTCAAAACCCGCCAGAGATGGCGGGTTTTTGCGTTTCATGATGATGGTTGCCGATCCCTCTCTCGTCTGCTATCGCGAACCAAATGGTCAAAATAGTGTAACAGGGTTTGTGCTATGTCAGGGTTTGCTAAGGGAGAGGGGTTGGCACTCTATCTTTGGCGCTCTTTTTGTTTGGCTTTCCTATGCTTTTTGCTCTCTTCTTATGCGATTGTTATGGGCTGACAAAATTTGCGCTTATTTATTCTGCATATGAAGACATGTTGGACGCTGCCTGATTTATGAAGTAGAAGTGGTTCGATATTTCGGGGGCACATATTTGCAGATGGTTTGTTGACGGGTTGTATAAGATGAAAATTGCAGTGGCAGGTATCGGCTATGTGGGCTTGTCGAACGCTATTTTGTTCGCGCAAAATCACGAGGTTGTTGCGGTCGATATCAGCGAAACCAAGGTTCAGATGCTGAACGACAAGAAAAGCCCGATTGTTGATGATGAAATCGAGGATTTTCTTGCAACCCGAGCTCTGAATTTGACGGCGACGACTGATGGAGCAAGTGCCTATCTGGATGCTGACTTTGTCGTGGTTGCCACGCCAACCAATTACGATCCTGAAACCAACTATTTCAACACCGAGTCGGTGGAAGCTGTTATCCGGGCGGTTATGGCGGTCAATAGCACCGCGACGATCATGATCAAGTCGACCATTCCGGTTGGCTTTGTTGATGATGTGCGCGAGCGAATGAACACCGGGCAGGTCGTCTTTTCGCCTGAATTCCTGCGTGAAGGACATGCGCTTTATGACAATCTCTACCCTTCGCGCATCATTGTGGGGGAGAAGTCAGAGCGTGCTAGACAGTTTGCCGACTTGCTGATTGAGGGGGCGGTCAAGAAAGACGCGCCTGTGCTTTTTACCGATGCGTGCGAAGCGGAAGCCATCAAGCTTTTCTCCAATACCTATCTTGCCATGCGCGTTGCCTATTTCAATGAACTGGACAGTTATGCCATGGCCTTTGGCATGAATACCCGCCAGTTGATTGATGGTGTCGGACTCGATCCACGCATCGGTGATCACTATAACAATCCCTCGTTCGGCTATGGTGGCTATTGTCTGCCTAAGGATACCAAACAGCTTTTGGCCAATTATTCTCAGGTGCCTCAGGTGCTCATCCGGGCGATCGTTGATGCCAATACGACGCGCAAGGATTTCATTGCGGATACGATTATCGCCAAACAACCCAAAACGGTTGGCATCTACCGCCTGGTGATGAAGGCCAATTCGGACAATTTCCGCAGCTCCTCCATTCAGGGGATCATGAAGCGCATCAAGTCCAAGGGGATTGAAGTGATCGTTTATGAACCTTCTCTGGATGAAGAGCATTTCTTCAATTCACCCGTGATTACAGATCTTGCTGAGTTCAAGTCTAAGTCAGATATCATCGTTGCAAACCGAATGGCCAAGGAAATATTGGACGTAACGGACAAGGTCTTCACGCGGGATCTGTTCGGTTCGGATTAGTACTCTTGTATCGTCTTGCGTGTTTAAAGACGCCCCTTCTTGAGAACACGGACGAATGTCGACAAGATTTACAGCTTCAAGGGGTATACAAACGCGCTGAATTTGATAATAGGTGAAGCTGTTGTTATCGCTTAATCCCAGAAGTTAGTTGAGTTAGCCAATGCATTTTACTCACTTAAAGGCCCTCGAGTATGAGAGCATCCATATTATTCGCGAGGTTGCATCGGAGTTCAAGAACCCGGTGATGCTATACTCGATCGGCAAAGACAGTGCCGTGATGTTGCATCTGGCTCGCAAGGCCTTTTATCCCTCGCGTTTGCCGTTTCCCTTGATGCATGTTGATACGACGTGGAAGTTCCGGGAAATGATCGAGTTTCGCGACCGGATTGCCAAGGAATATGACCTTGATCTGATCGTGCATACGAATGAAGAAGGCCGGGCGAACAATGTGAACCCGTTCACCCATGGCTCTTCGCTTTATACGCAGATCATGAAGACGGATGCGCTAAAGCAGGCACTGACCGCACACAAGTTTGATGCAGCCTTTGGTGGCGCACGACGCGATGAAGAGAAATCCCGCGCCAAGGAGCGCATCTTCTCCTTCCGGACAGAAAATCACAGCTGGGATCCGAAGAACCAGCGTCCGGAGCTTTGGAACATCTTCAACACCCGCACCAAGCCGGGCGAAAGCATCCGGGTCTTCCCTCTGTCCAACTGGACCGAGCAGGATATCTGGCAATATATCATGCTGGAGAATATTCCGATTGTTCCGCTCTATTATGCCAAGGAGCGCCCTGTCGTGAAGCGCGATGGCACCTTGATCATGGTGGACGACGACCGCATGCCGCTCAATGAAGGCGAAGTGCCGGAAATGAAGATGGTGCGCTTCCGCACCCTTGGCTGCTACCCGCTGACGGGCGCGGTTGAAAGCTCGGCCTCGACGTTGGAAGAGATCTTCGAAGAAATGCTGATTGCCCGGACCTCCGAGCGCGAAGGACGCATGATTGATCATGACGACACCGCATCGATGGAGAAGAAGAAAAGGGAGGGCTATTTCTGATGAGCGACATGGAAACAACCTCGAAATCATCGCTGGAAGGCGGCCAATTTGCCCGTCAGGAAAGCCGGGACATTCTGCGCTTCCTTACCTGTGGCAGTGTTGATGATGGCAAGTCCACCCTGATCGGGCGGCTGCTTTACGATAGCAAGACGATCTTTGAAGATCAGCTCTCTGCGCTGGAAGTGGTCAGCCGCAAGCATGGCACGACCGGGGACGATATGGACCTTGCGCTGCTGCTTGACGGGCTTCAGGCCGAACAAGAGCAGGGCATCACGATTGACGTGGCCTATCGCTTCTTTGCGTCCGACAAACGCAAATTCGTTGTCGCCGATACGCCGGGGCATGAGCAATATACCCGCAACATGGCGACCGGTGCGTCCAACTGCGATCTGGCGGTCATTCTGATTGACGCGCGCAAGGGCGTGCTGACCCAGACCCGTCGTCACAGCTTCATCACCTCACTGATCGGCGTGCGCCATGTGGTGCTGGCGGTCAACAAGATGGACCTGATGGACTTCAGCCAGGAGGTGTTCGACAAGATCGTCGAGGATTATAACGCCTTTGCGCAAGGGTTCGAGTTCGAGACCATCATGGCGGTGCCGATGTCTGCACGCTATGGCGACAATGTCGTGGTCAAGAGCGACAAGACCCCATGGTATGAAGGCCCGAGCCTTCTGTCCTATCTGGAAGATATCGATGTCGAGAGTGCAGACCGGTCTCTGCCTTTCCGCTTCCCGGTTCAGTGGGTCAACCGTCCGAACCTCAACTTCCGTGGCTATTCGGGCACGGTGGCCTCTGGTGTGGCGCATGTGGGGGACGAACTTGTTGTCGCCAAGTCCGGCAAGGTCTCCAAGATCAAGTCCATCGTGACGATGGATGGGGATTTGCAGGAAGTGGAAGCCGGACAGGCTGTCACGATCACGCTGGAAGACGAGATCGACATCTCGCGCGGCGACCTCCTGGCTCCGCCACAGCATCGCCCGCAGGTGACCGATCAGATCTCGGCCCATCTCATCTGGATGGATAGCAGCCGACTGATGGTTGGCCGGGCCTATATCATCAAGATGGGCAACCAGCAGGTTCAGGCGACGGTTACCGAGCTCAAGCACAAGATCGACGTCAACAACGCCTCCCACAAGGATGCGGGCAAGGCGCTGGATCTCAACGAGATCGGCTTCTGCAACATGTCCTTTGCGGAGCCTCTGGCGATGGACACCTATGAAGAGAACCCGCATACGGGCTCCTTCATCCTGATTGACCGCTATTCCAACCAGACGGTTGCGGCTGGTCTTGTCTGGTTTGGCCTGCGCCGTGCCGAGAATGTGCATTGGCAGGCGGTTGATGTGGACAAGGCAGCGCGCGCCGAGCAGAAGGGTCAGAAGCCACGGGTTCTGTGGTTCACCGGTCTGTCCGGGTCTGGCAAGTCCACCATTGCCAATCTGGTCGAGAAGAAGCTGCATGGGGAAGGCCGTCACACCTATCTGCTGGATGGGGACAATGTGCGTCATGGCCTCAACCGTGACCTTGGCTTTACCGATGTGGACCGGGTCGAGAATATCCGCCGGATCGGCGAGGTCTCCAAGCTGATGGCTGATGCGGGTCTGATCGTTCTGACCGCCTTCATCTCCCCTTATGCCGCCGAGCGACGCATGGTGCGCGAGATGCTTGAAGAGGGCGAGTTCATCGAGGTCTATGTGGATACGCCGATGGAGGTATGTGAAGCACGCGATGTGAAGGGCCTCTACGCCAAGGCACGCGCGGGCAAGATCGAGAACTTCACTGGCATCGATGCGCCATATGAAGAGCCGGTCAATCCGGAGATCTATGTCAACACCGCCAAAATGTCTGCGGAGCAGGCCTCCGATCTCATCGTCAAGGCGCTGCAAGAGAAAGATTGATAAAAAAATGCCCGGAGCTATACGGTTTCGGGCATTTCAGGCTCTGCTGATAAGGCCCATAGGCTAAAGGCAGAGAGTTTTATTTCTCACTATAATCTCTCGTGAAATCACTTATTATGCGAGGACAAGTCAGTATTCGCGCAGGATTCGGCTGAACTGTTGCAAAGCCAAGAAACGTCAAGGACACTAATGATGCAAACTTCAATTCTTGCCAAACTTATTTCTGAGTTGGAAGAAGCCGCAGCCCCTTTTGCTGATCTCAATCAGTTAACACAAATGGCACTGTCAGAGAAACCTGCTGAAGAGGTCTCTTCGCATGTGGAGCTTGCGCGTGGCATTCGCATCGATGTACAGCCTGATAGCGAAGCCAAATTCAAGCTGGAACAAGCGCAAGACGAAAGCGGGCTACGTTTTTGTGTTGAAGACCGGGCAAAAGCCAAATGGGTTTCCATCAATTTTCTGGTTCCGATCGCTCAGGCCAAAGACGCTCGCTATATTGTCAGCTTGATTGATGCTCACAGCAAAGGCATGACGGCTTTCCGCCCCTGTGTACGCTATCATCTGGAAGAGCGTTTTGTTGATCGGTTCAACAGCCCGCTGACGGTCTTTACCGATGGACGCACAGAGCAGTTTGTGATTCACAAAATGGAAGAAGAGCTGCTTCAGGAAGCGCGGAATATTGAGATCATCTGGTTCTTTGATGGTACAAAATTTGATTTGAGCCTCTTCGCAATCGAGCATATCAAGGTTTGATCGCAGGTTTCTCGAATCTTTATATTTTGTAGGTAATTATTAGAATGGTCCATGCTGAATACTCTTTTGTGATTCCCGCATATAATGATGAGAAGGGAATTGCGCGCCATCTGGAGTTCTTTTCCAGGCGGCAAGAGGCTCTTGAGGTGATTATTGTTGACGATTGTTCAACCGATGACACCGAGGGCGTTATTGCTCGCTTTGAAATGCCCAATAATATCAAGCTGATCTACCATAAGCAGGACCAGAATAGCGGACCGGGCGCTGCCAGAAATCTCGGAGCATCGCTCGCGAGTGGAGAGTATCTGACCTTCATCGACGCAGATGACGTGATCTGCGATAGCTTCTTTTTCTATATCAAGTCATCGGTTCTCAAGAATGGTGCAGATTTCGTCATCTACAAGTATCATCTGGCCGCGCATGAAGATGATCCTCTGACCTATGAAATGCACGAAGTGGACCGTTCCTTCTTTTCCTCGATCGGAAGCTCCAGATATCCTGCGGGCATGTTTTCGTTGCGTGAGGTTCCCGGCGTTCTCAAAACCGTGAATTTCCCATGGAACAAGACCTATAACCGCGACTTCTATGTCAAAAGCGGCATCTGTTTCCCCGAAGCACGGTATCATGAAGACATCCAGCCTCACTGGATGAGTTTTCTCAAATCTTCCTATTGCGGAATTCTGGGCTGGGCACCTCCGCTTGTGGTCCACTTTGAATCGCCTGAAGGAGAGCGTGCGACCAACTATATTGGTGAAATGCGTTTGCAGCTGTTTCCGATGCTGGAAGATATTTCAAAAGAGATTCAGCATCATGAAACCAATGATGAGCTCTATGCTGCTTATGATGGCTTCACCGAAGATGTTTTCAGTTGGCTTCTCAACGGGTTGTGCCGCGATGAAAGCGAGACCAGCCTGTTCTGGAAAGAGCGCTATCAAGCGGAAATAGAAGTTTTCAAAGCCAAAAGCCAGGAGTGGCGTCGTGAAAATTAGTGCTATTGTCACTTGCTATAATGTTGAAGAATATGTGGCCATCACGCTCCAGTCTGTGCTTGATTGCGGGTTTGATGATCTTGAATTGATTGTGGTTGATGACTGCTCAACCGACGGCACGCAAGCCATTATAAAGGCGATTGCCGATGATCGGCGGGACGTGACAATCAAGCCGGTATTCTTCTCCAAAAACACCATTGGCGGTGTGGCCACGGCAGCCAATGCAGGTCTCGATCTGGCGACGGGTGACATTATCCTGTTTGTGGATGGCGACGATTGGGTCATTCCAAAATATACCAAGCAGGCCGTTGAGATGCTTTGGAAAAGCAAAGCAGATTTCATCGTTTGCAACTGTAGCGAATATTGGAACCATGATGGCAAATACAGCCATTATCCCGAGCATCATCTCTGGGGACAGGTTGCCGCTGAATGGCGCACTGACAGGCTAAGAAATACCCTTCTGGAAATGGCTCCCTTTCCATGGCGCAAAATTTATCGGCGCTCTTTTCTGGAAGAAAAGGCCATACGCTTCCCCGTTGGAGATTTTTTCTTTGAGGACAATCCATTCCATTGGGAGACGACCACCAAGGCCGACAAATTCCTTTTCCTCAATGAGATTACCCATGTCCATCGCATGAACCGGACCGGGCAAACGATTGGCGCCAACGGTGCGCGCTTCATCAAGATTTTTGATCACGCCAAGATCATGATGGACAAGCTCAAGGGCGACGATCTGTTTGATATTTACACGCAGGATTACACCAAGTGGCTGAATAAACACATTCTCTGGTGCAGTCGCTATGTGCCTCCAGGATTTTTGAACGAAGTGTTCGAGCGAGCCAACCCGCTGCTAAAAGAATTGCCTGCCCATACGTTTTGGGAGGTACTTTCTTCTTCGGGATACAATGCCAAGGACGTGCGAAAAATCGCCGCGATATTTTTGAATAAGAGATTTGAGTTCCTGCAAGAATTCTGAGTTCTGACCCCTCATTCGTGTGACTTTTTCAATGAGCGGTTCGCTTGCTTACTCTATCAGGTTAACCAACAGGCAGGCTGCGTTTGAAAGAAATGGAGCCATTCTTGCGTGATTTGAGTGTGATCGATAATGTGGGTTTCAGTTGGTTTGGCTCTGAACCAAGGGCGATTGCTTTATATGCATCCTCTTTCGAGAAGAGGATTTCTTCCTAAGACAGGAACAAGGAAATAATCAAGAATGACAACTGCTCGAGAAATCACAATTATTGCTGCACCTAGAACGGGAACAAACTATTTCTGTGACAGTCTTGGTGAGTTTGATAATTTTGCCAATTTGTTCGAGATTTTCAACCCACGCGGTGCTTTTGGACTGGCACGCTTTCCTGAAATTCTGGCAAGTCTTCGCGAAACGGCTGGCATAGACTTTCAAGATCAGTCAGATCCTGCCCTTACCAAATATGTTGCGGACAATCGGTTGGCATTTCTTGAATCTCTCAGAGACGCTATGAATAGAGCTGGTAAATTGGCCTATTCCTATAAGGTATTTCCGCATCAGATGTCGGGTGAAGAGCTTGATCAGATGATAAGTAAGCCGGATAGCCTGATCATGTTTATTGTTCGTAGTCGTATTGATACCTTCATTTCCTACAAAAAGGCGATGCTCTCTGATGTCTGGGTAAATACAGACACCAAAAATGTGAAACCTGAGATCGAGTTTGACGAATTTATGGAGTGGGCCGAGGTAGAAGATCGCTGGTATCTAGCCGCCGAAGAGCGTGTGCATAAGGCTGGAAAATCATACATGACCTTCTCTTATGAGGCGGATATCAACGTAACCAAACCGTTTCTTTTGGAACAGCAGTATCTCTATCTTCGTGGGCAGGGTATTCCGGTTGATTTTCCAGCTGATGTAACCCCTCCGACATTCCAGCGGCAGGATGGTGTTGTAGGCCCGTTCAAAAAAATTCAGAACGGTGAAGAGCTAAAGCAGAAATTTATCGACCGCAATCTGTTGGGAAAATATGTGCTCAGAAACCCTCTCGTTGATTTACGAGGATAGTAGAGGCGGTATCTTCTATGGTTAGAAAAAGACTAGTTCTGCATATTGGATTCAATAAAACGGGTAGCTCTTATCTGCAAAAATGTTTACATCAAAATGCCCCTCAGCTGCTTAGTAAAGGCATTTTGTATCCTTGCGAACAACAAGTAAAATATTTGCAGAATTCTCAGCATGTGCCGGTTGCTGCCGCATTGACTGGTTTGCCTGTTTACTGGCTTCTTAAAAAATATTCTGGTGACTTTGATGGCGTTATGCAGCCCCTCATGAAGCACATTGAGGAGTCTAACGCTCAAACCGTCGTTCTGTCTTCTGAGGCATTCGGTGCGATTGATGTCACACAAAAAGAAGCCCAAAAGATATACGACTACTTTGCCAATTTTGATGTTGACGTGATTGCTTATGTGCGGCGCCAAGATGATTATATTCTTTCTTTTTACCAGCAGGAAATAAAGACGGGGTCTGTAAAGCCTTTCAATTTGGATAATAGTATTGATCTGAAACAAAACTACTTCTCCAAACGAGTTCAAATATGGCGAGATGTCTTTGGTTCCGACAAGGTAACTGTGCGCCCCTATGACAGAAAATTTTGGCATGGCGAAGATTTATTCTTTGATTTTGTTAATCAGATTGGCGCAGACATTGTTGGTTTGGAGCGGGCTTCCTCTGAAAATGAGGGGTTAGATTTTCGTATGGTTGCTCTTATGAGACATCTCAATCGCGAGATAAACCGAATGAACCCCAAAGCACCTTGGGCAAAAAAGCAGAGATTGCGCGGGATTATTCTTAATATGTTAGCTAAAGAAGAGTTTTTGCCTTCGAAAACAGAAAAAATGTCACTTTCAGATAGTCAGGTAGAAAAAATACGGCAACATTTTAGACAAGACAATGAACAAACTTTCTCAGGGACTAGCATTTCTGCTGATGAATTCTTCCCAGAGAGAACATCGGGTCGCGCGGACAACACCCAGTTTAAACAGATCAATCGAAAAGCACTTCTTGGTCTTGTCGTTCGGCTTGCCGAAAAGCAACTATCTTAAATCTAAGAGTAGGATTGCTTCTGAAGATTCGCTTTCAGCGACTGGCGTTCTTAGGAAGTAATGGCTAGCTAAAATTTAAAAAAAGCCCGCTGCGTTTCATCGCAGCGGGCTTTTTATACGCTGTAAACCGCTTCAGAACGTCTTTGCAATGAAGAACGGGTTGGCAAATGGCGCATCATCCTGAACGACTTTGCCATATTGCAGGCGTTTGCCATCAGGGGTGATTACCGTGCCGCCAGCCGCTGAGAGAATTGCGTCGCCAGCGGCGGTGTCCCATTCCATCGTGCGTCCAAAGCGCGGATATAAATCGGCTTCGCCGGCTGCCAGAAGGCAGAATTTAAGCGAAGAGCCGATAGATTTCTGTTCACCCACGGTGAAGTCCTTAAGATAGGCTTCTGCTTCCGGTGTGTGATGGGACCGAGAGCCGACCACATCGACCTTATCCGTTATTGGACGCGTCTTTATTTCGTGCCAGTTTTCAATCGTATGAGAACTGCGAGGATCTGCTACATCCCCCTTCCAGCAACCTGTTTCCACATCGCCAGCATAGAGCCAGCCTTTGGCGGGTGTGAAGATCACACCCATTACCGGAACATTGTCACGAATAAGGGCGATGTTGACCGTGAATTCACCATTCTTCTTGATGAATTCCTTCGTTCCATCCAGTGGGTCGACGAGAAAGAAGTCTCCGACCACATCAGGAATATTTCCTTCCGCAGCGGATTCTTCCGCTACGACAGGAATATCAGGCGCCAATGCGGCCAGATGCTTCAGAATGACGGCCTCTGCGGCCTTGTCGGCCTGCGTGACCGGTGAATCATCACCTTTGATTTCGACATCAAAATCTGTTTCGTAGATATCGAGAATTGTCTCGGAAGCACAAAGGGCTGCTTCGATCAAGCTCTTGAGAAAAGGCGTCATGAGTTAGTCCTTTGTCAAATACGCAACAATGGCATCTGCAGCATCTTCGGCAGACATCTCGTCAGTATTTACATAAATTTCAGGATGACGAGGTGCTTGGTATGGCGCATCGATGCCAGTGAAGTTCTCGATCTTGCCCGCGCGTGCCTTGGCGTAGAGGCCCTTCACATCGCGTGCTTCACATACCTCCATCGGCGTATCCACATAGACCTCGATGAACTCGCCCTCTTCAAGCATCTCGCGCACCATGCGTCGCTCGGCGGCATAAGGGGAGATGAAGGCGGTCAGAACGATCAGACCCGCATCAGCCATCAGCTTGGAGACCTCGCCGATCCGGCGGATATTCTCGACCCGGTCCACATCGGTAAAGCCAAGGTCACGGTTGAGGCCATGACGCACATTGTCCCCATCCAGCAGATAGGTGTGACGGCCTTCCCCATGCAGCTTCTTCTCGACCAGATTGGCAATGGTGGACTTGCCAGACCCGGACAGACCGGTGAACCACAGAACCCGTGGCTTCTGACCCTTCTGCTCGGCGCGCGCTGCCTTGTCCACATCAACCGCCTGCCAATGCACATTCTCGGCACGGCGCAGGCCAAACCAGACAAGACCAGCCGCAACCGTCTGGTTGGAATAGCGGTCAATCAGGATGAAGGAGCCCGTATGCGGGTTCTCTTCATAGGTGTCCATCGCCAGAGGCTCCGCAAAGGACATGTTGCAGAAGCCGATCTCGTTGAGATCCAGCGCCTTGCCCGCATCCTTGTGGGAGGCGTTGTTGACGTCGATCTTGTGCTTGAGCTCGGTAACCGTCGCCTGAACCTGCTGGTTGCCCATCTTGATGATATAGGCCCGGCCAACCATCAGTCGGCTGCTATCCATCCAGATGAGATGGGCCGAGATCTGATCGGTCACCTGCGGGCGATGCTGTGGCGGAGCCAGGAGGTCGCCGCGCGAGATGTCGATCTCGTCTTCCAGCGTGATCGTGACAGCCTGTCCGGCTTCCACTTCCTGCAAATCCCCATCCATCGTCACGATGGACTTGATCTTGGAGACCTTGCCGGACTTGGCGACAACAAGTTCGTCCCCCACATGCGCCACACCAGAGGCCACCGTGCCCGAATAGCCACGGAAGTTGAGGTTCGGACGGTTGACCCACTGAACCGGGAAGCGGAAAGGCAGAGACCGGTCTGCACTCTCGACATCGATATCTTCCAGATAGGACAGAAGGCTCGGGCCTTCATACCATGGGGTCTTGTCGCTCTTGACCACGACATTGTCGCCATAGCGTGCAGACATCGGCACCGCCATGATGGTCTCGAACTCGAACCCTTGCGCAAAGGCGTTATAATCCTCGACGATCTTGTCGAACACCTCCTGGCTGAAGTCCATCAGGTCCATCTTGTTGACCGCCAGCACCACATGGCGCACGCCGATCAGTGAGGTGATGAAGCTGTGACGACGGGTCTGGGTCAGCACGCCCTTGCGCGCGTCAATCAGAATGACCGCCAGATCGCAGTTGGACGCACCGGTCGCCATGTTGCGGGTATATTGCTCATGCCCCGGCGTATCGGCGACAACGAATTTGCGTTTGTCGGACGCAAAGAAGCGATAGGCCACGTCAATCGTGATGCCCTGCTCTTGTTCGGCCTGAAGCCCGTCAAGCAGCAGCGCAAGGTCCATATCGTCCCCGGTCGTGCCATGCTTGCGGCTGACCACTTCCAGCGCAGAGAGCTGATCTTCAAAGATCGTCTTGCTATCGTAAAGCAGCCGCCCGATCAGGGTGGACTTGCCATCATCAACACTGCCACAGGTAAGGAAGCGCAGAATGTCCCGGCTTTCCTGACGGGCAAATTGGCCGCCTTCCAGCGATGATTTCGAGGTTGTTTCCATGTCGCTCATCAGAAATAGCCCTCCCTTTTCTTCTTCTCCATCGATGCGGTGTCGTCATGATCAATCATGCGTCCTTCGCGCTCGGAGGTCCGGGCAATCAGCATTTCTTCGAAGATCTCTTCCAACGTCGAGGCCGAGCTTTCAACCGCGCCCGTCAGCGGGTAGCAGCCAAGGGTGCGGAAGCGCACCATCTTCATTTCCGGCACTTCGCCTTCATTGAGCGGCATGCGGTCGTCGTCCACCATGATCAAGGTGCCATCGCGCTTCACGACAGGGCGCTCCTTGGCATAATAGAGCGGAACAATCGGAATATTCTCCAGCATGATATATTGCCAGATATCCTGCTCGGTCCAGTTGGACAGAGGGAAGACCCGGATGCTTTCGCCCGGCTTGGTGCGGGTGTTGAAGATGTTCCAAAGCTCCGGACGCTGGTTCTTCGGATCCCAGCTGTGATTTTCTGTCCGGAAGGAGAAGATGCGCTCCTTGGCGCGGGATTTCTCTTCATCGCGTCGTGCGCCACCAAAGGCTGCATCAAACTTGTGTGCGGTCAGTGCCTGCTTTAGCGCATCCGTCTTCATGATCTGCGTATAAAGCGAAGAGCCATGGGTGAACGGGTTCACATTGTTCGCCCGGCCTTCTTCATTCGTATGCACGATCAGATCAAGGTCATATTCCTTGGCAATCCGGTCGCGAAACTCGATCATTTCCCGGAACTTCCACGTCGTATCAACATGCATCAAGGGAAACGGCAAACGCGAGGGATAAAAGGCCTTGCGAGCCAGATGCAACATCACGGCACTGTCTTTGCCGATCGAGTATAGCATCACCGGGTTCTTGAACTCCGATGCAACCTCGCGAATAATATGGATGCTCTCATACTCGAGGGCCTTTAAGTGAGTAAAATGCATTGGCTAACTCAACTAACTTCTGGGATTAAGCGACAGAGTTTGCTGTCATACATGATTGTGTAATCAGCAGGTAAACATTGGGGCCTTTATATCGTTGTGCATTGGTGTTTGTCTACCAATCGCCGCTAAAAATTCGGCAAGATTGGTTCTGGATTTACTGGGATCTTGCAGGGGCAAAAAGGCTGATGCTCTGTCTGAGTTTATCGCGGCACACTGTCGTGCCGTTGTATGGCAAATTTATGTCTCTGGATGGCAACTCGCGTCGTACCTCTTGACGTTACGTTAGCCGTGTGAGACGACAGATTAACTATATGGAATCATTGCTTCGGGTGAGACAAAATTTCACCCCAAATAAACTATAATCTCATCTATATCCGGGGCTTTATGCAATCTCGTCCCAGGAGCCACCTTTTCGATTGTCTCCGACTTTACTTATCGGCATGCGTGATCATGGAGAGCGGGTTTGAAGAATGTTAAGTTGAAATCCAAAGGCTTAGACAATAGAGGCGAGCTTTATTTGTATAAGCGCGGTTTTCAAAAGCAGGTTTCCGCTATTTGGGCGCTTGTCTTCAAGGAATATAAAATCCGTCTGGGAAAGAGTCGGATTGGTCTGTTCTGGTCGCTTTTTGAGCCGATTGTCGGGATGAGTATCATTACCGCCGTCTGGTGGGCCTCCGGACGAACCAGTATTCGCGGCGTCCACGTGACTCTTTTTGTCGGCTGCGGTTTTATTGTTTTCAATACGGTCCGAAACGGGTTCGGCTATCTGGCTCATGCCATTCAAGCCAATATGGCTCTGCTCAATTATCCTCAGGTGAAGCCTTTGGATACGATATTGGCGCGTTTCATCACCGCCATGTTCATGCATGCATGGGCAAGTGTCCTCTTGATTTTGTTGGTCTGGTGGCTGTTTGGTGCCGTGCCGGATTTCCCCGACCCACTATTATGTGTTGAAGTTATTCTGATTTCGATGCTGTTTGCCATGGGGATCGCAACACCGCTAGCGGTTCTTGGGACGCTTAATGAGAATTTATTCAAGGTTGTTGGGATTGTAACGAGTCCGCTCATGATTATTTCTGGCGTCATTTTTTCGATTCTTGATCTTCCGGCAAACATCCAGAAAGTTCTGGCTTATAATCCCATTATCCATCTGACGAACGGTTTCCGGGCAGGGGCTCTGGGAGTGCCTTTGTTTGCTGATTCTGATCTGTCTTATCCGCTCGAATGGGCTGTGATCGGTCTCGGGATCGGTTATGCTCTTTACTTCAAGTATCGTTTCAAGTTGCTGCAATCATGATCGAGCTGTTCGAGGTCTCAAAATATTACCCGACGCCCAATGGGCGGCACTATGTTCTCAAGGATGTCTCCTTGGTCATTCCTGACGGCGCACAGGTGGGCGTGTTGGGGCCAAACGGTACCGGCAAGTCCACGTTGATGCGGCTTCTGGCCGGTGTTGACATGGCCAATACCGGAATGATCCGTCGAACGGGCTCCATATCCTGGCCAATGGGCTTGGCCAACTCGATGCAGTCGTCTTTGACAGGGAGAGAGAATGCCCGATTTGCCTGCCGACTGCAGGGGATTCGGCGAAAAGAGATGGACACTATCATTGATGAAGTGAAAGAATTCGCGGAAATTGGTGATTATTACGAAATGCCTGTGCGAACCTATTCTTCTGGGATGCGCGCAAGGCTTAATTTTGCCATTGCGATGGCCTTTACGTTTGATTGCTATATCATTGATGAGCTGACCGCTGTCGGTGATAAGAATTTCAAGGAAAAAAGCGCCAAGGTCTTCAAGGAAAAGCGCGCTGCAGCTTCCTTTATCAAGGTATCTCATAGCCTTAATGAATTGCGCAATGAATGCAACATGGGGCTCGTGCTGAATAAGGGCAGTGCGGTCATGTATAATTCGATCGAAGAGGCTATCGAGGTCTATGAGCGGAATATTGGCTCAGAATCTTCTGCTCCGAAAAAGCGCCCTAACCAGAAAAGAATGCAGCGTAAGATAGGACCTCATGCGCGCAAGAAGCATGCTGGGAATGGTCCAAATGCAGTGAAGAGAGGCGGCGGGCCTAACGCCATCAAGCATCAGGCTGTCGGTCCGAATGCGACGATGAAGCAAGGCAATGGGCCGAACGCGAACCGGACGCCGGGTGGCGGAGCGAATATCGGACCGGGTCAAGGTGGCAAGCCACGCTTCAATCAAAAGCCAGGTATGGGACCGAATGCTGGTGCGGCGAGAGGCAACGGGCCGAATGCTCTCAACAAACAGGCTGCTGGTCCGAATGCTGCGTTGAAGCAAGGCAATGGGCCACATGCGAATAGGCACCAAGCTGGTGGTCCGAAGGCCAGAATGGCGCAAGAAGGTGGGCCTCCATTCAATCACAAGCCCGGTGCTGGGCCGAAGGCTGGTGGAAACAGAGGCAATGGGCCTAAAGCCAATAGGAATAAGGGAGCAGGTCCCAATGCGGCAATGGGGCAGGGCAACGGGCCGCCTGCGAATAGGAAACAAGGCCCGAATGCCGGGATGAAGCCGCGTAGCGGACCTCGTGCACATGAAACAGCAGAGCATGCCTCCCAAGCAGGCTCGCGGCGTGGACAGAACCGTCCCAATGCCAATATCAAAAATGGAGACGGGCTGCAGGGACAGCGCCCAGTCCAAACTGTAATTTCAGAGCGCCAAGAGCCAAATGTCGGAGCCAAAGATGATCAATGATATTAAGAGCAAATTGCCCGCTCTGAATCTGTCGCTATATTTGTTTCTATTTATTCTCATATTGCCAATTGCCATTGTTGCCATTTATCAGGGGCTGATCGCGACAGATCGATATGAGAGTTTGGCATCCATTTATATAACTGAAGCGAAATCCGAGAGCAGTCCGCTGGATCTCTCGATGTTGGGGCTCTCTTCTTCGACGGCGTCTGACCGTGATATTCTTGTCTTGAAAGCCTTTATCGAAAGCCCAACGCTGCTTGATAAGTTGAATGAAGATTTGGGGTTGCTGGACCATTTCGCCTCTTCGGACGCAGACTTCTTTTCTCGTTTGTCAAAAGATACAGAAAGGGAATACGCGCTCGAATATTATAATGAGATGGTGACGGCCACTCTGGATGAAGACGCCAAGCTTTTGGAGATCTCTGTTCAAACCTTCGATCCTGCCTATTCGCAGAAAGTCCTTGATCGCATTCTGTATCACTCCCAGAAGTTTATCGATAATCTGAACGAGAAAGTGTCGCGTTCGCAGTTGCTTTTCTTTGAAGGTGTGGTGCAGCAATCAGAAGAAGAGTTGATGCAGGAGAAAAAGGTTCTTCAGGATTTCCAACAGAAGAACAAAATTTTCTCAACCGAAATTGCTTCGCAAACCATTGCAGGAACCATTTCCAGCCTTGAGCAGCAATTGGCTGCCAAGCAAGCGGAAATTACCTCCCGCCAAGGGACGCTCGGTGAAAATTCACCGACCCTGATCAGGCTGAGGGCGGAGAGTGAAGCGCTCAAGCAGCAGATTGAAAAGGAAAACGAGCGGCTGGCAGGTGGATCAGGGCGTACCCTCAGTGAAATCGACTCTGAATTCAGGGATATCAATCTAAGGATCGAATATAAGACGCTGCGCTATAAATCGCATTTGGAGGCGCTTGAAGCTGCGCAGTTGGAAACTGCACGTCGTATGCGATTTTTGACGATCGTGTCCGCACCGACCATGCCAGAAGCGTCTCTCTATCCGCGTAGAGGTTATAATATACTGACCGGTGCGATTATCGCACTGATGGTATATTTCATGGTGTCTGTATCGCTTGCTGTGATGCGAGAGCATGCATGATCACTGCGGCTGACTTGCTATTGAGGTCATGTTTAGCTGTTTAGAGAAGTCAACGTCCTGCTCATTATTGGAGCAGGGCGTTTTTTGTTGGTTTGCACTCTCTCGCGCTGTTCACAACAATCCTTTTGTCGGTGAGGCGATGCTTCGCTGGCGTTTGGGAGTAGGCGGACTGTGGCCTGATAATCTGGATCCTATAGGCGGGTTTCAGCGGCCGGCTGCACATGCCCATAGATGATGATTTCCCGAGGGCCACGAATCATCTCCCGACAATGGGCCTTCTCATATATCTGTGCTGATAGTCGTGATTTTAAGCAAAGAGGCAATGAATGCGCGGAATTTGCCTTAGGCTTTGCATCCACGCATCGTCAAGAATGTTGAGTGTGAAAAATGCCTGAAGTTCAGGTTGCCTTCGCTGCGGGCGGGTTCACAAACACCGGCATTCGATCTGGCGTTACCTCTTTTTGCTCGACTGGGTCGATTTCAACGGTAACCGGCTTGGGCGCATAAAGCGGCGGTTCATTAGCCACCAGTGTTGTCAGCCGTGGCGGCATTTCTTCAAAGGCGTCGTAGCCATTGACTTTGCGTTCGATTAGGTTCTTTGCAAAGGCAGGCACCGCAGCCTTGTTGCCCTTTGTCGTGAAGAAATTGCCTTTGACCTGAATGGAAACAGCCACGGCTTTGACGAAGTCTCTGACAAAATTTTCATCGGGCGCTTGCGGATGCGTCCAGAAACTGTCCAGACTGCCCTGATGGGTAAGGCCTTCAATATCAAAAATGGCGTGGCCCAAGACTTTAACCGGACAGCCAGAGCGAACGGAATGCAGACCAACCGTGCTGTTGATCATGACACATCCCCGAGCGTGCTTGAGCATGAATGTCAGGTTGCCACCAACGATGAAATGCACCCGATCAGATACGCCAAGTTCCTTGGAAATTTTCTTGATATAGTGTCCCCAGCGCTCCAGCCCATTGTCTAAAGGGTGTGCCTTCAAGATCAGGTCTGTGTGTTCGTCAGAGGTTCTCGCAAAAGATCGAATAACCTGCTCTATCGCGCGCTTCTGATGCGAAAATGGCGCGTTTGACCGAAGCTGATAATCGCTTTGCAGCTGCAGAGAAAAAATGAAAAACGGCCTTCTCTTGCGCCCAAGTTGTGTGACGATTTTGCGCGCAGCATGATGCCGACGACTTTCAAGAAAGAGGCCGGGTATGCCCGAAATATATTCTACCAGCGGGTTGTAGTAGCGGTCTGCTTTATAGAATGGATAGAAGAACCAAAGGAAATAGCTGAGCAGATTGTAAGTGACTTCGTAGAAAATCTCTCGTGGCTTGGTATAGGGGTATCTCTGTTCCAGATCCGGGTCATCGGCTTGACGGGCGATAGCACTGATCTTTTCTGGCTCGGTCGGGAAGTGAGAAAAGGCCGACATGCCACCACGCTCCAGAGTGATCCAGTCTGGGCGGAGGTAGCCAAATTCGAAAGCATAGGTTGGAATATCTAAATCAGCAGCCACTTTGGCTGCGATCTGGTGATAAGGCTTCCGATCAGCGTAATAGATAATATCAGTAACGCCGTGAGCCTGAATGAATTTCCGCAAATATAATTCCCAAGATGAGAAGGGTTTGCGGAAATTGTGAGATTTTCTTCCCCGCCACAAAATGGCGTCGCCGAGGCAAAAGTTAATGCGTAGCGCGGTATGCCCTTGTTCTTCCAAGTGATTTGCCACATTTCTGGCAAAAAACGAGGGGTGACCCTGGAGAAAGAGAAAGACCCTCTTTCCACTTGGTTCGATAGAATTTTTCAATTCTTGGGTCACGCGAACACCATGAGGTAAAAATTAAAAATCAGCTTGCTTTCAGCGACCTCAGTCGCTGAAAACTTCAATCTTATTTCCGGTCGTTGCTATGTTTCTTACGGACGCAGTCGCAATATTCATGAGCTGCAGGATTTTGCCAACTTCGACAGCACGCGCATTTGAAACGAATACTGAATCCTTATCCTGCAAATGGAAGGACTGCGCATAAAAATACGACTGTGCGTGCTTCATGTTAATACGATAAATAGTCGGAACTTTGCCACGGACCTGATGGGTGTAGCCAATGTTCAAAGTATCAAGAACTTTCGGATCTTCGTAGCGGAAGACGAAGACGCCTGTCGCATCGGCTCTGTTGTCGTTCAGGCCACCTGCTGCTGCAATGGCTTCCAATACAGAGATTGTCGATGAATCAAAGGTATAGACAGAAGGCTTCTTAACCGCGCCGAGCACTGTATAGCGTTGCGGATCATGGGACAGATAGATCCGGTCGCCACGCGCTACATAGATATTCTCATTCGGTTGATCGATCACGGTTTCCAGCAGCTGGACACCCTGACGGGAGCCGCGCATGAGCGTGATATAGGTTTCTCGTGCCGGGAATTTCGTGCCGCCAGCTTGTGCGACAATGTCGAGCAGACGAACCCCTTTGGAGGATAAAGGATAAAGGCCTGGCTTGCTCACGTCGCCACTCAGGGTAACGACGTTGTTCTCGTTCTGAACGATATTCACCATGGCTTGTGGCTGAATGGCCTTGCCTTGCAGACGCTCTACCACGAGATCCTGGATTTGCAGCGGTGTCTTGCCCTTCACGTTGATGGTACCGGAATAGGGAAGGGAGATTTCACCTTTGTTGTCGACGACAACCTTGGGGAATTCGGCTCTGTTGCCCGAGCTGCCTGTGAACAGACCGCCATTATCGGCTTCAAAAACAGTGATCGCAAGGATATCGCCGGTGCCAACCGTGGATATCGGCAGGCGATGGCTCGTGGATTTGAACTTGCTATGCAAACCAACGGGGTTGAAGCGGGCTAGGCCATCGACAACTGTCGAATCGACATCAACCACAAGATAGTCATTCTTGGTGCTTTGCTTTTCAATTTCAGCAGATAGGGGCCCTTCTCTTGGCGTGAAAACACAGCCAGCCAAAGAAGCGGAGACTATCAGAGCAAAAAGAATTCTAAGCATGGTTATATAACTCGTTGGTAACAAACGGGAATAACACCCCCGTATGAGATCTGCGCGTCAGCTTCTGCATCATGCTTCAGTCACGATACAAAAATTGCATAAATTAAATCAATCAGTTAATCCTGTTTAGCAACATTTTTGAGCAGACAGTTGCACAAACACCACGTTTGATTTGAAACATACATTCATCAATGCCAATTTGGATATCACTGATAGCGCCTAATTTCAACGGTATTAAGGCTTTTGCTGCATTAACTCCCAGTCTTTCTCAGAGCCCTAGTCTGAAGGCAAGTCTGGCAATTTGCAGCATTATTACATCCTTAGCTGATCCGGCTTTATTATTCCTTAACCCTGAAAGCTGCTCGACCGTCTCTTCTGCCTCACAATCGTGAAAGGTGAGGGGGGAAACATAGTGCGGATACTTGATCATTGCCAGATAGACGAGTTCATCCAAGTTGCGCTTTGTGGTGCGGCGCGGGCAGCTGGTTTTATCCTCGCTGACACCCCAGCCGGCATAAAAAGGCAGGCCATGCACGACCACATGCTTGTCGCGCAACAAGGCCTCAAAGCCAGATAGAGAGCTGATCGTGTGCAGAGAATCACACTGTTCGATCAATTGGATAATGTCGGTATCAAGCTCTATCGCGTCTGCATATGCCAGCATTTGCGCGTCCGAGAGATTGCCATCGCGCAGGCCATTGGTCACGTCCGGGTGTGGCTTGAAGGTGATATGGGCATCGGGGTGGTGCGCGCGTACCCATTTAAGCAGCAGAAGGTTAGGATTTTCGCCCGAGGCGAGCGCCAGACTATCGCTGCGGCTTTTCTGGATGGAGGCATCATCGCTGACCTGACCGGGGACGAGAATGCGCAAGGCTTCTGTTGGGGTGTGCTCAGTTCTGCAGCCTTTGGAGGAAGCCTTGTTGCCGAGATTGTATTTTGAGACGCCCAAATCAACGACCTTTTGGCGGAAGGCCTGCCCCCGTAAGCGTTCTTCACCGCTGACAGTATCCTGTTGCAGCATGGTTTCCAGATCGCTGGGGTGGGACGGATCGTAGTAGATACCGCTTGCATCCATGATCAGCGATGCTGCCGGAGTGAAGGCGGCTCCCAAACCAACGGAACGGATAAAGCCGTCTTCTACATTCACGATGGGGACGCCCTCGGCGTTACAGGCTGCGCGCTGCTCCGGGCTGAGGCGGGTGGCCCAGGCAAACAGGCTGGCATTGCTGTCTTTGGCCGCTTTGAGCGCGCGTTTGAAGGAACGGATAAAGCGTGGCTTTCCGGGCAAAGAAGTGAGCATGCCCGCTATGGACTTCCTGTTCCAGAATCCAACACCGTAAATCACGGCCGGTCGCTGCATCCAGTCTCTGGTCTGATTTGCCACGATGAAAGGGCCTCCCTATTCAGGCCGGTCATCACGCGCGACGTGATAGCGGAAAGGTCTGTTGAACCGGCGCCTTAGCCAACCGGGAAGGAGATTGCTTACCAGAATGAGCCAGTAAAGATGTCGTGGGAAAATAATCCGGGCACGTTTCTTGTCGATGCCTTTGCGGATGATTTCTGCGGCGCGAGGGGCTGGCATCAAACCGGGCAAGGCGCCAACCTGCATTTCTGTTTGCTGGCTTTCGATATGGCCGGGATAGACGATGCTGATTTGTACACCATGGTCGGCGAGATCTTCAGCCATCGATCGGCCCCAAAAGGCAAGGCCTGCTTTGCTTGCGCTATAGACAGGGCTATCGGGTTGCGGCTGGATGGCAGCAAGAGAACTGATAAGGGCCAGATGGCCAGAGCCTCTGTCCTTCATGCCTTGTGCGCACTGATCGAGAAACTGGATGGTGCCCGTCAGGTTGACGCTGAGTTGTTGGTTCTGCGTATCTCTTGGCTCAAGCAAGCCATTTTCCTGCCGCCCGGAATAAACCCCGGCATTGGCGATCAGCAGATCCGGCAGGCCGATGAGATCGATTTCTGCCAATGCGTCATCAATGCTGGCTTCGCTGGTAAGATCCAGCGGCAGGCAGCGGACTTTGGCGCCAGATGCTTGGCACTCTGCGCAGATGCTCGCCAAGGCCTCCAGCGAGCGGGCGGTCAAAATGAGATCAACACCCGCAGCGGCGTAGGCGCGCGCCAGTGCCGCACCCAGTCCGCGACTGGCTCCAGTGATCAATATGGAGCGCGGGCGCATGCTCATTCTTCCGTATTGAGGGTGCTCAGGGAGGTGGCAATGGAGAAGTTGGCCTCTTCCAGCTTGCGTAATTCCTCAGCTGTGATGTCGACAGCCTGTTGCAATTGTTCTTCGCTATGAGTGGCGCTGATGAAAAAGCGCAAGCGGGCGCTGTTCATGGGCACTGCAGGATAAGTGATGGGGAAGGCGTAAATGCCTCGGTCCATCAGGTTGTTGCTCAATTTGACAGCGCGCAGGCTGTCGCCAACAATGACCGGGACGACGCAGAAGCCTGCGCTAAGGCCCGTATCCAATCCGGCGTCTTGCGCAGCCTTTTTGAAATAGCGACCATTGGACTGCAGCTTTTCAACGCGCCATGGTTCTCTCTGCATGATCTCGAGCGACTTTGCCCCGGCGACAGCCAGTGGCGCAGACAGGCCCACGCTATACATGAAGCCGGACGCGAAGAATTTCAGGATATCAATCAGCACCTGATTGCCGCAGATATAGCCCCCGCAGCCACTCATGGTCTTGCTCATGGTGCCCATCCAGATGTCGATCTTGCTGGGATCAACGCCCTGCTGTTCGAACAGACCCTTGCCCGTTGCACCCAAAACGCCCAGTGAGTGGGCTTCATCGACCAGAAGCCATGCTGCGAAGCGTTCCTTGATCTCTACGAGGCGGGCAAGATCCGGCATGTCGCCATCCATCGAGTAGAGGCCTTCGGCAATAATCATGACGCGGTCATGGGCGTTGCGGGTTTCTTCCAGAATGCGTTCAAGATCATCAAGATCATTATGCTTGAAGGAGCGTCTTGTGGCGCCGGAAAGCTTGCAGCCGGTGGTCACTGAATTGTGGCTATAGGCATCGAACACCACCAGATCGGTGGGGCCGAGCAACTCACCGATGGTGGACACGTTGGTAGCGTGCCCGGAGACGAAAACGAGCGCTGCTTCGCTTTCATAAAGTTCAGCCAATTGTCGCTCAAGCGCAGAATGGAAGGGGCGTTCCCCTGATGTGGGGCGTGAGCCGGATACGGATGTTCCAAACGCATCAATGGCAGCTTTGGCTGCCTCTTGTACCTCGGCAAGGCCGTTGAGGCCGAGATAGTCGTAAGAGGCGAAATTGATCAGCTCTTTGCCATTCACGATGGTTGTCGCGCCAGCGCGCGTTTCATGCAAGGCGAAGTATGGATCTCTCGTTTGCAGCTTCTCTGCCATTTGTCGTTGGATGGCGATCTGCTGATAAAGGTCCAGAGTTGCAAAATCAGTCTTCGAGCGGTCGGCCTTTGTGCGGGTTTCGCGGGTCGGCACAGGTTTGGGCGCGGCACCTTTGGCCATTGATCGAGACAAATTCAGAATAGCGTCCCGATCAAATTGCTGCTTTGACATTCATTGCTCCATTCATTCCTCTGTCGAGTGGCTTTCAATACGAAGCATCAAAAGATCGCGCGATCTCTTGATCTGCTGAAGCATGCCTCTCGATTTCCGGATCATTCGCGTCAGTGTGCTATAAAATCACAATCTACGAATAACGGTAGCGGTTTACCAGAAGAAAAGGCAAGGGCGGACATTACATGTCGCTCTTGCGTATTTCGTTGAGTTTGGATGCAAGGCTTGTGGCATCACTTTCGCTGCTTATATGCTGATGAAGCAGGGTTTCCTCTGTGAAGGACAAACCGCCGTTATCGGCATCGCCACGAATGCGTTCAAGCACCTTGGCTGCGATATCCTCAATGGTCGTGCCATCGGCAATGGCCCCCATGGGGATTTCAATATCGAGCTTCTGCTGTGCCGCTGTGCGCAGTTCCATACCCATCAGGCTGTCCATGCCCAGATCGGTCAGTGAGCGCTTGAGGTTGATTTCCTCAACCGGCATGCGGAAGATATCCGCCACTTCCTGCGCCAGAATCTTGGCAATTTCACCACGCGCCGCTACGTCATCAAGACCGTCGATCAAGCTGCTGACATCAAGGGACTGCTGGCCGCTTCTGGACGATTGAGCCGCTTCCTTCTTGAGCAATTCATAGGCCGGTGTTTTCAGAATTGGCAGATTGTCATGCGCATAGGCCCAGTTCATCGGAGCCAGCGTGATGGTCGCCAAATGGCTTTCTGAAGGCACCTGTGCGAGCAGTTTGGCGAGATGATCCAAGGCTTGCCTTGCCTTGAATTCGATGCCGCCCGTGGTTCTTGCCAGAATCTCTGCTGTCTGCTTGTCGCGTTCCAGAATGCCTACGTCGGTGATCGCACCCCAGCCGATGGCGAGGGCGGGCAGGCCTTGCTGCTGACGTTTGCGTGCCAGACCATCCATGTAGCTGTTGGCCGCCACATAGTTTGCTTGGCCCGGGTTGCCCATCAGGACTGAGACGGAGGAGAAGAGCCAGAAATAATCCAGATCATCCTTGCGCGTGACCATATCGAGATTGTCGCCGCCGAGCACCTTCGGTCCGAGTACCTTGTCGATCTGTTCGTTGCTCATATTGGCAAGCAACACGTCATCGAGAACGGCGGCCATATGCATGACGCCGCTGATCGGACGCTCCTTACGCAATTCGGCGAACAGGCTCTCCAGTGCAGCCGGATCGGACACATCGCATGGCTTGACCACCAGCGCGCAATCGCTTGCGGCCAATTTGGTCTGCAGCGCCAATGCCGCATCGGAAAGTTTGCCCGAGCGATTGGTGAGGACGATAGATTTTGCGCCCTGATCAGCCAGCCAGCGCGCCACCTCGATCCCGAAGCCGCCAAGACCGCCAACAAGAATGTGATGGCCTTCGGAATTAACCTTGGATGGCGCTTTATCAGCCGGATCGGCCATTGGTTTCGGCGCCTTGACGACGATCTTGCCGATATGGCCAGAGCGCTGCATCAGGCGGAAAGCATCAACGATATCAGCGCTGTCAAACAGGCGATAAGGCAGCTGTGTGAACTGTTCCTCAGCGATCAGGTCAGCCAGTTCGTTAAAGAGACGTTTGGCGCGCGCCGGTTGCTTGTTGAGCAGCTGGTCCGCATCAATGCCGAAATAGCTGATGTTGCGGCGGAACGGGCGCAGGCCAATCTGGGTGTTGCCATAGAAATCACGCTTGCCCAGCTCAAGGAAGCGACCGAATGGACGCACCAGTTCGATGCTGCGTTCCATCGCTTCGCCAAACAGCGAGTTGAGGACGACATCGACGCCTTCCTGATCCGGACCATCGGCTTTGCGTGTAATGGCGCGCACCTGATCGACAAAATCGAGCGAGCGGGTGTCAAGCACATGATCTGCGCCAAGCATCCTCAGGAAGTCGCGTTTTTCATCATTGCCAGCGGTGGCGATAATGCGGGCACCGCGCCATTTGGCAATCTGCAATGCAGCAAGGCCAACGGCCCCTGCTGCGCCGTGGATGAGCACCCATTCGCCTTCTTCAAGGCGGGCCAGATAATGCAGGGCATAATAGCTGGTCAGGAACGCCACCGGCATGGTCGCTGCGGCAACAAGATCCACCGTTTCGGGCAATTTGGAAACCGCACTGTCGGAGACCGTTACATGAGAGGCAAAACTGGCAGGGGCCAGCGTCATGACCGGATCGCCAATCTTGAGATCGGAGACACCCTTGCCCGTTGCCACGATGCGGCCGGAGCATTCAAAGCCAAGGGTCGGGCCGGCAAAACCGTCTTCCAGCGCTTCCTCAGGCAGCAGTCCTTGCGCCCACATCACATCTCGGAAGTTGAGGCCAGCGGCCACGACTTCGATTTCCACTTCGCCTTCGGCCGGCTTGCGGCGTTTGGTTGGAACCCATTGCAGGCGATCAAAGGAGCCTGTGCGCGGATGATAAAGTTGACAGCCATCGTCCTTGCCGAAGGCTGCTTCATGCCTTACAGGCTGCGGCCAGCCGCGTCTTACACGAATGACACTCTGTGCTTCATCTTCAAGCAGGATCTCGCGTTCTTCGCCCGGTTCTTGGATGAGGCTTGCAAGCCTAGCTGCCTGATCGGAGGCGGTCAGCGTATCAGCGAAATCGACCAAGCGTACGTCATGGTTGTCATATTCGTTGCTGACCGTGCGGCCAAAGGCCCAGACAGAATTTTGAACCGGATCGCTTTTCTGATTCTCTGCACCCGGATAGCCACCCGGAGCGATGATCCAGAGGCGCATCGGGATGCTTGACGTGGTGCGCACGAGATCGGCCAGTTTATGCAGGCGACCGGTGAGGCGCTCCATGTGTGCTTTTTCCGTGCTCTCACTACCAGCGGCATAGATGACATCCAGTTTGTCATCAGGTTGGCTGGCGCAAATGAGGGCGGTCGCCTTTTCCCACTCGTCAGCGTTTGTGACGTCAAAGCAGACAAGATTCGGAGCCGGTGCTTGTGTGGTGAGCGCTTCAGCAATGGCTGTTGCCCCGGCATCTTTGCCATTTGTCAGAAGCACGACGGTTCTGTGCTCTGCGTCTAGCAGCGGAATATCAGTTGTTTCTTCTGCCTTTGCAGATAGTTTGCTTGCTGCGGTCAGAAGATAGGCTCCGGTGATATCGGGTTCGCCTTGCGCGTTGGCAAAAGGAGCCAACTCTATGGCGCTAAACCCGGCTTCACCCAGCCAGTTGCACCAATCCTTGGCAGCACCAAAGCGCGAAACAGGGAACGACGGATCAACGGAATGGTCGAACCAGCTTGTGGCTGGTCCGAAGACAAGATCCTGATAGACGTTGGCATCCGACAGGCTCATCAGCATCATGCCGTCTTTGGCGAGCAGAGCCGACAGCGGGTTAAGCATGGAGGAGGCCTGATCCATCATCTGTAGGCCATTGGCCGAAACGACGAGATCAAACGGACCGAACGGCTCAAGTGCTTCAAGATCCGAGCGCAGCGCCACGGCTTCGAAATGGATCGAGTTGGCAAACAGGATGCGCAGGCGGTCAATGATCAACTTGTTGGTATCGGCAGAAACCAGAATGCCTTTTTTCTCTTCCAGTAGCGGGAGAATGGCTTTGGTCAGCTTGGCGCCGCCTACACCGAATTCCAGAACGCGCAGCGGACGCCCTTCCGGCCACAGGTCAAGGGCGGCTTTGAAGGCCGCGGTAACCTGCGCCACATGGGCTTCAGACAGAGGCGAGGAGCTCAAATGCTGTTCGAACAGATCGTGCGAATAGAGATCCTGCGGCTGGGCGTGGTTTTCTGCATCTTGCTGCATGGTGCGCAGCATCTCTGGCATGCGCATCAGTGCATGATTGAGCATGACGCAATCTGCCGACCAAAGCGGATTTTCGCTCAGCAGCATTTGCAGGATCTGGCTGAATTCTGGCAGGCCACTGTCCTCTGCCAGCGTCAAACCGTCTTCAGATGCGCTGACCAGGCCGGACTGCTCACAGATGGAAACCAGAGCACCGAAGATCTGTTTGCGGTGGATCGACCGGCTTCTGAGATCTTCATCTGCATGCTCTCCGTCCAGATCGTCCCGCACGGTGAGACGAGGCAGAGACGATTCGGACAGTGTCAGATCGTCTTTCGCAAATTGACGAAGGATATCATAGGCACCACGCCGACTGGCTGCCTGTAGCAGCATCTGGCCGTCGTCGATCGGGGCGCGATTTGGCAAGGAGAGGCCCTTGAGGGCTTCGGTAAGCGCCGCCGCGTCGATCGGAGCGCCCTGCGTTTCCACACCGGGAGATGATTGTTTCAGGGAATCGTAGAAATAGGTCAGGCGGTCCAGCCCTTGACGCTGCACAAGAGCGGATGCACGGAAGCGGCCATCCCTTAAGGTTGCCACCAGAGAGCCATCGTCGCTGAACATGTCGATATCGGCCTTGATACCGCGTGCGTTGGAACGGATCACATGCAGGCGGGCCGAGCGAAGAGCCACGCCGGATTGCAGAATGCGTAGACGCCCTAAGCGAACCGGAATGAAGGCCATTTTCTCTGCGCCGTCTTCCAGACTTTCATAAAGCGTGTTCAGTCCATGGAAGCAGGCATCGAAATCCAGTGGATGCAGGGCATAGGGGGCAGCCAGCTCTTCCCGCTTGGAGGTGAAGGCGTCGCGGTCAGCGATGACGAGCTCGATATACGCATCGTCAATGCGCTTGCAATAAGTTATGCGCTGAAAGGCCGGGCCGAAATCCAGCCCGAATTCGCGCGACATGGCATAGAGCGCTTCGATCTCTTCGGGCGCGGATGTACGGCTCGCATCTGGCGCCTTGAGCTCATAGTCTGAACGGTCTTCGCCCACATCGCCCGGAATCTTCGCGACGCGACATTTTGCATGCAATTGCCATTCGTCATCAACCAGACGGGCTCGGCTGGAAATTTCAACCACGCCCGAAGTGGTGTCAAGGCGTGTGAGAATGGACGAAATCTGATCTTCTCCAAGCGGTAAGGCTTGCAACAGATCCATGTCACGAATTTCGACACGGTCGGTTTTGAAGGCAATCTGCGCGGCAGCCAGCGCCATTTCTGCGAAGGCGGCACCGGGCAGGATGACCTTGCCATCCACCTTGTGATGCTCAAGATACGGGATTTGTGCCGTGTCCAACTCGGTAGACCAGACATGCTCTTCTTCACGGATCTGTTGTCCGAGCAGGGCGTGTGGGACAACCTTGTCGTTGAAAATGTCAAAGGCTTCGCTGCTTGGGCGCAGTTTGAAGGGTTTGAGCTGCCAAGGATAGCTGGGAAGCGCAACGGAACAAGGCTTGTTGGCGCCAAAAACGGTTTTCTTGTCAAACAGCATGCCGTTGGCAATGGCCCGGCCGATGGCCAGTTGCACAGGGTCGAGGTCTTTTACTGTCTTCTGCGTCAGGCTTTCTGTCGCAACGATGGTCTGGGCACGATCCCGCGCTGTTTCCGCGATGTAGCCTTTGAGAATGGCGCGCGGACCAATTTCGAGAAACTGGGTCTGGTCATCGGCGAAGGCGGCTTCGACAGCGCTTAGGAAGCGCACCGGCTGACGCACATTCTGCCACCAATATTGGCCGTCCATTTCCTTGCCTTGAAGGCAGGTGCCTGTAACCGCGGAATAGAATGGCAGTTTTGCCTTGCTTGGCTTGATGCTTTCCAGATCCTTGAGCAGGCCATCTTTGATGGGCTCAACCACGTTGGAATGGAAGGGATAGTTGATATCCAGCATCTTGGCGGCAAGGCGCTTCTTGCGAGCGATCTTCAGGAAGGCTTCCAGCTCTGTGGTTTCGCCGGAAAGCGTCAGGGACTTATCGGTGTTGATCGCGGAAATCTCGACCTTGTCAAAGCCCTCTGCGGTCAACAGGGCCTGAGTTTCTGCAACAGAAAGCTTGATCACGGCCATGCGGCCTGTGCCTGCCACGGCTTCCTGATGGTGTGAACGCCAATAGATGACTTCGACGGACTGTTTGAGATCAAGGGCACCACAGGCCCAAGCCGCAGCGACTTCGCCGACTGAATGGCCCATGACGCCACTGGCGGTCATGCCGGAGGCTTTCAGCGCTTCGGTCAAGGCGACCTGCACGGCAAAGAGCAACGGCTGCGCGACCGAGGTCTGTTTGAGATCTTCTTTCAGATTGTCTTCAAACAGCTTGTCCTTGAGGGACCAGCCTGCAAGCGGCAGGAAGAACGCGTCGACCTTATCAAAGGCTGCTGCAAAGGCGGCGTTCTGCTCATAGGCTTCCTGCCCCATGCCTGCAAATTGAGCGCCATTGCCAGAATAGACAAAGACCGGTGCCTTGGTTGCGCGAGATGCGGTGGCGTGGATCAGCGCCGGATGCTTTTCTTCCTGTGCGAAGGCTTCAAGCGCTTCGGTCAGCTCCAATTTGCTTTTGGCAACAATGCTCAGGCGTTCGTCCAGAAGGGAGCGATGCCAGCCAAAGCCATTGCTCCAGTCTGCAAGGCTCGCGGTATCATCCGCAGCAATCGCATCCGCGCTCTTGACTGCCAGGGCCTTGAGGGCATCTTCGGTTCTGGCAGAGAGAACAAGGAGCGTCGGTGTGCTTGGCTCGGCAGTCGTTTCGCCGCCCGACTTGGTCGAGGCTGCGAGAGGTTTGGCTTTTGCCGGACGTGCTGGCTTGGTATCGGAGACCAGAACATGCGCGTTGGTACCGCCAAAGCCGAAATTGTTGATGCCGGCATAACGGATGTCCTTGCCCTTTTTCAAAACCGTGGCTTCGCTGTTCAAGGCCAGATTGAGGTCTTCAAACGGGATATCCGGATTGGGATTTTCGATATGCAGGCTGGCAGGCAGCAGGTTGTTTTCAAGTGACAGCAGCGATTTCAGAACGCTGACGAGGCCTGAGGCGGGCTCCAGATGGCCCAGATTGGACTTGACCGAGCCAATCGGCAGCGGTTTGTCGCGCTTCTGGCCCAGAACTTGGCCCAGCGCGAAGGCTTCTGCCGGGTCGCCGACGCGGGTGCCGGTGCCATGGGCTTCGATGAAGGCGAGCGCATTGGGGTCCAGATTGATGTCGGAATAGAGTTGCTTGAGCAGCGCCGACTGGAAATCCATGGACGGCAGGGCAACGCCCGAGGTGCGGCCATCGGAGTTGATGCCGGAGGCAACGATGCGGCCGAAGCTCTTTTGCTGTTTCGGATCAAAGGCTTCCTTGCGCTGCAGTACGAGGGCAACGGCCCCTTCGGCGCGCACATAGCCATTGGCATCTTCATCAAAGGGGCGGCAAAGCCCCTGCGGCGACAACATGGATGCGGCTGCAAAGCCAACAAACGGGAAGGGCGAGAGCAGCAGGTTGACGCCCGCAACGATGGCGGTATCAATTTCGCCCGACTGCAGGCGCTTTAGTGCCAGGTCGAGGGCCACCAGTGACGATGAGCAGGCGGTATCGACCGTGAAGCTTGGGCCATGCAGATCATAAACGTAGGAAATGCGGTTGGAAACCAGCGACAGGGTATTGCCCGTCATCATGAAGCTGTCGGAGCTGGCAGGGTCGAAGAAGAAACGGTTTGAGTGATCGCTGCCGGAGTTGCCGACAAACACGCCGATATTGGAACCGGCAACGTCGGAAATGGGCAGACCGGCTTCTTCGAGTGCTTCCCAAACGAGCATCAGCAGCAAACGCTGCTGCGGGTCCATTTGCGTAGCTTCACGAGGGGACAGGGAAAAGACGGAAGGGTCGAAGCCCCAGACATCGTCCAGAACGCCAGCGCGAAATGTATAGGTTTTGCCAGCCTGGCCCGATTTGGGATGCAAATAACGAAAGGTCGAAAACCGGTCCTGTCCGATTTCCCCTACGCTGCATTTATTCGAAACCAGTAAATCCCAGAACGCGGATACACTATTGGCTCCAGGAAGGCGGCAAGACCGCCCGATTACTTCAACCCAGTTGTCACTCATCGTTATTACAATTGTCTTTCACTGTCTTTACAGCTCGTAGCCTAGGAAAACGAAGAACAAACCCCGCAACATACACGCTTTTTACAAAAAACAAATTCCGCGAAATAAAACCGAATTCAAGCTTTTTGCTTGAGTTCTGCCAGATAGTCAATAGCTCTTTCAATCTCGCAAGCCTGCCCGGCGAGCAAATCTACGTAGCGTGGATAAAAGACCAATGCTGCCATCGCTAACTGAGCCAAGGTTGCGGTTTGTCGGCGCTTTGGGGCTGGTAAAAAGTCTTCCGTTAGCCCCCACCCTGCATAGAAGGGCATGCCGAAGCATCTTACTGGTTTCTCCCATATCAGGGCTTCAAAGCCTATTTGTGACGTTACCGTATATATCTTCGCGGCATTTTCGATCAGCCGGGAGGGAAGGCATCCCTCTGCAATTACCTTTATATTCTTCTGATTGTCTATTTCACCAATATCAAAATGGCCAGATTTTGACCTTGTATAGATATCCGGGTGCATTTTTACAACAATCTCGCGGCCCGGATTTTCCGTGCAGGCGGTCTCCAGCATGGTCTGGAATGCCTTTGCATCGGCCATGCCGAAACGGATCGATGCGTCATTACGCACCTGATCGATCACCAGAACATAATCTTCCGGCAGCTCGCCCTTATATTCCGCACCGGCATTATATTTGGAAAGGCGAAGCTCTCTCCAGCGCGACAGAATGGAGGCAATGCGGCGCTCTTCATCCGGCGTCAGCTCGGTGGGGATCAGTTTTTCAAGTCTGGACGGAGCATAGGCATCATAATAGATGCCCAGATCATCAAGGGCGATCGCCAGTGGTGGATCGTTGCGATCATGAGAGCGTAGAAAACCGTCTTCGAGCAGCAGCATCTGCGCGTTGCGCTTCTTGGCCATGCGCCTTGCGTGACGTCCGGACTTTTGCCCCCAACCGACATAGGTCTTGGCATTCATGGGCTGGAAAGGCAGGCAGAAGGCCGGGGGCTCGCCCAGAATGCTGGCAACGGCCTGCTCTTCACAAATGTCGAGGGACGGAGAGGCGTAGGTGACTTCTTTGCGTGTCGCCGAGCGGAAAATACTGTCAAGCAGGGTTGATAGCACTGTTTGTCCTTCAAACGTGAAAGCTGGGGTGCCGCGCAGTGGTCGACTGCATCAAATCCAAGCAGCATCTGGTCTGCTTTTTATTTATCGTCATTCTTGAGGATGGGCAATGGCGCGTCTGGAGCTAATTGAAAGGCTCGTGACTTTATCGTGGTCTTGTCCCCCGCGAATTGCCCTTTCGTGCTATCTTGGTCCCGCGTTGGGGTGGTGCGGCCCACAATGTGGGCCGCTGTATTTTGTATCACCGTGCCGAGATGACTGGCCGGTTCTCAGGGGACAGCGCATCCGACAGGGTGCTTGTCTTCCCTTCCATGACATCGACGAGGAGCTTTGCTGTCGTCGGGCCTTGGGTGAAGCCCTGATGGCCGTGGCCGAAATGGAACCAGAGGCCCTTGTGTTTCTGGGCCGGACCGACAATGGGCAGCATGTCAGGCATACAGGGACGGTTGCCGAACCATGGTTCGTCTTCCACCATTTCACCCACATCCATCAGCTCGCGCGCGCTCTTGAGGCCATGCATGAGCTGCTTGGGGTTGGCCGGGTCTTTGCGATTGACCAGTTCGGCGCCGGTTGCGATGCGCATGCCCTTGTCCATGGGGGAGAAAACGCAGCCGTTGGCGTAATCCTGAATCGGGCGGCTCAGCGGATTGTCCATTTTGAAATGGGCGTGATAGCCACGCTTGTAGACCATCTTGATCTTGTAGCCGAAGGGACCGAGCAGATCCGGCGCCCAAGGGCCCAGGGCCACCACGACATCACTGCCGGTAACCGGGCCGTCATCGCTTTGCACTTCCCAGCCAGTTTCCGTCTGTTTCAACGTCATGGCGTCGCCTTTGACGAAGGTACCGCCGCGCTTGATGAACAGATCGGCATAGGCCGAAGTGAGAGCGCCCGGATCGGAGCAGGCCCATGTGTCGGTCCAGTGCACAGCGCCAGCGACATCGATCTTGAGGGCCGGTTCGAGCTGACGCAGTTCCTTTCCATCGACCATGCGCAGAGGCACATCATACATGGAAGCAATGCGCTCGGCATCGATGGACTGGTCGTCATAGGAGCGCTTATTGCGGCACAGCTTGAAAAAGCCCTTGCGTTCGATCAGACGTTCGGTTCCGGATGCCTCGATCAGCGGCTGGTGGTCGTCGGTGCATTTGACGGTCATCTGTTCGAAGATCTTGGAAATGCGCCGATGTTGGGTTTCACCAGAATTGACGAAATAGGTCCACAGCGAGGGCATAATGTTCGGCATGTCTTTCCAGTGATAGACAATGTCGTTGGTGCGACCGATACCATAAAGGAACAGGGTCACCAGATTATGCGGGATGTGGTATGGTTCTGCGGCTTCGCGCTGGATCAGGCCAGCGTTGCCGTAACTTGTTTCAAGGCCCGGGTTGGTGCGATCCAGAAGGGTGACTGCGTGTCCGCGCTCTTGCAGGGCGAGGGCCGTACTGACGCCAACCATACCTGCGCCCAGAACGATTATCTCTGACATTTTCTTGTTCTTTCAAAGGGTGAAGCCTCAGGCTTCGGCAATGACTGTGATTTCTACTTTCGCGTCCACCATAAGTTCGCAGCCAATTGTGGTGCGAACAGGGAGGGGATCGGAGAAGAAGGTCGCATAAACAGCGTTGAAGGCAGCAAAATCAGCGCGGTCGGTCAGGTAGCATGTGCAGGAGATCACATTGGAGAGGGATAGGCCTTCGCCTTCCAGTGTCTTCTTGATGCCTTCGAGGCAGTTTTGGGTCTGCGCTTCGATGCCCTCGGGCAGGGAGCCATCCGCATTGAAGCCGATTTCACCGGACAGATAGACGGTGGAGCCGGAGCGGCGGACTTTGGAGAAGGGTAGATTGGCCATAGTGTAGTCCTTGGGAGGTTATTTGGTCTTCAGTCGGGAGGATTCAGACGGTGTTATTCGAAACTCAGAAACCCCTCGGCTTGGCTGATTGGCGCTGCCGATTTGAGCAATGCAAGATCCGGGCCTTTTGGTGCGAGATCCGAAATGGACGCGATGATCGCTTCCAGCTCGTTGGCGACCGCAAGGACACCCAGATCATCGTGGCGGCGCCCGACAATCTGTAGGCCGAAGGGCATGTTGTTGGCGTCAAAGCCGCAGGGAATTGTGATGGATGGGTGGCCGGGGATGGTCGAGGCATAGGCCATGGCCAGCCAATGATAATAGCTCTTTGTGGGCTTTCCGTCGATTTCAGCCGGATATAGCTCCCGCCACGGGCGCGGGCTGATGGTTACGGCCGGTGAGATAAGATAGTCGTGACTTTCAAAGAATTTCTGCCAGTCGCGATAGTAACGGCTCTGGGCGAACATGGCTTGCGCCACATCTTCGGCGGAATAGCTGCGGCCCTCTTTCACATTCTCGGTGACATTCGGGCCGACCAATTCGGGTTTGGTGTCTACTAAAGTTGCATGAATGCCCAAGAATTGAACACCGCGCAGCACAGAAAATATGCGATCTGCGTCCGTGCATTTGGGGCTTGTCTGTTCGACCGTGCCAAAGAAGGGGGCCAGCTGTGGCATTATCTCTCGGAAATGATTGCGAACGATGCTTTCCGTCGGGGCGAAATCGTAGTCTTCGGTCACGGCAATCTTGAGCGAAGAGAGATCTGCGCGCGGCAGATTCGCAAAGCTTTCCGGATCCCACGGGGTCTTGCCATCGGTGATGATGGTATAGGGATCTTTGCGATCGGGACGTGCCAGAACCGAGAGCATCAGGGCCGTATCGGCCACTGTACGGCCCATGGGCCCCGAGGTTGGCATCGGAATGAGGGCTGCGGCGCGGCTGTCGCCGGGGACAACGCCCGGGCTGGGGCGGTAGCCGACAATGCCGCAGAAAGCCGCCGGATTGCGCAGGGAGCCGCCCGTGTCCGAGCCGGTTGCCAAGGGCGCATAGCCGCAGGCAAGGCTGACGGCAGACCCGCCTGAAGAGCCAGCGCAGGTGCGGGTGAGGTCATGGGGGTTGGCGGTGACGCCATAAACCCGGTTGCGGGTGTTGCCGCCTGCGCTCCATTCGGGATTGTTGGTCTTGCCCATGGGCATGGCACCGGCCTTGCGCATGGCGGCAACGATCGGGTCATCCCGCGTTGCGATATTGTCCTTGAAAGCTTCAGAGCCGAAGGTGGTCGGCAGGCCCTTCACATCGATCATGTCCTTGACGCCGAAGGGCAGGCCATGCAGGGCTCCAAGCGGATCACCATCCATGACGGCCTGCTCGGCGGCCTTGGCTTCATCTGAGAGGGCTTCGAAGCGGCGTGCGACCAGCGCGTTGACGGCATGGTCTACAGCTTCGACCCGCTCGATGCAGGCATTGGCGAGTTCAACCGGAGAAAGGGCCTTGCGAGCGATCAGCTGACGCGCCTCGATTACGCCCAGATCTGCGGGGTTCGTCGCGGTTTGCTTGACCATTTTATTTATCCTTTTTTCAAATCGAATTGGGGTGCAAGCGCATTGCCCTTGTCCACGAAAGACTGGAATTGCAACTCGGGAACGAAAGAACCGCCGGTCGTCCAAACGACATGAATTGCGTTTTCCATCGCTTTGGGAGTGAGATGCTGACTGCTGAAAGCCTGACCCTGCGCGGTTTCAAGCATGAAATGCGGGCCAGCAAAGCCGATGGTGGCTGAGGGCTCCAGCTTGAGATTGGCTGCGCCATAGGCAATGGAGAGCAGGCGCATCAAATCATCATCGCCAACGGTGTAAACGCCAGCAAGGCGTTGGTGCATTTTCTGGGCAACGATATGGGACATGGTGGCAACCGCCATGCCATCGGCTTCGGTCTTGTTGGTCAGGCCGATATCATAAACAGACATTGGCTTTTCCAGACCATGCATCATCTGCACGAGGGCGGAAGGCGATTGCACCGGCTCGGCAAAGAAGCAATGCACATTGGACCCAAACACACCGCGCGCGCCATAGGCGATGCCGCCCGGTGCACCGCCGATGCCGCAGGGAAGATAGAGAAAGAGCGGACAGTCCGGGCCGATATTGATGCCAGCCTCGATCAACTGGCTCGCCAGTTCCAGCGCTGCGGCGCTGTAGCCGGAAAAGAGCAGCTCTGAATCCTCGTCATCGACAAAATAGACCATAGGGTCTTTGCTGGCAGCATCACGGGCTGCGGCAACGGCGAGGTTATAGTCTCCACGATGTTGCTTGACCTTGACACCGAAGCGGCGCAGGCGCTCGATCTTCCAGGGCTTGGCGTCGGCGGACATATGCACAACGGCATTATAGCCAAGGGTTCTGGCGGCAATGCCCACGCTGAGGCCAAGATTGCCGGTCGAGCCGACAGCAATGGTGCGTTCGGCAAAGAAACTGTGTGCGGCCGCGCCTGTGAGAGCGGAGACAGGATCCGTGGGGGCGATGAAGCCAGAGGACCGGGCTTCATTCACGGCGGTCATGAGGACCTCATAGATGCCACCGCGGGCCTTGACTGATCCGGCAACCGGCAAGGCATGGTCAGCCTTTACAAACAGGCGCCCGAAGGTGCGATCCAGATAGCCAAGAGGGGCGCGAAGAGCATCCACTTCGATGAGATCGGAGGTAATGGTGCCAGCTGTATCTTCCAACTCGGGGAAAATAAGCTGGAGGAGTGGCGCCAGCATCCGCCAATTCTCGACGGCCTGCTGCAAGCCAGCTTGCGCCTCATCGTCACGTTGGGGCGCATAATCAGGGTTGCACCAGAGGGTTGGTTCTGCGGCCCTTAGCTGCTCTAGAAGGGCGTCATTGCTGAGGAAAGGAGAAGAATGCGTCATGCCATCAGCGCCTTTCGGAGCATGTTGCCCGTCAGGATAAGGATTGTGAAGGCAAAGACGATGCGCAGCTGCTTGGGCGAGAGCGAATGGGCCAGACGCACCCCAAGCGGCACGGTCAGCATGGTGGTCATGACGATGACGACAACAGCGGGCAGGTTGACATAGCCGACGGTGAAAGGAGGTTTGCCGGTGATATCCCAGCCTTGCGTGAGAAAGGTGATGAAGCCGGGGACGGAAATCATAAGCCCGAAGCCGGGGGACGTGCCGACAGCCTTGTGCGGAGGCACGTTATAGGCGGTCAGCAGCGGCACCGTGAATGAGCCGCCGCCAATGCCCATGAGGGCCGAGAAGTAGCCGATGATGATGGGGTAGATCTTGCTGAGGATCCGGCCGGGCAATTCGGTTGAAAGGCGCCAGTCCTTCTTGCCGAGCAGCATGTAAAGGCCCAGCATGATGCCGATGCAGCCAAAGACAAGTTGCAGCTCATGGGAGCGCAGGGAGGCAGCCGCGAACACACCGACCACCGATCCAAAGGCAATGTACGGGCCCCATGTCTTGATCAACTCGACGCTGACGGCACCGCGTTTGTTATGCGCCAGTACCGAGCGGATCGAGGTGAATATGATGGTGCCCGTGGAGGTCGCCACGCAAATTTGCATGAGCTGTTCGGGCTGGTAACCCAAAGAGGAGAAGGCATAGAAGAAGGCGGGCACAAGGATGATGCCGCCTCCCACGCCCAGAAGGCCTGAGATGATGCCCGCAATGGCACCCGCGCCAGCGATGACTGCAAAAAGCGTGAGGGTTGCTGCCATGTTTTATTCTCCTTCGGAAGGCACCGCCCCTTTGGCGGCGATGTCCCAGAACAGCCCCGTCATGCCTTGCAGGGCCTGTCGGGAAAGGGATTTGAGGATATGCTCGTTGGGGGCATGCTGGCTGCAGGCCGCATAGCTGTGCGGAATCCAGATGGTTGGCAGGCCCAGCACATCGGCAAAGCAGTCATTGGGCAGGGAGCCGCCAAGGTTTGGCAGGATGTGCGGCTTGGTGCCAGTGGATGCTTCGAGGGATTTGGCCGCAAAGCGGACCCATGGATGGTCCGGATCAAGGCGCGTGGCTGGGAAGGCATGGCGTTCGGCCTTGACGACTTCGACCTTGTCAAAGCCTTTGGCGGCCAGATGACGACGCAGCGCCGGAATAATGTCGTCGGGGTCTGTACCAACAACGAAGCGCAATTGACAGGTGGCTTTGGCATAGCCGGAAATGGCGTTGACAGGGGCCTCCGGCACGCCGGATTTCATGGCGAGCACGGCAAAGCTGTTCCAGCCGAGGACACGTTCCTGCGGCGTAAGGCTTTCTTCACCCCAATTTTCGTCAATCTCGATGGAGCCTGTATCGACGGGAGGCAGCGCCGCGATCACTTCGCGAATGCGCGGGGTGAGGCTGGTCGGGCGCCATTCTGGGATCTGGATCTGGCCCCGTTCATCGGTGATGGAAGCAATCGCGTGGGCCAGAATGATGGCCGGATCGGCAATCAGGCCACCAAAGTTGCCCGAATGGTTGGCGCTTTCACGCAGGTCCACCACCATGTCGAACAGTTCGCCACCGCGCGAGCCGGTGAAGATGGTTGGGGCGGCGGGGGAAAGGCGCGGGCCATCGGATGCGATGAGCACATCGGCGGCGAGTAGCTCCTTATGCTGTTCGCAGAAGGTCTTAAGGCCGGGAGAACCGCACTCTTCAGCCATTTCCAGCAGGATCTTGGCGTTGAAGCCCAGCTTGCCTTCAGCCTCGATGACGGCCGCCATGGATTTGATATTGATGAGATGCTGGCCCTTGTTGTCGGCAGCGCCACGGCCATAGACCTTGTCGCCTTCCTCCACCATGTCAAAGGGGGAGAGCCCTTCGCGCCACTGGGTTTCCTGCGCGCGGATGACATCGCCATGACCATAGCTCAGCACCGTTGGCAGGGACGGGTCTTCCATGCGCTCGGCCACCATGATGGGAGGCGCATCTTCCTGAGGGTTGTCGAAGATCTTGCAACTGAAGCCGAGACCTTCCAGCAGGGGCTGCATTTCATCTGTGAGATAGGCCAGAAGATAAGGTTTGCCGCGCGGGTCCTGACTTTCGGTCGGGTGGGAGACAAGGCGCTTGATGTCCGAGAGGAAAGCGCCCTCATCAAAATAGCTGGCGCTGATGGCCAGAGCCTTATTGCGATCACTCATCTGTCTGCTTCTCTATTCTTGTCAAATTTTAAACGGTTTCGGGCGGCGACCGTCCGGGCGGGCTAAGGGCAATAGCGGGGGCAGCGGTCAGGTCAGTCCCTGATTTCTGCAATGCCATCGCCCCATGGGGAAAAGGTTTCTGTGGTGCCGGAATTTGTGCTTCCGTCACGCAATACGCCAGCCGGGCAGGCGAAGGCATAGGGGAAGGGCATGCGCTTTGCTGTTGCCAGAGACCAGCGGGCCGACAGGGCGTCGGTGACATCATCTGAAAGGCGCTCGTCGGCGACGATTGTGTCGCCGCCTGAAACGTCGATACGAGGGGCCTCTATGGCATCCTGCATTGACATGCCATAGTCAAGCAGGAATGACGAGATTTGCCCCACTGCGGGCATGATCTTGCGTCCGCCTGAAGCGCCCAGTGCAAAACGGCGTTCGCCTTTTTCGCCAATCACGGGGCAGACATTCATCAGGCAGCGTTTGCCCGGAGCGAGGGAATTGGGTTTTCCCTGCTCGGGATCGAACCACATGATGCCATTATTCATCATCAGGCCGGTGGAGGGCGACAGGGTGCGCGAGCCGAAGATGGAGAGCAGGGTCTGCGTCATGGCGACCATGTTGCCGTCTTTGTCGACAATGGAGAAATGGGTGGTACATCCCGGGGCTTTGGCGCTTTCATGATCGCCCATATTGGTGAGGCGATCCTCATAGGCGGCACGCATGGCTTCGGCCATGGCGGCAAAGCTCGTTCCGTCCGGCGCAGCGGATGGTGTATAGGCGCTCTGCCAGTGGCTCATGGCATGGGCAAGGGTGGGGCCTGCTGTGAGGGTCGGAACGGCCCAGATGTTGGCGCCATTGTAAGGGATATGCAGCGGGTCCTGCCACTCGGCGCGGTAGCTGGCCATATCCTCAGCAGTGAGGAACCCGCCCTTGTCGGTTACATCCTTGATAAGGGCTGCGCCAATGTCGCCGGTATAGAAATCCTCGGCTCCCGCTTCGGCAAGGCGCTCAAGGGTTGCAGCATGTCCGGACTGGTCAAGGCGGATATCGGAAAGAGCTGTCCAGCCAAAGATCTTGGGCCATTGACAATCTTCAAGGAACAATGCCGCGGCGTCCTTGTCCTTTGCCAGCTCTCTGGCCGAGGAGGCGATGATGAGGGCCGCGTACCAGTCCACATGCATGCCAGCTTTGGCATGGGCAATGGCTGGCTGCAAGAGATCACGCCATGGCAGCTTTCCGAAGCGTCGATGGGCTTCTGCCGCACCGGCCACCGTGCCGGGCACGGCGATAGAGGATGCGCCTGTGACATTGCGATCCTCAACCACGGCTTCCCAGGGAAAGAGATCCGATGCCTTGCCTGCTCCAGAGAGGGGATAGTGGGACACATCAAGGCTGGTTGAGGACCGCATGCCATAGTGTAGGGCATAAGGCTTTTTCTCGTCTGCTCGCCAGAGCATCATGGCGCCGCCGCCCATGGGGCCAGACATCCATGGCTCCAGCACGCCGATGGCGAAACTAACGGCTACGGCTGCGTCCACCGCGTCGCCACCGGCGGCCAGAACTTGGGCTCCGGCTTCCGCCGCCAGAGCATGTTGGGCGGCGACAACGCCGTCGCTTGTTGCTGTTACACCCGGTTTGCGGGTGGATTGAGAGCGAGAAAAATTGCCACTCATCTGACCGCCCCCATGGACTGGTTCAACGCTTGCTCCAGCAAGGCCGGATCAACGGGGGGCAGTTTGGAGATGTCAGGGACCTTCCAGTTCTGGCCTGGCTGGGCCGAGAGCAATTTCTTGGTATAGTCGTGTTTGGGATGTCCGAAGACTTCGTCGACATTGCCCCGTTCCACGATCTCACCATTCTGCATGACCACAAGATTGTCGCAGATCTGGGCGGCAACGCGCAGGTCATGGGTGATGAAGAGAACCGTCAGGCCCATTTCATCCCGGATCTCGTTGAGCAGCTTGAGCACTTCCTTCTGCACGGACACGTCCAACGCCGAGACGGCTTCGTCGGCAATGAGCACTTCGGGCTCGACCATCAGTGCGCGGGCGATGCAAATGCGCTGGCGCTGACCGCCGGAGAACTGAGCGGGATAGCGATAGAGCGCATCCTGCTCCAACCGGACGATTTCCATCAGCTTCTTGGCCCGTTCCATGGCGTGGGCGCGGTCTTCGCCGAAATTGACCGGTCCCTCTACCAGCTGGTCGCCGATGGTGCGGCGCGGGTTGAGCGAGCCATAAGGATCCTGAAAGACGATCTGGATGCTCTTGCGATAGGGATGCAGTAGCTTTGGCGTGAATTGCGCGATGTCGCTGCCATCGATGATGACCGAGCCGCTATCCGGATCTTCAAGGCGAATGAGGCATTTGACGAGCGTTGATTTACCCGAGCCGGATTCGCCCACGATGCCCAGAGTCTCGCCGCGATGGACGATGAAGTTGATATCCTTGCAGGCATGCACCGTGCGAGACGGTTTGAACATGGTGCCCTTGGTGTGGAAGGTCTTGTTGAGGCCAAGCACTTCCATCACCTTGTGCTTTTCCGCCATGTGGGCATTCACTGTTCCGGTGCGGCGCGGCACTGCATCAATCAATTTGCGGGTGTAGGGATGTTTGGGGCGGTTGAGCACTTCTTCGGCTGTGCCCTGCTCGACAATCTTGCCCTCTTTCATGACGACAACCTTGTCGGCAATTTCGGCCACCACGTCGAAGTCGTGGGTCACGAACATGATGCCGGCGGAGTGTTTCTCGCGCAGTTCCTTGAACAGATGAAGGATCTGGGCCTGCGTGGACAGGTCGAGCGCGGTGGTCGGTTCGTCTGCGATCAGCAGGGACGGATCGAGCGCAAGAGCAATGGCGATCACGATGCGCTGGCGCTGACCACCGGAGAGCTGATGGGGATAGGAGGAATAGATCCGTTCCGGTTCCGGAAGCTGTACTTCGTCCAGCAGCTTGATGGTTTTGGCCTTGCGTTCGGCTTTGGACAGGCTGGTATGCTGCTCGAACACTTCCTCGATCTGATCTCCGACAGTGTAGCAGGGATTGAGCGCGCTCATGGGTTCCTGAAAGATCATGGCCATGCGGCTACCGCGCAGCTTGGCATGTTCCCTCGGGGAGAGCTTGAGCACATCCTGCCCTTCAAAAATCACTTCGCCGGTTGAAGGCTTCAGAGCCTTCGGCAAGAGGCCCATGGTGGTGAAGGAGGTGATGGACTTGCCCGAACCGGATTCGCCGACGATGCAGACGATTTCCTTCGGGGCAATGTCAACCGAGAGCTTCTCGACCGCGTGGGGGCGGTCGCCGCCTTCTGGCAGATCGACGGTCAGGTTCTTGATGGTGAGAATAGGGTCGGTCATCAGTTGCGGCCCTCCGGTGCGGTGACGTCGCGGATGCCGTCGCCAAGCATGTTGATGGACAGGACGAGAAAGAACAGGGCGACACCCGGGATGGTGATCAGCCAGCTTTCAAACAGCAGCATTTCCTTGCCTTCAGAGATCATCAGGCCCCAGGATGGGGTTGGTGGCTGAACGCCAAGGCCAAGGAAGCTGAGGGCGGCTTCAAGGATGATGGCATGGGCCATTTCCAGCGTGAAAATGACGATCAGATGGTTCATCACATTCGGGAGGATATCCTTGAACAGCACGCGCGGCAGAGAGGCTCCGAGCACTTGAGCTGCGGCAACATATTCCAGTTTGCGTACCTGCATGGTGGCTGCGCGCATGACCACGGCGAAGCGATCCCAGAGCAGCAGGCCAAGCACGGAGACGACAACGAGCAGAGATCCGCCGAACAGGGCCACGACAGCCAGCGCCACCAGAACCACCGGCATGGCGAGGCGCACATTGATGAAGAAGGTCACGATCAGGTCGATACGGCCGCCGAAATAGCCGGCCAGAACACCCATGAAGGTGCCGATGCAGGCTGAGATGGTGGCTGCGATGAGGCCGATCAGCAGCGAAATGCGGGCGCCATAGACAAGGCGGGCGAGATAGTCGCGGCCAAGGGCGTCAGTGCCGAGTGGGTGCTCCCATGTGCCACCAAGAAAGACTGGCGGCTTCATGCGGGCGAGCAGGCTTTGGCTATAGGGGTCATGACCGGCAAGCAGCGGCGCGAACAGGGCGACAATCACGATGATCGCCATGACGAACAGGCCAAACAGCAAGCCTTTGTGGCGCAGCGCCCGATGCAGCATCTTGGCGCGCGGTGAAAGCTGATGAACTGGCGTTTTCTGCTTTTTGGGGGCAGATGCCTGTTTTTCGGTCGAAGTCGAGGTGATGGATGTCTCTGACATGATTTTCTCCGTTCCCTATCAGGCGATGCGCAGGCGTGGATCCATCCAGGCGTTGAGGATATCTGCCAGGAAGGTGAAGAAGATGTAGAACATCGAGAAAATGAGGATGAGTGCCTGCATGGTTGGCAGGTCATTTCGGGAAATGGATTCCCAGGCGAGGAAGCCCGCGCCATGCAGCGCGAAAATGCTTTCCACCACAATGGACCCGCCCAGCATGAAGCCCATCTGCACGGCAGCAAGGCTGATCACCGGAATGATGGCATTGCGCAAGGCATGCTTGAACATGATCTTGCGGCTATCCAGCCCCTTGGCGCGCGCGGTGCGGATATAATCTGCGCTCAGCACCTCGAGCATGCCTGCACGGGTAAGGCGCATGATGGCCGGTGTGGCGTAATAGCCCAGAACGACTGTAGGCAGGATGAAATGAGCCCAGCTTGTCGAGCCGGAGGCGGGCACAAGCCCTAGCTTGATGGAAAAGACCACGATCAGGATCAGGCCGAACCAGAAGGACGGGATGGCCTGACCGACCACCGAGATGAACAGGGCGGCGCGGTCTATAAGGGAGTTTGGTTTCATCGCTGCGGCAACGCCCATGGGGATAGCCAGAAGCAGCGCAAAACTGATGCTGAGCAATCCCAGAAGCATGGTAACGCTCAAGCGGTCTACAATGAGGTCGGAAACAGGCAGATCGAAATACCAGCTGTTGCCCAGGTCTCCAGAGGCAGCCTTGCCCAGCCATTCGAAATATTGCACGACGATGGGGCGATCAAATCCATAGCGGTCATTGACCATCTGGATGTCTTCCATTGACGCGTTTTCCCCTGCGATTGCGATGGCGGGATCACCGGCCATGAAAAGCAGGCTGAAGCTGATTGCGGATACGGTGAAAGCCACCAGTAAGGCAAGACCAAGCCGTTTCAGAATATAGATATACATTCCGACCTCGAATTCTCATTATTGGGGGAGGGGTAGGGGCCGGATGGTATCCGGCCCCGATTGCTCGTTATTTCCAGCCGAAGGTGAAGAAACGCACCAGTTCGTCAGGAGTTGCCTTGTAATCGAGTTCCTTGCTCATGGCGTAGTTCACATTGTAGGTGAACATCGGAACCCAGTAAGCTTCCTCGACAATCTTGGTCAGGGCCTTTTTGTAAAGGGCCTTGCGTGCTTCCTTGTCGGTGGTCTTGTCAGCGGTGGTCAGCCATTCCTTGATTTCCGGATCGCGGGCATCATCCCAGTCGCCGCCGGTGAAGAATTCGGAGGTAATGGCGGACGCATCTGCGATGGAGTAAGAGCCCCATGTCTGGAAGGAAATCGGCACTTCACCCTTGGCGCGCTTCTCACGCAGGGCTGCATATTTCAGGTAGCTGAAGTTGGTCTTGATGCCGACTTCGTTAAGGAAGCCCATCATGGCTTCGGCATACGGACGGTTGCGGTATGCATAGAAATCGGTGGTGAAACCATCCGGATAGCCAGCTTCGGCCAGAAGGGCCTTGGCTTTTGCCGGGTCATAGTCGTAGGTCGGCAGGTCCTGAGCACAGGCAAACTGCACTGGAGAACAGGCGCTGTCGATGACGGTGGATGAGCCTTTCACGAGGGCTTCCACGATCGCCTTGCGGTCAATGGCGTGATAGATGGCCTGACGAACCTTTTTCTTGGTCATCGGGCCGTCTGGATCAAAGCGGCCCGCAGCATCCATGGTGATATAACCAACGCGGATTGCGGGAGCATTGACCACATCAAACTTGCCCATGGCGTCGAGCTTTTCGGCCTGGTCGGCAGGGATGTTCCAGAGGAAGTCCAGCGTGCCGTTGAAGAATTCGGCGATCTGGGTGTTCATGTCAGGGATGGTACGGATGTCGATTTTCGACACCTTGGCCATGCCTTTGGGACCGTTGAAATAGTCTTCGTTTTTCTCAAGTACGAAATGCTTGCCAGGCTCCAGCTCGGTGACCTTGAACGGGCCGGTGCCAACCGGATGGGCAGCCATGCCCTTGGGGCCGACTTTGGCATAATATTCGTTCGGATACATGGCAACGGGACCCGCGAGGAATTCCTCTGCTGCCGGGAATGGTGCGTCGGCAATGATGCGGACCGTATAGTCATCCACCTTTTCGGCGTGGTCCATCCAGCTCACGTTGGTCTGGCTTTTTACGCCATTGGCTTTGTCGGCAACAAAGTTGACGGTGTAGACAACATCGTCTGCGTTGAATGGCTCGCCATTATGGAACTTGACGCCTTCGCGCAGCTTGAATTCGATGGTGGTGTCGTTGATCCATGTCCAGGATTCAGCGAGGTTGCCCTTATATTCGCCAGTGTCAGGGTCGCGATAAAGCAGACCATCCCAAACCGAGTGGTTCAGGAGAAGACCTTCGCGTGCCGTGTTGAAAAAGACGTCGGCAGATTCGAGTTCTTTCAGAAATGCCATATTGACGGTATCGCTCGCTTTATCAGCGTAGGACGTCGCCGAAAGCGCCAAGTAGACCGCAGTACTCAATACCAGTTTGGATATCTTCATATTCGTTCCCCTGTTGAAGCTCGGGTTTGTGCTTGGAAGGTTATTTGTATTGATTTTTATGAGATTGTATATAATCTGTCTGAAATGTATACTGTCAAGCGATAATGGTACCATGACTAATAAATACAAAGCATCAGCCCTGATTTGCTCGGAAATTGAGCAGAAAATAGCCACCGGTGCCTACAAAGATGGCGAAAAACTCAACGAAGCTGCACTTTCCGAGCAGTTCAATGTTTCGCGCACACCGCTGAGAGAGGCCTTCCAGATTCTGGATGGCATCGGTCTTGTGGAACTTATACCCAACCGTGGTGCCTTCGTTCGCAGGCCTTCAATGACCCGCCTTGTGGAGATGTTTGAATTCATGGCCGAGTTGGAAGCCTGGTGTGTCAAGCTGGCAACCCGCCGTCTCACTTCAGCTCAGCAGCTTTATCTCAAGCGTGCCGCGAGCGATTGCGCGCGGGCTCTGAAGGAAGGCAAGAATGATGACTATTATGAAGCAAACAACAGGCTTCATGGCATGATCTATCAGGCCTCGGGCAATGCGGTGCTGGAAGAAGAGACACTGCGCATGCACCGGCGGCTCAGGCCCTTCCGGCGCAAGCAGCTCGATGTGAGCGGGCGCCTTGAGCAATCTATGCAAGAGCATGATGATATTCTGGCTGCTATGGATGAAGGCGACGAGGAAAAAGCTGCCGAACTGATGCGCAAGCATATCTACACGCTTGGCAATACCTATGATCAGTATCTTGCGGCGCTTGAAGAAGTGCCTGCCGATATCATGAGACTATAGCAGGTTGGCGGACTGGCTTAGCCGAAAAGCGCTGTGCTATTGCCTCTTGATCAAGGCGTTGACCCCATCCAGAATGGAATAGACCGGCTTGCCGGTGGCCTTGGCTATGGCCTGCTGATAGGGAGGTAAATTGCCGCATTCGAGCAGAAACGCCCCAAGATCTGGATGGTGAGCGAGCATATCTTGCGCCTTGCAGATGATGTCGGCTTCAATCGTGGCCTGATCCAGCATTAATGACTGCTCGTGCTTGGCGCCCAGAATGGCGGTGGCAAAAGCGGGACAATCTTCCATGCCGCGGATGATCACATTCTCGGGCTCGATATTTACGGCCTTGAGCACGTCTGCGCCCAGACTTCTCGCAGATGCCGTGAGAATGCCGATTGGCCCCTCGGGATGTTTGGTGCGAATATCCGTGTAGAGACAAAGCGCTGAGAGCATCACGGGGATCGAAACCGCGTCTTCCATTTCCTTCTGAATGGTGGCTAGAAAACCGCAGGTCGAGGTCAAAGCACAGGCGCCTTCCCGTTCCAGTTTGCGCGCCTTTTCCTTGAACGCTTCTACCAGATCCGGCAAAGGGCGGCCATTTCTGACAATGTCGGGGCTACCCGCTCCGGCAATGACTTCGATACGGGCCGGTATGGCATAACTGGCGGCGTTGCCCGCATCTCCGATTGGGCGCTTGAAACGCGTGTCCAGCATCAGGATGCCTAGAAAAGGATCATTTTGAACAGTTGATGCCAAAATATTTGCCATTCCTTGTTTGTGGCGATTGCCCATTCCGGTCAAAGCTGTTGATTTTATGGCCGGAAATCGCGGTGCTCGTAGGAAATAACGGCGATATTTCCAGATTTGTCAATGGGGCACGGATTTTGCACGTATAGACTGCAAAAGAAAGCCGAACACCGTTTCATCTGAAGGCAAAGGGTAAGTTGGGGGCTTTTTCCCGCCTTTGCCTTGGTCCTTTCCTCTCCGCCTTGTCGATATAGGAGAACAGGCCGCCAGTTCGGTAAGCGCCAAGTGGAGTATGCAACATGGTCAAGGAAGGTCTGGATTGCGGATCACGAACAAGGGGTGTGCTGATCGCACAGGCGCTTCTGCCCAACAGGATAGGCCGCACAGATCTTGACGGTACAGAAAATTTCCAACACCTTACACCAGCGAACACTTGCGATAATTTTGGGGGGAACCTGAAATTGTAAACTGTCTACTGACCGCATAATTGGTCGGAAAAATAACAGGATTGCCGAGCCGTCCTTTTCTTACGGTTCAATCTTTCATTTTTAAAAAGCACCACCATCCAGAGGAAGACCAAATGAAACTCAAATTTCTCCTTGCCTCGGTCGCAGCGCTTGCGGCCTCGACATCGCTCTCCCATGCTGAAAAGTGGGATATGGCTCTGGCTTACTCGGCCACCAACTTCCATTCCGAAATGGCTGCCGAATTTGCCAAGGAAGTGGCCGAGAAAAGTGATGGCGCACTTGAAATCACCACCCACCCGTCAGGGTCTTTGTTTGGCGGGGCTGAAATTTTCGGTGCCGTGCGTAAAGGTTTGGTGCCGATTGGCGAGCGATTGATTTCTGCTCTTGGCAACGAAAGCCCGATCTATGAAATGGATTCCATTCCGTTTCTGGCAACCTCTTTTGATGATGCCATGAAGCTTTACAAGGCGTCCAAGCCGATCCTTGAAGAGACGCTGGCCAAATCGCGTGTCACGTTGCTTTATTCCTGCCCATGGCCACCACAGGGCTTCTATTCCATCAAGGAAGCCAAGGTGCCTGCCGATGTTGAAGGGCTTAAATTCCGCGCCTACAACCCTACAACCTCCAAGATCGCTGAATATCTGGGCATGGCGCCAACCAAGATCGAAGCTGCCGAGCTGTCTCAGGCCTTCGCAACAGGTGTGGCAGAAGCCATGATTTCTTCTGGCGCGACTGGCTATGACCGGAAGCTTTGGGAGCATGTGAGTTACTATTATGATGTGAAAGCCTGGTTGCCGCGCAACATGGTGATCGTCAATACCCGCGCATGGGATCGGCTGGATGATGGCGTCAAGGCTGTCGTCAAAGACGCAGCCGCCAATGCGGAAGCCAAATGTTGGGCGAAATCTGAAGAGCTTGACAGCTGGTATGTGGAGCAGTTCAAGGAAAAGGGCATGACCGTTGCCCCTGCGACACCAGAAATGAAGAAAGCCTTCGAAGATGCTGGGGCAAAGCTGAAGGCGGAATGGCTTGAGCGCGCCGGAGAGGCAGGCGCTGCCGCTCTGAAAGCCTATGAAAGCATGTAATTGAAAATTCGGGGAAGCCTAGTGCTTCCCCGATGCTTATCTGTTCGCAGGTAAACCGGTCTTATTAAGAGGTGTCAGCCTCGGGACGAATGAATGACTACTATCAGTCGGTTTATGGACCGCATCTATCTTTTGGGAGCCTGGCTTGCGGGGACGCTCCTGGTCTTGCTGTGTTTATTGGTGCTTTATAGTATTCTGGCGCGCCTTTTGGGATGGTTCGCCGGTGGCGCATCCGATGTTGCTGGCTATGCCATGGCAACGAGCAGCTTCATGGCGCTGGCCTATACCTTCCGCTCACAGGGGCATATTCGTGTATCGATCCTCTCTCAGAGACTGGAAGGGGCCAAGAGGCGGGCTCTGGAAATCTGGGCCCATCTGGTTATCTCCGGAGTTGCCAGCTTTCTGGCCTTCTACATGATGCGACTGGTGATTGATTCCTATGACTATGGTGAGCGCAGCGAAGGCGCCGATGCGATCCTTTTGTGGATACCGCAGACGCCGGTGGCGCTCGGCTCCATATTGTTTGCGCTGTCGACCATTCATGTCTTGCTGATCGTTCTGTTCGATTACAAGTCGATAGATCCTGAACAGGGCGAGGCCGGGGGGCCGCAAGAAGTATGAATGAAGCGCTTTCCATTTCGATATTCCTGTTCGCCCTGTTCTTGCTGCTTGGCACCAGTGTCTGGGTGGGGGCGTCGCTGCTGCTCACGGCGATGCTGGGCATGTATCTGTTTACCTCTGCGCCCATCGGGGACGCGCTGGCGCTGACCGTCTGGGGCAGCCAGTCTTCCTGGACTCTGACGGCTCTGCCTCTTTTCATCTGGATGGGTGAAATTCTCTATCGCACAAACCTGTCCGAGACCCTGTTTCGCGGCATCGCTCCCTTTATGCGGCGCATGCCCGGCGGATTGCTGCATGTAAATGTGGGGGCTTCTGCCATTTTTGCCGCCATTTCCGGCTCTTCGGCTGCCACGGTGGCCACAGTCGGTAAAATGGCCATTCCGGAGTTGCGCAAACGTGGCTATCCGGAAAGGCAGATCGTCGGGTCGCTTGCGGGGGCTGGCACACTCGGTCTGCTCATTCCGCCCAGTATTTCGATGATCATCTATGGGGTGACGGTCAATGAGAGCATCGCCAAGCTCTTTATGGCGGCGATGATCCCCGGTGTGTGTCTGGCGCTGCTTTTCATGGGCTATATCGCCCTGTGGGGGCTGCGCCATGGCAGAGAGATGCAGATGGATCCATCGACCAACTGGAGCGAAAAGCTTTCAGCCTTTCTGGGGCTGCTGCCCGTCGTGGCGCTCATTGTTGCGGTGATCGGCTCCATCTATGGCGGTATTGCTACGGCGACGGAAGCGGCGGCGCTCGGGGTGCTTGGGTCCTTTATACTCGCCTTCCTGCAGAAGACATTGACGCGGGACACCTTCGTTGAGTCAGTTTTGGGTGCGGTGCGCACCACCACGATGGTCATGTTCATTCTGATGGGGTCGGGCTTCCTGTCGCTGGCTATGGGCTTTACCGGCATTCCAAAGGCGTTGGCCGAGGTGATTTCCGCATGGGATCCATCGCCGTTGGTTCTGATCATGACACTGACGGTCTTCTACATCTTGCTGGGTTGTTTTCTGGATGGCATTTCGTCCATTGTTCTGACAATGGCCGTCATCGAGCCGATGGTCCGGGCTGCCGGATTTGATATGCTCTGGTTCGGAGTCTATCTGATGATCGTGGTCGAGATGGCACAGATTACGCCGCCAATCGGGTTCAACCTGTTTGTGCTGCAAGGGATGACGGGGCACGATATCGGGGTCATTGCGCGGGCCGCGGTTCCGAGCTTCCTCGTCATGTGCCTGTTTGTGGTGCTGCTGGTTATCTTCCCGGATCTGGCGCTCTGGTTGCCGAGTGTATTGAAATAGACAATCGGCCTCTGGATAGGTGGCGATGAACCCTGCGGAGAGACCCATGGACCCCAAGATTCTCGTTGCGATTGATATTGAACATCAGGCCAATGCGGTCAAAGCCCTCAAGGAGGCGGCAAAGCTTGCGCAATGCGTCAATGGCGAAATCCATGTCTGCTATGTGCTGGCCTATGGTTTTTATGACTATGTGAAGCCCTTTCTGGTGGAAGAGGTGGTCAAGGACAGCATTGCTCACGTCAAGATGGAGCTTGTGGCGCTCGTAAAGGAGGCTGGCCTCTCCGATGAGCTTGTCTATCGACATGTCTTGAAGGGCGGCGTTCATCAGCAGATCCTGCTGCTCGCCGAGACGTTGGCCCCATCCTATCTCATCGTCAATGCCAGCCAGCCGGATGCGATGACGGGGATTGCCGGGCCGGTGACAGCCCAGCTGGCCCATCTTGCGCCTTGTAGTCTGTTGATCGTGCGCTAGGAGCAGGGCTCCTTCACTTGAAGAGGATTTGATAAGTCGCAGGAAAGAGTGACAAGAGGGCTGCAATCAGCCCTCTTTGCGCTCATAGACGACCTTGCCATCCAGAATAGTGAGGTCGCAGAGCGTGTCATCGAGAATCTCTTCCGGCGTTGCCTCCAGGAGATTGCGTGAGAAGACGGCGACGTCGGCCAGATAACCCGGCATCAGCTTGCCACGCATATGTTCCTGCTTTTGCGAATAGGCCCCATATTCTGTGTAGGATTGCAGGGCTTCTTCAATCGAGAGGCATTCGGACGGGTCTAGCTGGGTGCCTGCGCCCGTCTTGCGTGTCAGCATGGCATAAAGGTTTGTCCACGGGGCAGGGTCACAGACAGGGCTGTCACTGCCCGCAGGTGGCTTGAGGCCCATGTCTGTCCATGTTTTCTGTGGGTAGGAACTATAGACCCGCTCCTTGCCGATCATGGTGATGTAGGCATCGCCGAAATCATAGAGAAACACCTGTTGCGGCGAGGGGATGATGCCTGCCTTCTGCATGCGCTCATTGTGGTCAGGGGCCAGAAAGCCGCTATGCTCCACGCGATGACGCCGGTCCGGATCGGGGTGGGCGGCGAGTGCCTTTTCATAGGCGGTGATGAGCTGTTCAATGGCGCCATCGCCAATGGCATGGGCGCAAATCTGGTAGCCCTTCTCATGATACTCCAGCACCATGGCTTCCAGCTCCTGGGTGGGGATCATCTGTAGGCCGTGGTTGTGCTTGTTGGCTAGATATCCTTCGGTCATCCAGGCTGTCGCACCGCCGATCGAGCCGTCCAGAAATAGCTTCACAGAGCCGACCATCAGCATGTCGTCGCCAACGCCGGAGACAAGGCCGACGGCCTCGCATTGGGGCACGATATTATCATGCGCAGGGGTGGCTCTGAGCGCCATCCATGTGCGTACCGGCAGGCGACCAGTCCGCTTGGCCTCGTTATAGGCCGCGATTTCCTCAAAGCCTGCCTTCATGCCGATGGCTGCATCCATTACGGATGTGATGCCGACCGAGAGGCAGTAATTCCCGGCCCGCTCGATAGCATCGATGGCAGCGTCTCTGCTGAGTGGCGGCACGGCATCAAAGACCGGTGCCGAGGCATTCTCGGCCAGAAAGCCGGTCAGTTTGCCATTTTCCTTGCCAATCTGTCCGCCGTCGGGATCAGGTGTGCTGTCATCAATTCCGCCGGCCTTCATGGCCAGACTGTTGGCAATCTGCACATGCGTGCAGGTCCGGATCAGCATCACCGGATTATTCGGCGCGATGGCGTCCAGTTCTGCAAGCGTCGGGTGTCGTTTGACGTCGAGTTTGGTTTGGTCATAGCCGCTGGCAAAGACCCAGTCGCCCGGCGCACTCTGCTCTACCCGCGCCTTGACGGCAGAAAGCAGCGCTTCAAGGGTTGGGGCCTTTTGTGGCGTGATATCGACCCAATCCATGACCACACCCAAGTAGGTGGGATGCAGATGGGCATCGGTAAAGCCCGGTGTGGCCAGTCTGCCCTCAAGATCGATCATGCGGGTGTGGTCCCCTTTGTAAGGGGAGAGTTCATCCAGTGTGCCTGTTGCCAGAACCCGCCCTTGCCAAAGAGCCAGCGCTTGCGTTGTGCCTTCTTCAAAACCGCGCCAGATGGGGCCATTATGCAGAATGATATCGGCAATAGGCGTCGTATGGGAAGCGATGGGCGTGTGGGCTCTGGATGGGGCAGACGAGGTTGCCATGGTTCTCTCTTCAAGGTTTGAAATGGGGGCCTTGCTGGTATGAAAGGGCAAGGGAATGGGCAATGATTTGTTCGCTTTATGCATTCATCATAAAGGGCATGCACGCCATTTCCAGCCCCCTTTAGGGTCTTTCCGCTTCAGGCCTGCGTCTTTCCACCGGTGGGATGGATTGGGTGCTCTCTTTAAAAGACAAAGGCCGCCTTCCTGAAGAGAAAGCGGCCATTTCTCAAGCAAGATGAAGCGCAAAGCCTAAACCACGTTGCGCTCGCGATAGGTCTGCAGGAAGGACCGCACACGGGCGTCGTCCGGCTCGCGCCCGAACATTTCTTCAGGCGGAACACAGGTAACCAGTCGCCCGCTATCAAGGAAGGCGACGCGGTCGGCCACATGGGCGGCAAAGCCCATTTCGTGGGTAACCACCACCATGGTCATGCCTTCGGCCGCCAGATCCTTCATCACCGAGAGCACTTCGCCCACCAGTTCCGGGTCGAGCGCCGAAGTGGGTTCGTCAAACAGCATCACCTGCGGTTCCATGGCAATGGCACGGGCGATGGCGACACGCTGCTGTTGACCTCCCGAGAGGTTCGCCGGGTAATTCTCTGCCTTGTCTTCCAGATGCACCTTGGTGAGCGCTGCCATGGCAGCCTCCTTGGCTTTTTTTTTGGATAGCTTCTTTACGCTAGTCAGGGCTTCGGCGACATTGTCCAGCGCGCTCATATGCGGCCAGAGATGGAAATGCTGGAACACCATGCCGATATGCTGGCGCTGTTTGCGCAGGGCTTCACCGGAAAGTGGTTTGCGTGGATTGTGGCTGATATCCTGCCAGCCGATCAACTCGCCATCCAGATGCACTTCGCCGCCGTCATATTGCTCAAGAAAGTTGAGGCAGCGCAGCAGCGTGCTCTTGCCGGAGCCGGACGGGCCAATGAGGCAGAGCACTTCGGAACGTTTGACATCCAGCGTGATGTCGCGCAGGGCTTCGAAATCGTCAAAATATTTGCTGAGATTGCGGACAGTGATGATCGCATCGTCAGCGGTGGTGGTCATCTGTTCTTTCGACATCTTGGTCTCACTTGCTTGTGCGTTCATCTTGTCAGGCCCGTTTCAGGTGGCGGGTAACGCGCTGTTCCACCTTGGTGCCAATCCAGCCGGTTACCAGCACCATCAGCCAGTAGAACAGGGACAGCGCGAGGAACGGCTCGACAAAGGTGAAAGTTTCCGCAGCCATCGTCTGGGTCTGGAACAGCAGTTCCGGCACGGTGACGACGGAAAGAATGGCGGTTTCCTTGGTCAGGATGATGAAGAAGTTGGTGAGTGGCGCGGTGATCGGCACCAGCATTTGCGGCAGGATGATCCGCCACAGGATGCGGGTTTCAGGCATGCCGACGCAGCGGGCTGCCTCGATCTGACCCTTGGGAATGGCGTTAAAGCCAGAGCGGAAGATCTCGGCAAAATAGGGGCTGCCATAGACCACGAAGCTTGTAATACCAGCCTGTACCGGCGAGAGCACCAGACCGATATAGGGGCCGCCATAATAGAGGATGAACAGCTGGATCATGAAAGGCGTGCCGCGAATGATCTCCACATAGACATAGATCACCCAACTGAGCGCACGCGGGCCCCAGCGGTTGAGACAAGCCAGAATGAAGCCGACGATCACGCCACCAATGGAGCCTGCCAACCAGCACAGGATGGTGATGCCGAAACCGTAGAGCAGGGCGGGTCCGTAACGGACAAAAAGTTCTGTTTCCATGACGCGCTCCTATCCGATCTGTAGTTTCTTTTCGATCAGTCGGCCACTGATGGACAGAACCCAGTTGATCGCGAAGTAAATGACAGCAGCGGTGATGTAGATTTCCAGCGGGCGGTAGGTCTCACCGGTAATGTTTTGCGAGATGCGGGTCAGTTCGCTAATACCGACAACGGAGGCGAGGGAGGAAACCTTAACCAGAAGGATCAGCTCATTGACGAGGGAAGGCATGCCGATGCGCACCGCCTGCGGCACCAGAATGCGGCGCCAGAGCGAGAAAGATGGAATACCCAACGCATAAGCTGCTTCCGTTTGTCCGCTGGGGATGCTCTGTAAGGCACCTCGCAGGATTTCTGCGGTATAGGCCGCCGAACACAGGCCCGTTGCCAGAATGGCAGCCTGAACGGCCGGAAGGTCCAGGCCGACATAAGGCAAGGCGTAATAGAAGAGCAGCAACTGGACAAGCAGCGGCACGCCACGGAAAAAACTGATATAGAGGGCGGCGGCGCCTCGTAAAAAGGGATTGGCCGAAAGCCGGGTAGCGCACAGAGCTGTGCCCCACACAAGGCTAATCGCCATGCCGCTGACCGAAATGAGGATGGTCCAGCGCGCAGCTGCCAGCAGATAGGGCAGGTTGTGCCAGATCGTATCAAAGGAAAAATTCATTGATCGCAATCTCCGCTCGATGAGCCACTTCCCCCGGTCAAGTGTCATGAGGCGGGCTGATCTGTCGTAGAGAAGACTTATATGATTGTTAAACAGAAAGGGCGAGGCATAAAGGCATGACCCGCTTGGCTGTGTTGGCAATCTGATGAAAAGCATGCGCCCGGCAAGGTGACCTGCCAGGCGCTGTTTTCATTATTTTACGTCCGGCATGGTTGTCGGAAGGTCCGGATTGCTGCCGAGCCATTTTTCGTTGATGGCTTTCAGGCGGCCGTCTTCATGCATTTTCAGAAGACTGGCGTTGATTGCCTCGATCAGGCTTTTGCTGTTTTCGTCACCCGTTGCGACCCAGCCGAAGAATTTCGGATCGCCGAATGGAGGCATGACGAGCTCGAACAGGCCTGGGCGCTGTACGGCTGCATAGCCCATCAGAGGCAGGGAGTTGGCAACGCCGGAGATGCGGCCTGCTGCCATGTCAGCGAGTGCTTCGTCGACGTTTGTATATTCACGGATCTCAGCTGGGGTTGCCAGCGATTCGGAAAAAGCCTTGAGCTGTTCGAGCTGAGCGGTGCCCTTCTGGGTGCCGACGACCTTGCCAGAAATGTCTTCAGGCTTTGAGATGGACGTGTCGCCAGCCTTCTTGGCCAAAGCAACGGTGGCGTTGCCGATGGGCAGAGTGAAGTTGTAGCGCTTCATGCGTTCTGCGGTGATGGTCACCGGGGCAACGACGAAGTCGAATTTGCCTGCTTCCAGACCCGGCAGAATGGAGTTCCATGGCAGGTCGAGATATTTGGCCTTGACGCCCAGATCTTTGGCAATTTCGTCAAACAGATCGCGGTCGATACCTACATATTCACCATCTTTGAGAAGGTCGAATGGTGCGTAGTGCATCTCGGTTGCGGCTACGATTTCGCCTTTTGCCTTGATGTCGGACAAAAGGTCGGCCTGTGCCACACTGGCAAAGCCCAAGCCGATGGTTGCAGCAGCAACAAAGCTGAGGATTGTCTTGTTCATTGTAGCTGTACTCCTAAGTTTCTGAAAGGTTGGAGGGTATTGTTTTCGTTATTATATTATTCGTCTGTAAGAATGCCCGGAAGATTCAACTTGTGTTCCTTAGCGCATTCCACAGCGATTTCATAGCCTGCATCCGCATGACGCATCACACCGGTTGCAGGATCGTTCCATAGCACGCGTTCCAGACGCTCGTCAGCATCTTTTGTGCCATCGCAACAAATGACCATGCCCGCATGCTGGGAGAAGCCCATGCCGACGCCGCCGCCATGATGCAGCGACACCCAAGTGGCGCCCGAGGCAGTGTTGAGCAGAGCATTGAGCAGCGGCCAGTCGGAAACGGCATCCGAACCATCTTTCATGGCTTCGGTTTCGCGGTTTGGCGAAGCAACCGATCCACTATCCAGATGGTCGCGGCCGATGACAATCGGGGCCTTCAGTTCGCCATTGCGCACCATTTCGTTAAAGGCAAGGCCGAGACGATGGCGCTGGCCAAGGCCGACCCAGCAAATGCGGGAGGGCAGTCCCTGGAAAGCGATTCGCTCACGGGCCATATCTAGCCAGTTGTGCAGATGCGGATCATCGGGGATGAGTTCCTTCACCTTGGCGTCGGTCTTGTAGATGTCTTCCGGATCGCCGGAGAGGGCCGCCCAGCGGAAGGGGCCCACGCCACGGCAGAAGAGGGGTCGGATATAGGCTGGCACGAAGCCGGGGAAGGCAAAGGCATTTTCCAAACCTTCTTCCAGTGCCATCTGACGGATATTGTTGCCGTAGTCCAGCGTCGGGATGCCCATGTCGGAAAAGGCAACCATGGCTTCGACATGATCGCGCATGGAAGCGCGGGCCGCTTTTTCGACCACTTTGGGCTCGGTTTCCTGCTTGGCGCGCCATTCGGCAACGCTCCAGCCCTTGGGCAGATAGCCATGAACGGGGTCATGGGCAGAGGTCTGGTCGGTGACGATGTCCGGTTTGACGCCGCGTGCGACCAACTCGGGGAAGATGTCCGCGGCGTTGCCTACAAGGCCGACCGATTTGGCTTCGCCTGCGGCGGTCCATTTCTCGATCATCTCCAGAGCTTCATCGAGGGTGTGGGCCTTTTCGTCCACATAGCGGGTGCGCATGCGGAAATCGATGCGGCTCTCGTCGCATTCAACGGCAAGGCAGCAGGCGCCTGCCATGACGGCTGCCAGTGGCTGGGCGCCACCCATGCCGCCAAGGCCACCGGTCAGAATCCATTTGCCCTTGAGATCGCCTTCATAATGCTGACGGCCTGCTTCGGCGAAGGTTTCATAGGTGCCCTGCACGATGCCCTGTGCGCCGATATAGATCCACGAGCCAGCGGTCATCTGGCCATACATCATCAGGCCCTTTTTATCGAGCTCGTTGAAATGGTCCCAGTTGGCCCAATGGGGCACAATGTTGGAGTTGGCGATGAGAACACGCGGCGCATCCTTGTGGGTGCGGAACACGCCAACCGGCTTGCCAGACTGGACCAGTAGGGTCTCGTTGTCTTCCAGCGTCTTGAGGGTTTGTGTGATCTTGTCGAAATCCTGCCAGGTGCGGGCGGCGCGACCGATGCCACCATAGACAACCAGTTCGTGCGGGCGTTCGGCCACATCCGGGTGCAGGTTGTTCATGAGCATGCGCAGGGGCGCTTCGGTGAGCCAGGATTTGGCGTTCAGTTCTGTCCCGGTTGGCGGGAAAACATCACGTTCGTTGTGGCGGCGGTCAACCATTGCTGTCTCCTCAAGTCTTATTGTTCTTTGCCGGAAAGGTGGGGTGCGAGTGCGGCCAGATCGGTCAGGATCGCCTTCAAATGCACGCGCAGCGCTTCGGCCTTTTTGTCATCATAGTCAAACGGGGGCTCTTCGCGGACCAGATGGGTATCCTGTGCCAGTTCCATCTGGATCACATGGACCTTGTTGTCCGGATCGCCATAATGGCGCGTCGTCCAGCCGCCCTTGAAGCGACCATTGAGCACGGCGGTGTAGCCCTCAGCGCCCATGGCGTGGGTGGCGACCGTCTTCTCAACGCATTTGCAGCAGGTTTTGCCCTCATTGGTCCCGATGTTGAAATCGGGCAGCTTGCCTTCAAAAAGGAAAGGAATATGGGAGCGGATCGAGTGACAATCATAGAGAATTGCAAAGCCATGAATGGCCTTGACCCGCTCGATCTGGGCCGCAAGGGCATCATGATAGGGCTTGTGCCAGGCAAGGCGGCGGGCTTCTATCTCTTCAGTGTCGGGCTCCATGCCATCCTTGTAGATCGGCTTGCCGTCAAAATCGGTGATGGGGCAAAGGCCTGTGGTATTCTGGCCCGGATAAAGCGATTCGTCGCTCGGGGCGCGGTTGGCGTCGATCACATAGCGATGGAAATTGGCGCGCACCATGGTTGCGCCTTCCAATAGACCCGAATAGAGCCGGTCGACAAACCAGTCGGTGTCGGCAAGGACCTTGCCCGTTTCATTGAGCTTTTCTTCTACCGCGTCGGGCAGGTGGGTGCCGACATGGGGGAAGGCCAGGATAATCGGGCTTGTGCCTTCGGTTAGGTCAAAGGGCTGCATCGAGCGCCTCCAGTGAAATCAGATAGTCTTTGGAAATTGCGTCAAGCAGGGAGCGGTCTGCGATCAGGGCGCAGGCGGCCTTGAGGTCTGGTGCCATGAAGCGGTCGGTCTCAAGGCTCGGAATGTCGTCTCTCAGGCGGGCAATGGCCGTTTGCAGGCACGGGCTCGTCTTGAGCGGCAAGCGATGCTCCACCCCCATGGCTGCACAGAGCAGCTCCACACCCAGAATGTTGGCAAGATTGTCCGTCATGCGCTTGAGGCGGCGGGCCCCATGAGCGGCCATGGAGACATGGTCTTCCTGATTGGCGCTGGTGGGTGTGCTGTCCGTCGAGCAGGGGTTGGCCAGATGCTTGTTCTCGCTCATAAGGGCAGCGGTCGTCACTTCGGCAATCATCAGGCCGGAGTTGAGGCCGGGATCCTTGGCAAGGAAGGGCGGAAGATCAAAGGAGAGGGCCGGATCGACCATGAGTGCAATACGCCGCTGGGCAATGGCACCAATCTCGGAAATGGCAAGGGCGATCTGGTCGGCGGCAAAGGCAACCGGCTCGGCGTGGAAGTTGCCACCTGAAACGATGCGATCGGCCTCAATGAGCACGAGCGGGTTGTCGGTGGCGGCATTGGCTTCGATCTGCAAGGTCTGGGCGGACATGCGCAGCAGGTCAACGCAGGCGCCTGCCACTTGTGGCTGGCAGCGGATGCAATAGGGGTCCTGCACACGGGCGTCGCCATCGCGATGGCTTTCGCGGATTTCAGAGCCTTCCATCAGCTTGCGCATGGCGCTGGCCACTTCGATCTGGCCGCGATGGCCACGGAGCGCGTGGATTTCCGACAGTAGGGGCGCTGTGGAGCCCATGATGGCATCGGTGGACAGGGAGGCGGTCACGAGGCAGGCTTCGGCCATGCGCAGGGCGCCAAACAGTCCGACCAGCGCAAAGGCGGTGGAAACCTGCGTGCCGTTGATGAGGCCTAGGCCTTCTTTGGGGCCAAGGGTGACTGGTGTAAGGCCCGCTTGGGCAAGGGCTTGCGCGCCAGACAGGCGGGTGCCCTCATAAGTGGCTTCGCCTTCGCCGATCAGTACGGCGGTCATATGCGCCAGTGGGGCAAGGTCGCCTGAAGCCCCAACCGACCCTTGGCTCGGGATGATGGGGGTCACGCCCTTTGCAAGGCAATTTTCGATCAGCTCGAGAATTTCCCAGCGAACGCCCGATGCGCCGCGGGCCAAAGACAACAGCTTCAGCGTCATGACGAGACGCACGGTGGCTGGTTCCATCTCTTCGCCCACGCCGCAGCAATGGGAGAGAATGAGATTGCGCTGCAGGGTGGCGGTGTCTTCCGGTGCGATTTTGACGCTGGCCAGTTTGCCAAAGCCGGTGTTGACGCCATAGACAGCTTCTTCGCCAAGGGCAGCAAGGCGCACGCGATTGGCGGCTTCTTCAATGGCTGGTTTGGCGCTGCGGTCAATGGTGACAGAGTGACCCTGACGATAAATGGATTCAAGATCCTTGAGCGTTACGGCGCCGGGAACGAGAGAAACGGTAGCCATTTTATTATGCACCTCCCCAGATGCGATCTTTTAGCGGGTTGAAGCCGATGCGATAGGCCAGCTCTGCCGGATGAGCGGCATTCCAGATGGCGATATCGGCGCGAAGGCCTTTTTGCAACATGCCCCGATCGGCAAGGCCGAGGGCCTTGGCTGCGTTGCGGGTGACTCCGCTGAGCGCTTCTTCTGGCGTCAGGCGGAAAAGAGTGCAGGCCATGTTGATGGTCAGCAGAAGGGATGTGAGCGGCGATGTTCCCGGATTGCAATCTGTCGAGATGGCCATGGAGACGCCATGCTTGCGCAACAGGTCAACCGGCGGGCTCTGGGTTTCGCGCAGGGTGTAAAAGGCACCGGGCAGCAAAACGGCAACCGTATCGGCCTCGGCCATGGCTTTTACGCCAGCTTCATCGAGATGTTCCAGATGATCGGAGGAAAGTGCGCCGAATTTGGCAGCAAGCGCTGCACCACCCAGATTGGAGAGCTGTTCGGCATGGAGCTTGACCGGCAGGCCGAGTGCCTTGGCCGCTTCAAATACGCGGGCAATCTGCTCAGGTGAGAAGGCAATGCCTTCACAGAAGCCATCAACCGCATCCACAAGGCCCTCTTCATGGGCCTGTTTGAGGGCTGGTAGGCAGACCTCATCAAGATAGAGATCCGGCTTGCCTTTATAATCGGCAGGTACGGCATGGGCGCCAAGATAGCTGGTGCGCACGGTGACCGGACGCTCCTTGGCGATCCGCTTGGCAACGCGCAGCATTTTTAGTTCGCTCTCGATGTCGAGGCCATAACCGGATTTGATTTCAAGGGTGGTGACGCCTTCCGCGATCAAGGTATCAACGCGGGGCAGGGCACTGGCAAGCAGCGCGTCTTCGTTGGCTGCGCGAGTGGCCGTTACGGTGGAAACAATGCCGCCACCTGCACGGGCAATCTCTTCATAGGTTGCCCCTTCAAGCCGCATTTCAAATTCGCGCGCGCGATTGCCCCCGAAAACAATGTGCGTGTGGCAATCGACCAGAGCGGGGGTGACCAATGCGCCATCTAAGTCGCGGCTCGGCCAGTCCTTCATGTCTTCTGGAAGAGTGGCAAGCGGGCCGCAATAGGCGATTGTCTCATTCTCTATGGCGAGCGCTCCATCGGAAATGAGGCCATAGGGCTCCGCGCCTGTTACCATTGTTGCCAAGGTGGCGTTTTTTATCAAAAGTCGCGTCACTGATTGCAATCCGTGCTTGATTATGTTGCGATTTATGTGAATATACATGCACATAATAATGAGGCTGTCAACGAGACTCTCGAATTAATGCCGCTAATATCGGCAAAACTGATCACGATCGCGTTGGAGAATAGTAAGTGATGAAAATTTATGCAGAAAAGGCGTTGCTGCCGAATGGCTGGCAGAATGATGCTCTGGTGTCGATTGGCGCGGATGGCAAGATAGCACAGATCGAGAGCAATGTTGACGCCGCGCGCGCAAACGAGGCTGAGAGCAGAGTGGATATTCTGTTGCCTGCGCCGACCAATCTGCACAGCCATGCCTTCCAGCGCGCCATGGCTGGGATGAGCGAGAAACGTGGTCCCGAACCGCTCGATACCTTCTGGACCTGGCGCCAGATCATGTATCGCTTCCTTGATATCTTGACGCCCGACGACATTGAAGCCATCACGAGCTTTGTGCAAATGGAAATGCTGGAAGCGGGCTATGCCTGCAACGTCGAATTCCATTATGTGCATCATCAAGCGGACGGGACGCCCTATGACAATCTGGCCGAACTGTCCGAGCGCGTGGTTTCTGCCGCTGAGACATCCGGCATCGGACTGACGCTGCTGCCTGTACTTTATCAATATGGCGGCTGTGACCAGCGGCCTCTCGGGGCTGGGCAGATCCGGTTTGGCAATGATTTTGAGCGCTTTGCACGGCTGCATGAAGGAGCTTCAAAGGCTGTGGCACGTCTTGGGGGCGATAGCCTCATCGGTGTTGCGCCCCATTCCTTGCGGGCTGTTGCACCCGATGCGCTGGCCTCTTGCGTGGCCTTGGCAGGAGAACGCCCGCTGCATATGCATTTGGCCGAGCAGGTCAAGGAAGTGGAAGAAGTGGTAGCTGCCTGGGGCAAACGGCCCGTCAACTGGCTGCTTGATGCCCATGATGTGACGCCGAACTGGTGTCTTATCCATTGCACACAGATGAGCGATGATGAGACAGACGCGCTTGCGGCGACCGGTGCCGTTGCCGGACTTTGCCCGATGACTGAATCCAGCCTTGGGGACGGTATCTTCAATGGCGTGCGTTATCTGGCCAAAGGCGGCAAGCTGGGGCTCGGGTCGGATTCCAATATCCGTATTTCCCTGTCTGAAGAATTGAGAACGCTGGAATATTCGCAGCGTTTGCGGGATCGTTGTCGGGCGAGTGTGGCCACAGCGGAGCGCTCCACAGGGCGGGTGCTGTTTGATGCGGCTGTCACTGGCGGGGCTCAGGCTGCTGGTCGCGCTGCCGGAGCGCTTGCCGAGGGGCTCTATGCAGATCTGCTGGCGCTTGATGCATCATCCGTGATGCTGGATGGCTGTGCGGGGGACGAAATTCTGGATAGCTGGATTTTTGCTGGCGATGATCGTTTGATAACAGATGTCTGGTCTGCGGGGCGGCATTTGGTTATAGATGGAAAACATACTAGGGGAGAAGAGATTCGCGCACGCTATATCCAGGTAATGAGACGACTGAGGCAGGAATTTTGAGCGAAAAGACAAAAGAGAGTACCAGTTGGACTCAGATCAGAGAAGAAGTGCTTCGGCGTATCAATGAACGCGTTTGGCAACCCGGTGAGATCATTCCCAATGAGTCAGAGCTGGCCGAGGAATTTCACTGTGCCAGAACGACGGTCAACCGTGCCCTTCGAGAGCTGGCGACATCAGGCATCGTGACGCGCAAGCGCAAGGCGGGCACTCGGGTTGCCGTCAATCCGCCACACAAGGCAATCCTGACCATTCCGATCATTCGCGAGGAAGTCGAGGCCAAGGGCGCATTCTATCGGCAAAATCTGCTGATACGTGAAAACCGTTCCCTACCTGCCTTTTTGGCAGGGGCCTTCCGTGTCGGCGATGATACGCCCCTTCTTTATACTGAGACTGTGCATTTTTCCGATAACCAGCCTTTTATCTATGAAGAACGCTATACCAGCCTTGATGCGGTTCCTGATTTTGAAGCTGCTGATCTGGAAAAGGTGACAGCAAACGAATGGCTCGTTCAGAATGCGCCTTATTCGGGTGGCGATGCGAGTTTCTTTGCCGTTTCGGCCGATGCCAAGCTGGCCAGAGCCTTTGATATTCCCATCGGCGGCGCCTTGTTTGCAACCGAGCGCAATACATGGTTTGCGGAAAAGCCGATCACCCATGTGCGGCTGGTTTACCATCCCGGCTACCGGATGCGCACCAGCTTCTAGGTTGCTTCTTTCTTCGATCCAGCTTCTGGCATCTATTCGGGCTCTCAGGAGCGAATGCACCGGATCGTGGGCCTCTGTTTTTTAACAGGGGTCTTTTGGTTAAGTGTGCCCACTTTTTTCAGTTGCTTGGTTGCGCTATTTTGCTTGTGTAGGGCCCAAAATGGATGAGTCCTTGTTTTTGATCACGCATTGCTGCTTGGATTATCATGATTATTCATCCCGTTATCAAAGGGCAGGTTGCCAAATCCTGCCACCCGGTTGGCTGTGGCCAGGCGGTCGCTGAACAGATTGCCTATGTGAGCCGTGCCCCGCAAATTGCAAAAGGGCCACGTAAGGTTCTGGTGTTGGGGGCGTCTTCGGGCTTCGGGCTTGCCTCGCGGATCTCATTGGCCTTTGGCGGAGCACGGGCCGATACCATCGGCGTCGCCTTCGAGCGCGGGCCTTCGGACAAGGGCGTCGGCTCGGCAGGTTGGTATAATCTCATTCATTTCAGTCACATGGCCCGCAAGGAAGGGCTGGTCGCGCGCAATTTTGTTGGCGACGCCTTTGCGCCGGACATGCGGGCGAAAGTCGCGGACTATATTCGTAATGAATTTGGTGGTTCGGTGGATCTGGTGGTCTATTCTCTGGCCACCGGAGCAAGGCCCGATCCGGAAACGGGTGAACTCGTGCGCTCCACTATCAAGCCGATAGGGTCTGCAACGCGTGGCTATACCATCAATCTGGAAAAGGATTGTCTGGAAGAGCAATGTCTGGAGCCTGCGACAGAGCAGGAGATCGAGGATACCGTCAAGGTGATGGGCGGCGAGGACTGGCAAAGCTGGATCTCGTTTCTGAAAGGGCAAGGTCTGCTCGCGGAAGGCTGTGAAACGCTGGCCTTTTCCTATATCGGGCCGGAACGCACTTACGACATCTACCATCATGGCACGCTCGGGCGGGCCAAGGCTGATCTGCATCAGACTGCAGACCGGATTGATGCGGCGCTGAAGGCGCAAAAAGGGCAGGCTCATGTGGTTGTCTGCAAGGCTCTGGTGACAAAGGCCAGTGTGTTTATTCCCGGTCTGTCGCCCTATCTACTGGCACTGTTTCGCGTGATGAAGGAAATGGGGCTGCATGAGGGCTGTATCGAGCAGATGCAGCGGCTTTATGCGGACACACTCTACCGCGCGGATGGCGCCATTCCGGTCGATGCCGAGCGATTGGTGCGAATTGACGACAGGGAGCAGCGCGCCGATGTGCAGGAGAGGGTTGCTAGGCTTCTGGACAAGATGACGCCGGAGACCTTCCGCTCCATCGGTGATTATGAAGGCTACAAGGGTGACTTCATGAAGCTCAACGGCTTCGGACTGGAGAGCGTCGACTATGAGGCGGATGTGGATCTTGACCGCTACAGGATGGAATAAGGAGCAGGTGGGCTCCGCGGCGGCGTCCCTGTTTGATTCTGACTTGCCAGCCTTTCACGCCTTTTGAGAGGTGAAAATGCCCTCTCAGGGTAATCACATATTGTTTCAAATTGTGTTGGAAATGGTAATATTCGACCGTCTCGCAACGCCAAGGTAAGTGATTTTTAGCTTCGGAAACTCATTAAAATTCAATATTTACAATAACTTGTTTGATTTTCTTGGATTTTTCGTAGCGTTGCGCTTGATGACGCTTTTGGGTGTCTTGATGTTCACTCCTGCTCGGGTGCCTCTGTTGGCATTTCACGATTTGTCCCATATATTTAACTAACATGTTCAGCGAACATTTTGATTGCTCCGCGTCGGTAAGATTGAAGCAGATCTTGCCGGGAGTTGTAGGTGGATGTGGATCTCGGACAGCCCTGTCACAAATCCACACCGTACCGTCATTTTGTCATATTGAAGTTTGGAACGCGTGGTATCTAAGGCGGCCTTTCGGGTCTTTAAGACTTGAGGCGCTTGTTGAGTTTTGAATCAATTGGAGTTTTGACGCATTCATCCGTGACCTTTTGATGAAGGCGTATTGTCTCCGGTGTCTTGGGACCATCCGTTCAGGATGAAGAAGTGGATCGATTGGCGATGGGTTGGCAAGGACAAGTCCTGAAATATAGTGCATTTCTCGACAAACGGAATTTTTTGGCTCCGGTGCCCGATAATGAGGCGCCGAGACAGGACGTGCGCGAGGAAAAGGCTGTGGCTCCTGCCGGCAAGGCCATGATCGTGGGTGTCAGCTCGCGGCGTTCCATCGGCTTCGGTATTGCTGAACATCTGGCTGACCATGGTTGGAATACCGTGGTGACGACGCGTCGCAAAGACAAGTTCATGCATATTTCCCAGCGCCATGAGGTGCGTGAGCTCGATTATCAGGGGTCTTTTGATGATCTGGATGATCTCAATGATGTGACCGGTCTTGTCTATTGCATCGCCAAGTCGAATGTAACGACGACCAAGGGTCTGCTTGGCACCAGCCGCGATGAATTTTTACAGACGATGAGCGATAGCTGCTATTCCTACATTGCCGTGATCGATGAAGCGCTCAAGCGCAATCCCAATATCAAGTCGATTGTCGGGCTGTCTTTCCTCGGTGGGGAGAAGGTTATTCCCGGCTATGATGCGATAGGGGTGGCCAAGGCTGCGCTTGAACAGACCAACCGTATTCTTGCGTGTGAGCTTGGAGATCGCGGTATTCGCGCCAATATCGTTTCTGCTGGTTCCCTGCGCACGCCAGCCTCGCGCGTGTTGCCTGATTTCAGCAAGGTGCATTCCATCTTGAGCCGCCGGTCCTTCCTGCGGCGTCCGGTGACCACCGAAGAGATTGCGGGTAGCGTGGAATTTCTGCTGAGCGATGCCTCGGGCGGGATGACCGGCGAGGTGATCTATGTGAACGGTGGCCTCAACCATTCCATGATGCTCTGATCTTCTGATGCGCCCAGTCGTGCGTATCTGGTTTGATCCGCGCCAATAACGCTCAGTCGGGATATGAAAAAGGCCTCCTTGCGGAGGCCTTGTTTTTAGTCATTCACCTTCTTGATGAATTCCGATTTCAGCCCCATCGGGCCGATGCCCGGAATGCGGCAATCGATATCATGGTCGCCGCCAACGACGCGGATATTCTTCACCTTGGTGCCGACCTTGACGACATCGTTGGTTCCCTTGATCTTGAGATCCTTGATGACGGTGACGGTATCACCATCGGCAAGAGGGGTGCCGTTTGCATCGCGCACAATCTCTTCGCCTTCTTCTTCTGCCGCCTGTGTGAGCGACCACTCGTGGGCACATTCAGGGCAGATCAGCAGGGCGCCGTCTTCATAGGTGTAGGTGCTGCCGCATTGCGGGCAGGGTGGTAGTTCGCTCATGGCGGGTCCTATCTCTCTTTGCCCATAGGGCAGGGGCTTGGTTGATGTCTCAGTGCCACGTTGTTTCATCAAGTACAACAGGGATTCGTACCATCCTTGCGTTTGGCGCGAAAAACCCGCCCCTGTCGGGAGGCGGGTTCTTTCAATTTCTGATTTTTGTGCGTGTCCTTGGCCGATCAGATGCCGCCAAGGCACACATATTTGACTTCGAGATAGTCTTCGATGCCATATTTGGAGCCTTCACGGCCAAGACCGGACTGCTTAATGCCACCGAACGGAGCCACCTCGGTGGAGACAAGGCCGGTATTGACGCCAACCATGCCGGTTTCCATCGCTTCAGCAACGCGCCAGACGCGGGAGAGGTCATTGGCGAAGAAATAGCCTGCAAGGCCGAATTCGGTGTCATTGGCCAGCGCAATGACTTCCTCTTCGGTTTTGAAGCGGATGAGCGGGGCGACCGGACCGAAGGTTTCCTCGTTGGAGACGAGCGCGTCTGCCGGGACGTCGGCAATGACCGTCGGTTCAAAGAAGGTTCCTTCAAGGCGAGAGCCACCGGTGAGCACCTTGGCGCCTTTTTCCGAGGCATCCTTCAAATGGGTCTCGACCTTTTCAACGGCATCCATATTGATGAGCGGACCGACGGTGACGCCTTCATCCATGCCGTTGCCGGGCTTGAGCTGCGCCACGGCTGCGGTGAGTTTTTCGGCAAAGGCATCATAGACGCCTTCCTGCACATAAAGGCGGTTGGCGCAGACACAGGTCTGGCCATTGTTGCGATATTTGGCGATCATGGCGCCTTCCACGGCGGCGTCCAGATCGGCATCATCGAAGACGATGAAGGGGGCGTTACCTCCAAGCTCCATGCTCATTTTCTTGATGCTGTCTGCACACTGGCGCATGAGGATCTTGCCCACGCGGGTGGAGCCGGTGAAGGTGATCTTGGAAATTTTCGGGTTGGCGCAGAGCTCCTGCCCCGTCTCTGCAGAATGGCTGTTCGGCACCACGTTGAAGACCCCTTTAGGGACACCCGCACGTTCGGCCAGAACGGCCATGGCGATGGCGGACAGTGGCGTGAGTTCTGCTGGGCGGGCCACAAAGCTACATCCTACGGCGAGCGCCGGAGCGACCTTGCGGGCAATCATGGCATTGGGGAAATTCCACGGGGTGATGGAGCCGACAACGCCAACGGGCTGCTTTAGAACCATAAGGCGCTTGTCGCGCTGATGCCCGGGAATGATATCGCCGTAAACCCTTTTGGCTTCTTCCGAGAACCATTCAATAAAAGAAGCGCCATAATGGATCTCACCAATGGCTTCAGGCAGGGGTTTACCCATTTCTGCGCACAGAATTTGGCCAAGATCTTCGGCGTTCTCCACCATCAGGTCGAACCATTTGCGCAGGATGGTGCCGCGTTCTTTGCCTGTGCGCTTGGCCCATTCCTTCTGGGCTTCATAGGCAGCATCGATGGCGGCTTTGACATCGTCGATGCTGCAATCGGAAACCTTGGCGATCACGTCGCCCGTCGCGGGGTTGGTTACATCGAAGGTGGCGTCGAGCTGTTTCCATTCGCCATTAATATAGGCGCGGGTTTCTAGAAGGCTTTTGTCTTTAAGGATCATCTCATTATTTCTTTCGCGCGGAGGGATTGTCTGGAGCATATATTTGATGTGTCCAGTGCGTCTTGAAAATCGCGTTGACCCTAAGGGATCGCCTGACCTATCGCAAGTCATGCGTATTGCTTACGCGCATTGTGATTATGGGGCGAGTAAAGGCGGTCATGAAAAAGGCCGCCATCGGCGACCTTCTTGTTTTTCGTCTGCTTTGTGTTGAGCAAAGGGCTCAGGAGCCAACGACCTTGCGGATGTCCTCAAAGAAGCCGCTGACGCTTTTGCGCAGGTTGCTGGATTCATCGGTCAGTTCGCTGGCCGACTCACTGACGTGGCGGGCTGCTTCTCCCGTTTCACTGGCCGAGGTGGAGACGCCTGCAATGTTGGAAGAGACCTCCCTCGTGCCTGCCGAGGCTTCTTGAATGTTGCGGGCGATTTCCTGCGTGGCCTGCCCTTGCTGCTGCACTGCTTCGGCGATGGCAGCGGCGATCTGGTTCATATGCTCGATGGTGGCCGAGATTTCGCCGATAGCGGTAACAGCTCCATCAGTTTCATTTTGAACGGCCTGGATCTGCTGGGCGATTTCGTCCGTTGCCTTGGAGGTCTGTTCCGCAAGACCTTTGACCTCTGCGGCGACAACCGCAAAGCCCTTGCCTGCTTCGCCAGCGCGCGCGGCTTCGATGGTTGCGTTGAGAGCGAGCAGGTTTGTCTGTTCTGCCACATCGGTGATCAGTTTGACCACCTCGCCGATGCGAGATGCCGCGTTGGAAAGGCCCTCGATCTTGCTGTTGGTGCGATTGGCCTGCGTTACCGCTTCGGACGCAATCTGGTTGGATTGATCCACCTGACGGTTGATTTCATTGACCGACGCAAACAGCTCTTCTGCCGCAGATGCCACGGCTTCCACGTTGGCTGAGGCTTCTTCGGAGGCGGCTGCTACTGCATTGGAGCGCATGGAAGTGCTGTCAGCGCCCTGTGTCAGTTGTTGCGAGGTCAGGTCCAGACGTTCGACCGAGCTGGAGACCGTGTCCAGCAGCCCATTGATCTGGGCGTCGAAGGCCTGGGCGAGTTCGTTGACCTTGGCTGCCCGAAGCAACTGCTCCTCTTTTTCCTTCTCCTGCTCCTTGGTGAGCTGTTCGGCCCGCAGGGAGCTTTCGCGGAAAATTTCCAGGGCATGATTGATCTGGCCGATTTCGTCCTTGCGATCGAGATAGCCGATCGTGACGTCATGCTGACGGTTGATCAAGGCCTTGATGGTTTCGGTGGTCGCAGCCAGCGGCTTGCGGATCACGGATTGACCGACAAGGAACAGGGCCAAGGAGACAGCAAGGATCAGAACCAGCCCCGTTATGACAACAGACATGGTAATCTGACGGCTTGCCGCATAGACGCTATCAACCGGAATGGAGACGATGAGGGCAAGGGAATTGCCCGTGTTGCCAATGGGGACCGGATCGACAAAGCGGATGACCTCTTTGCCCAGCGTGTTGGAATATCCTTCAAAGGTGATCGGCTGGCTGTTCTTGATGGCATTGAACAGCGCGCTCTGATGGCTGAGGTCTTCTTGGCTGCGTCCCTCTTTCCAGTCTTTGCCCAAAAGAGCGGGGTCAGTGTGGGCAATCCATTTGCCTTCTTGCGAAATCAGCTGCACGGTGCCGCTGCCCAGAGGCTTGATGGAGGCGAGATAATCGGACAGCTGGGTCAGAATGATGTCGGTGCCGGCGACGCCGATGACATTGTTGCTGGCATCCGTGATCGGAACCGCAAGGGAAACGCCGGTGACGGTCTTGCCTCCCATATCCCAACTGTAGGGTTCGGTGGCATAGGGTTTACCGCTGTCATAGGCGCCGTAGAACCAGCTTAGCTCGTCACGGGATTTGTTATCCATGTCGGCGATGGTGCGAAAGCCGATGGAGCCATCCGGATTGCGAAAGAAGTATGGGCGCCAGACGCCCGAGGCATCGTGATATTTGGAATTGGCGGCCTTGGCGTCTTCTCCGTCAAGCTTGTTGCCGATAACCGCGCCCCAAGTGCCGGATAATTCCGGGCTATTCTCCAGCATATGCAGCAACATACCGGACCAGGCTTGCCGGTCTGTCATGTCTTCCTTCTTCAGGCTTGAAAGGGCATGAGCAATGTCACTGGCTGAGGTCAGGCCATATTGCAGCGTGTTTTTTACCTCGGAAACCTGAGTTTGAGTAACCGCCTTTGCCTCTCTGAATGTCGTTTCTCGTGTGATGGAGGAACTCTGCCAGCCAATGAAGGTTATACCTGCAGCCAGGACCACGATCAGGGTCAAAATGCTCGCCATGAGCATTTTGGTTGTTATCAGCATTCTTGAAAACATGATGCAGATCTCTTTTTCGGTGCTACCGGTTGTTTGCGACCGGATTTGTGCTTTTTTATTTGGTTAAAATATTATCGAATTATTCTTAAGTATTTGTTTCGTCGGCCTTGTATGAAGCCTCCGCGTGCTTTTCGTCGTTTTGCAATCATCTGCCAGTTTGTGCGGATATGTGACAATAAGGGGCGGGAAGACGACGACTCACTTGCTCTGGTTTTCTGGCCATGCACCGCCAGCTTCCGGCAATTGCCTGCAACTGACAAATCTTGCCATGTTTGAGGGTGGCATGCGACGGATGTTGAATTGGAAACCAGCTTTTGAGTGACTAGACACTTGATCGAAAAAGAGGCGTGCTCAATAAAAGGCCGTCAAAGACGGATGGCATCATTTTGCTAACTTGAATGTCAATCAGTGGTTGACGCATAGTGCTCTTGCTCACTTCGGGCTTTTCCTTGAGGGAGAGGTTGCGGAGCTCATTTCTCCTGACACGGCAGGGGTGCTGCGTGGTGGTCAGGAACTCGGGAACCGGAAAGGTAAATCATATGGCCGATCAGTCTAACCCAGATATCATCTATACTATTGTGGACGAGGCGCCGGAATTGGCGAGTGCATCCTTCTTGCCGATCATACGGTCCTTCGCTGATGCTGCTGGCATCAAGGTTGGTACAAAGGATATTTCTCTTGCCGGGCGTATCATTGCTACCTTCCCGGAAAAGCTGACCGAAGCACAGCGCCAAAGTGATGATTTGGCTGAACTTGGTGAACTGGTTAAAACCCCCGGTGCCAATGTTATCAAACTTCCGAATATCTCCGCTTCCGTGCCACAGCTTGTTGCTGCCATCGAAGAGCTGCAGGCACAGGGCTATGATCTGCCTGACTATCCTGCCGAGCCCAAGACTGATGAAGAAAAGGCCGTGCGCGCCCGCTATGACGGGATCAAGGGATCTGCCGTGAACCCGGTTTTGCGCGAAGGCAACTCCGATCGTCGGGCAGCCAAGGCCGTCAAGAATTACGCGCAGAAAAACCCGCACTCCATGGGGAAATGGTCTTCTGACAGCAAGACCCATGTGTCTTCCATGCCGGGTGATGACTTCTATGCCAATGAGGCATCCGCAACGCTTTCTGCCGATCAGGCCGGAGCTGCAAAAATCGAGTTTGTCGCCAAGGACGGCAGCGTTACGCTTCTCAAAGATGGCTGGACGCTCACCGATGGCGAAGTTGTCGATGCGACCTTCCTGTCTGCCAAGGCGCTTGATGCGTTTCTGGCCAAGGAAATCGAGAATACCAAGAATGACGGCATCATGTTCTCGCTGCATATGAAAGCGACCATGATGAAAGTCTCTGACCCGATCATCTTCGGCCATGCGGTCAAGGCATGGATGGGGCCAATCTTCGAAAAATATGGTGAAGCTTTCGCCAGCGCAGGTATTTCGCCCAATTCCGGTATGGGCGATGTGCTCGCCCGCATCGCCAGCTTGCCCAACGCAGCTGAAATTCAGGCAGAGATTGACGCGCTCGCGGCGGATCGTCCGGCTATCTATATGGTCGATAGTGACAAGGGCATCACCAACCTGCATGTGCCATCTGACGTGATCATTGATGCTTCCATGCCAGCGCTCATTCGCGCCGGTGGCAAGGGCTGGGATGCCAAGGGCGAGAAGGGCGACGTCAATTGCGTCATCCCGGACAATTGCTATGCTTCCATCTATGATGAGGCTATCAGTTTCTTCAAGGCCAATGGTGCGCTTGATCCGTCAACCGCGGGTACCGTACAGAATGTGGGCCTGATGGCGCAGAAAGCCGAGGAATATGGTTCTCATCCGACGACCTTTGAAGCACCTGCCGATGGCACCATCCGCATCGTGCTGGCCAATGGCGATGTGCTGCATAGCCATGATGTGGAAGCTGGCGACATCTGGCGGTCTTCCACGGCCAAAAAGGCACCGATCGAAAACTGGATCCAGCTTGCGCTTGATCGTCAGCGCCTGACCGGCTTTGAAGCCATCTTCTGGCTTGATGCCAATCGTGCCCATGATGCAGAGCTGATCAACTATGTGAAGCCTGCTCTGGAGGCTGCTGGCGTGGCCGACAAGTTCCAGATCATGGCACCACGTGAAGCTACCCGCGCCTCGCTTGAAACCATCACCGCTGGCAAGGACAGCATCGCCATCACCGGCAACGTGCTGCGCGACTATCTCACCGACCTATTCCCGATCCTCGAGTTGGGTACGTCGGCCAAGATGCTCTCCATCGTCAAACTGATGAATGGTGGAGGCCTGTTTGAAACCGGTGCTGGCGGCTCGGCTCCAAAGCATGTTCAGCAGCTGATCGAGCAGAACCATCTGCGCTGGGATTCCATGGGTGAATTCTGTGCTCTTGGCGAGAGCCTGAATTTCCTTGCTGATAGCAAGGGCAACAGCAAGGCTGCTGTGCTCGGCGCTGCCGCCGAGGCTGCTACTCAGGGCATTCTGGACAATAACAGGTCGCCATCGCGCAAGGTTGGTGAGCCGGATAACCGCAACAGCCACTATTGGTTTGCCCGCTATTGGGCCGATGCTTTGGCTGCTCAGTCCGATGACGCTGAGCTGGCAGCGCATTTTGCTCCGATTGCCAAGGCGCTTGCCGAGAAGGAAAGCGACATTCTCAAGGAATTGGCTGAGGCGCAAGGCGGGGCTGGTGATATCGGTGGTTACTATCACCCATCCGTAGAGAAAAAAGCGTCCGTGATGCGCCCAAGTGCATCGCTGAACGCGATCTTCAGCTAAGCGCGGATAGTCCAACGCCTGCCTCACGCAGGTTGGCAAGACAGATACAGCACCCGGATTTTCCGGGTGCTTTTTTATTGATAAGCTTCAGGCCTCGTTGTGCGCGCTCGATCAGATGTTTCTGAAGATCATACCCGATCAAGTGAGATATGAGCTTGCTGCATAGCTTCTATCATCCCGGCGTCGCTATTCGTGAAAACGACTATATGCTAAAAGACCGCCGGAAGTGACCATTAGCATTGACCATCTATTTGACTTTCCGCCCTGGAATGTGGCATTTGAGCCATACCAAGGTCTAACTCACTTACACCTGTGTGCTAGTCTGAATTAATCGGTGGACATACGCCGGAACCGACGCGTTATGACGGATTTGTCATATCTGCGCGATCCTGCGTCGCTAATACCCGTGCAGAAACGCAACTTGGAGAAATTTATATGATCCGTATCGGTCTTTTGGGAGCTGGCCGTATTGGCCAAATTCATGCCAGATCAGTCAATGCGCTCGACAATGTTGAAATTGTCGCGATTCATGATCCGGCCGATGAGGCTGCCGCATATGTTCAAGCCATGACCGGCGCAGCCCGTGCGTCGCTATTGGAAATCGTGGACGACCCCGATATCGATGCTGTGATCATTGCGTCGCCTGCAATGCAGCATGCAGAGCAGATTATGGAAGCGGCTAATGGGGGCAAGCATATTTTCTGCGAAAAGCCGATCGATCTCGACATGAACAAGGTGCGTGAATGCGTGGCTGCCGTTGAGAAGGCCGGTGTGAAAATGATGGTTGGTTTCAACCACCGTTTCGATACCAACTTCAATGCGGTCAAGCGCAACATCGAAAATGGCGAAGTCGGGGAAGTTGAACTCGTTCAGATCACCTCGCGTGATCCCTCCGCTCCATCCATGGATTATCTGAAATCATCCGGCGGCATTTTCGTTGACATGATGATTCATGACTTCGACATGGCGCGCTATGTCCTTGATGATGAAATCGTAGAAGTCTATGCAACAGGGTCTGTGTTGACCGATCCGGGGATCGGCAAGATCGGCGATCTGGATACTGCAACCGCAACACTCAAATCTGCCAAGGGGCGTGTTGCCGTGATTACCAATAGCCGCCGTTCCAGCTATGGCTATGACCAGCGTGTCGAAGTGCATGGCTCCAAAGGCATGGTGCGGGCAAACAACCTGCGTGGTACATCGGTTACGCTTGCCAACTCCACTGGCTATCGCAGTGATCCGTTGCTCGATTACTTCCAGGAACGCTATGCTGTTTCCTATAAGGCTGAATTGCAGACCTTCTGCCGCGTGATCTCTGGGCAGGATGAAAAGCATCCAGACCATACCGATGGTTTGAAGGCTATCGAACTGGCTGAGGCAGCTTGGGAATCCTACAGGAAAGGCCGCATGATCAAGATCGGTCAGTAAGCGCCAGACGGCAATAGATGCCACCAGAAACAGGAAAAGGCCGCGTGAGCGGCCTTTTTTTATTCCTCCCGATTGTTATCGTGGCACCTATTGGGTGCTGCCACAGAATAAGTCGTAAACGAGGTCCATGACCCGTACAGCTCGATTGTCGGTGAGGTGGTAGTAAATCGATTTACCTTCTCTTCGTGACTCAATCAAGCCTTCAAGGCGCAGCCGCGAAAGCTGCTGAGAAACCGCAGCCTGTCGGGCTGATAGTAAATCTTCCAATTCAGTAACCGATTTTTCGCCTGTTGCTAGATGGCAGAGAATCATCAGTCGGCCGTCATGTCCGATTGCCTTGAGGAAACTGGAGGCTTGCGACGCAACGCTCGCCATTTTTTCCAAGGACGTCTCGTCGATATCCTCACTGAAAATGCGTGTGGACATTCAATGTCACCATATTTGTTTTTTATAGTTGAGGCTGTGATGCTGGTTGAAAACCTGCAAATTGTCTTGGCGACGCCGCGACTCGCTAAGCAGATCATATTCATGAGCCGCTTGGATACCGCGATACTACTAAGAATCCACAAGCTATATTGCTTTTATCGGCTTTTTACATCGTCAAGATTGCCAAGATCTCTTGGCTCTCACGGTAAAGTGGCGCTTTTTGCAGTATTTTACTTGCCTAAATTTTAAGCGCTGGTTTGACTTCTTGGTCAATAGATTTGTCGCTCTTTCTTTTCCGGGCGGATCTTTGCACGGAGTGAAAGATAGGATGCGAACTGATCGTTCGTCATCGGCTTGCCAAAAAGGAAGCCCTGCCCCTGATGGCAGCCGGCAACCCGCAGGACATCGGCCTGTTGTTGGGTTTCCATGCCTTCAGCCACAATTGTCATATCGAAACCATGGGCGAGCGCCATGACCGCATTGATCACAGCCATGGAATCCTCCGAGTAGGGCAGATCCTTGACGAAGGCGCGATCAATCTTGATCTTGTCCAAAGGGAATCTGTGAATATAACTCAGGGATGAGTAGCCTGTACCGAAATCATCCAGTGCAATTTTGATACCCCTGTTGCTGATGGCTGTGAGCTGATCAAGAACGGCTTCAGGATCTGCAATGAAAAGAGATTCGGTGATTTCGATATGCAGGCGGTCTTGCGGGAGTCCGGAAAGCGCTAGCGCCTCTTCAATTTCCTCAAGAACATTGACGCGCTGGAACTGTACCGGAGATATATTGACCGCGACCGGCACCGGTTTGGACCAAGACATAGCCTCAGAACAGGCTGTTTTGAGGAGCCAGCTTCCTAGCTCCACAATCTTGCCCGTTTCTTCCATAATGGGAATGAAATGGTCTGGGCGCACAAGGCCCAGTTCTTTGTGATTCCAGCGAACCAGCGCTTCGCAACCCACGGGCTCTTCTGTTTTTAAGTCAACCTGAGGCTGATAATAAAGCTCGAATTCCTCGCGCTCAAAGGCACCCGGTATCTCGTTTTCCAGAAACCGTTTGTGCCGAACATGAGCTGCAAGACTGGTTGAGTAGACAGAATAGTCCTCCCCTGTTTCCTGCGCATGATCGAGAGCGATGATGGCTGCATTCGTCAGGTCGCTGGCGGATTTCATGTTTGCGCCGTCAAATTTGGCGCCTCCGATGCGCGAGCCGGCCATGATGCTACGCCCGCGCACGTCGAACGGAGCATCCAAACATGTCTGCACCATCTCGACCAATGCATGCATATCGGATGGACTTGCATCCCTCTTGGCAAGCAGGAAGGTCTTGCGGTTGGTGCAACAGCCAATGCAGTCGAATTGCTGCAGGGCGGTGAGGGACTGGCCAATCTGTCGCAACAGGCTATCAACATAGTCCGGGCCCAGCATCTGGTTGACCTTTTCAAGCCGTCTCGCCTGACAGGCCAGAACGATTGTGGTGTCCAGAGCAGCGCCGGAAGGGGCCGTTTCTCCTATCTGGTTGCAAAAACCCTGCATATTCAGAAGGTTGGTTATGGGGTCGTGATCTGCAATATAGGCAAGACGTTTCTGCTCCATATAGACATCTGTGATATCGTGAAACAGGAGGGTTACAACCTTGTTTTCTTCCTCTTGCACATCTCCATCGGGGGCTATGAAGGACGGTGTTATGGAATATTCGTAAACGCGTGTTCCTTCTTTGCGTTCAAGTTTGAGTAGGTGGGTATGCTGTCCATTATGGTGCCAGTGAATTTTGTCGAGGCATTCCCTGATTTTACGCGCAAACTCCGATGGTATGGCTTCCTCCATGAGAGCGCCTTTGTAGGCATCATGCCCGAGACGCGCAAATGTCTGCTGTGCCTTTTGACTGACGCTGAGGATGCGGCTCTCGGAATCCACGATCACGATGCCCGTCAAGCTGTCGGTGACAATGGTGTCCAGCAGATCGGATATGCTCTGTCCATGCTTATGGGAAAGATTGAGCAGCACAGATTTGAAGCCCACCTCGGTCAGCGTAAGGGCAACGCCTGTCAACACTATGGTCGCCTGAACCATGGCTGTATCGAGCAGGAGATGCTGATCGGCGTAGAGCCTATAGCCAAGAAATTCAACGCCTGCTGCGAGAGCGAAAAGGCCTGCCAGTCGGCCAAAACTGTTGAAGGGTTTGAAGAGTAGAATGAACCCCATGGGGAACAGCAAGAGGAACATCAGACCATAGGTCCAGTGTTCCGGAGCCTTATGGACATTGGTGCCGTGAAGTAGATTTTCTGCGGCAATGACTTGCAGTTGCGGTCCGCTGAGAACGCCAAAGACTGGTACGGCCATCGTGTCGCGCAATTCTGCTGCGCCCGCACCGATCAGAATCTTGCGATTTTCAAGCGCCCTTTCCGGAAGCGTGCCTTCCAGCAAGTCTATTACCGAGTATGTGGGGATCGTATCCGGATCGATATTGAAATTGATGATCTGCTGTTCTTCTACAATCTCCTGATATCCACTCAGGGTGCTGGTCAGGGAGGGGAACAGCTCACCGCCAATGGTTTGCGCGAGGGGAAAGGACCGTACATAGCCATCTGAATCCGCGATCACATTGACCGTGGCCAGCCAAGCCTGTGTGGCCAGGGGGGCAATGGGACGGTTGAAGCGCTGCTGGCCTGCATCCCTGCTTGAGGTGGCAAATTGCTGGAATACTGCGAGGGTTACCGGCCCTTCCGCTCGTTCGAGTGCTGCGGCAAAGGCTTGATCTTCATCGGGGGTCGAACTGGATGAAAAATCTATATCGAAAGCCACTTCCTGTGCGCCGGCCTTGAAAGCCTTATCAAGAATATCGGCATAGATCGATCGCTTCCAAGGCCAAATACCGATGGCGGTCAGACTCTTGTTATCAATTTCAAGAAGGACGATTTCCCCTGAAGCGGGCATGGCTCGTGCGGCCATACGTTGTTCTATGAGAACATGATTAATATGGTCGAACCAGCCATGTCCTTTTGCCAGCACGCAGCAAACAAGAATGACCAGAAGCGTCAATATGCGATAGAGAGGTGCCCGCTTCATTCTAAGCCCGAGTTTTCACGAAATCTTCCGGCGGATTATAGATATGAAAAGTTGAGCAATGATGCCGGTTGCGTGCGCAAACGCCTTCTTTCTAAAGCTATGGTTAGCGGGGTGTTAACGCATAATCGGTCGGGCTTTGATGAGGTCGGCCACGCGCTCGGCATTGTCCCTTGCGAGGGTGCCATCCTTGTTGGTCATGTTGTTTTCAAAACCGATCCGAACCTTCCCTCCCAAGCTTTCCGCCTTGAGAAGACAGTCGGTCTCTTGTGGTCCGAAGGCACAGCAGGCCCAGTCTGTCTTCAATTGCAGTTCCTCTTCAAGGCTTTGTTTGGCCTTGATGAATGGCAACAGATCATCGGGGGACGAAACCTGACCATCGGTGTAACGCCCTAGAACGAAGAGCAATTGGAGGTTTTGGACAGGAATGATATCCCGACGGCAGAGGTCGAGCAGGAAAAGGACTTGTTGCTGATCATAGAGGATGTGCTGGATGGCGACGCCCTTTTCTGCCTGCGCGTGATAGAAGCGTTTGACGTCCGCGGTTTCGCCATCGCTCAGCATTTCCTTGACCGAAATGGATACCGCGGTTGGCTCCACCGCTTCGACAATGGCTCTCTGTTCGGCGGGGCCATATTGACCGACGGCTTCGGTCGTGATCTGGGCATAGAGGTCCGGGGTCTGTCTTGTCAGCTCATCGAGCAATTCGCTGTAAAGACCGGCATCAAGAATATGCTTGCCCTCGGCATCACGCACATGGGCATGGATGCCGTCGGCTCCTGCTTCCTGGCAGGCAAGAGCCGTTTCAACAGTTTCCTCAATGGTAACAGGCAGGGCGGGATGATCCGCCTTGCCCTTGCGTGCCCCGTTGGGCGCTATCATGATCGCCGGCAGGGGAGATTGGCCTGCAGTCAAGGTCATGGCAGCACCTTGTCCATGGCAATCTTCAATTTGCCGACCAATTCTTCGATATGCGCGTCTTCATAGATGAAGGGAGGTGCCAGCAGAATGTGATCGCCGAATTTGCCATCGATCGTTCCGCTCATCGGGTAGCAGATAAGGCCTGCTTCAAAGGCTGCTTTCTTGAGGTGTTTGGCGGTTGCAAGGGCCGGATCAAAAGGCTTCTTGCTCTCTTTGTCTTCAACGAACTCGATGCCAAGGAACATGCCGCGGCCTCGAATGTCGCCCACATAGGGATGGGTACCAAAGGCATCATCGAGGGCTGCGCGCAGTTTGGTGCCGGTTTCCGCAGCGCGCTTTACAAGACCGCCATCGGTCAGCTTGGTCAAAACCGCCAGTGCTCCTGCCGCTGCCGTGGGGTGGCCGATATAGGTGTGGCCATGCTGGAAGAAGCCTGTGCCATCCTCAATCGCCTTGTAGATCGTGTCGGTGCAGATCATGGCCCCGATGGGCTGATAGCCTGCGCCCAAGCCCTTGGCGGTTGTCAGGATGTCCGGTGCGATGCCGTCCTGTTCGCAGGCAAAGAGCGTGCCGGTACGACCCATGCCGCACATAACTTCGTCCAGCACCAGAAGGATGCCATATTTGTCACAAATCTCACGAATGCGTTTGAAATAGCCTTCAACAGGCGGCAATGCTCCGGCCGTTGCACCGACAACCGGTTCAGCAAAGAAGGCCATGACATTTTCGGCCCCGACGCGCAGGATTTCATCTTCCAGCTCATTGGCAACGCGCTGGCCATAATCAAAGGCGCTTTCGTCTTTCTTGCGGTCGCGATATTCATAGCAGGGAGAGATGTGGCTTGTATCGATCATCAGGGGCGCGAAAGGTTCGCGACGCCACAGGTTGCCGCCCGTTGCAAGCGCACCAAGGGTGTTGCCATGATAGCTCTGGCGGCGGGCGATGATATGGCGGCGCTGCGGCTGGCCGATTTCAAGAAAATACTGGCGTGCCAGCTTAATCGCCGATTCGACGGCTTCTGAGCCACCTGAAACAAAATAGACCCGACCCAGCCCCTCAGGGGCATGCGCGATCAGCTTGTCGGCGAGCGCTTCGGCCGGTTTGGAGGTGAAAAAGCTGGTGTGCGCGAAGGGGACGGCGTCAAGCTGTTGTTTGATCGCGTCGATGACATCTTGATCGCCATGACCCAGACAGGAGACAGCCGCTCCTCCGGACCCGTCCAGATAGCATTTCCCTTCGGTGTCAAAGAGATAAACGCCTTTCCCGTGGTCTACAGTGGGGAGATTGGATTTGGTATGGCGAGGGAATATGTGGGACATGGCTGTGCCTGCTGATAGGGCGGAGATGGCCTCCGCAGCAATGGTTTTGGCGGGTCGCACCTGATCGATCGACTGGTCGACCCGAGGGCTGCGTTATATAACAAAGAAACATTTGTTTCAACTATTGACTTTCATTAAAACAATTGGAATTTTACACAGAGATGATAAGACTTTGGGTGGGGCTACTATTATAGGTATGCAGTCGATACAGGACAGGATCTCTGGTCGCTATGGCCAATTGAGCGGACGGTTAAAACAAGCCGCCGACTTTGTGGTCGACCATGAAGTCGAGATTGCGACTCACTCTTTGCGCTCCGTATCCGGTATGGCTGGCCTCGCCCCGTCCACTTTTACACGGCTTTCTCAGGCACTGGGATTCTCCAATTATGAAGAAATGAGAGACATGTGCCGTCAGCGCATCGGGCGACAGGCCATGTCATTTTCCGAGCGCGCGAGTTTGCTTGTCGAAGATGGAACTGGTGGCGGTGCTCGATCTTTTTTCGACAGACAAGTGTCCGCTTGCCTTGAAAATCTTGGGAAATTGGAACGGGATATCAATCAGGAGCAGCTGGTCGCTGTGGCGGATCGTCTGAATGATGCACGTCAGGTGCTCTTGTTTGGGGCCTTCAGTTCTACAGGTTTTATGGAATATTTGGGATATCTGGCGCGCTATTTTGCCGATAACTGGAAGGTGGCCGGGCGGATGGGGGCGTCTCTGAGCTCAGCCATGGTGGGGCTTAACGAGAAGGATGCCGTCATTATCCTGACCAAGGCTCCCTATGCCAAGCGCGCAATTGTTGCTGCCGAGATGGCTGCCGATGCTGGCGCCTATGTACTTGTTATTACGGATGATATTTCCTGTCCTGCTCTCGCACATGCATCTGCAAATTTCATCGTGCCGACAGAGAGTCCACAATTCTTCTCTTCTTATGCAGCCACGCTTGTGCTAATTGAAACACTTGTCGGAATGCTGGTTACTAGGGCAGGGGATAGTGCTCGTGCCAGAATTGAAGAAGTTGAAAACCGGAATCACCGATATGGTGAGTTTTGGGATTGAATAAACTTGGATAAACTTTTCGATCAACTCAGGGAGAACTTTATGTTGAAAAAATTGACAATCACTGCAGCTGCAGTCGCAGCTGGCTTGAGCTTTTCTCAAGCGGCATTTGCCGAGAGCTTTATTTCGATCGGTACCGGTGGTGTAACCGGCGTATATTATCCAACAGGTGGTGCTATCTGCCGTCTGGTCAATAAAGGCCGCAAAGAGCATGGCATTCGCTGCTCTGTCGAATCAACTGGTGGTTCTGTTTACAACATCAACACGATTCGCGATGGCGAACTGCAGTTCGGTGTTGCCCAGTCTGACTGGCAGTATCACGCTTATCATGGCACTTCCAAATTTGAAGACAAAGGCGCTTTTGAAGATCTTCGCGCTGTGTTCTCCATCCATCCGGAACCATTCACCGTGGTGGCTCGTGCTGATGCCGGCGTGAAAAACTTCGCCGACCTCAAAGGCAAACGCGTCAATATCGGTAACCCGGGTTCCGGTCAGCGTGGCACGATGGAAGTTCTGATGGAAGCCCTTGGCTGGACCACCGATGACTTCGCTCTGGCTACCGAGCTGAAGGCTGCTGAGCAGTCTGCTGCTCTGTGTGACAACCAGATCGACGCCATGGTCTACACCGTTGGTCACCCATCCGGTTCCATTCAGGAAGCGACCACGGCTTGTGATTCCGTTCTGGTAACGGTTGACGGCCCTGCTGTTGAAAAATTGATCTCTGACAATGCCTACTACCGCTCTGCTACCATTCCTGGTGGCATGTATCGCGGTAACCCGGACGATGTGAAAACCTTCGGTGTTGGTGCAACTCTGGTGACCTCCGCTGCTGTTTCCGATGAGGCTGTTTACACGGTTGTTAAATCCGTCTTCGAAAACTTCGATGCCTTCAAAAAACTGCATCCTGCATTTGCTCACCTGAAACCGGAAGAAATGATCAAGGACGGCCTGTCTGCTCCTCTGCATCCGGGTGCTGTGAAATATTACAAAGAAAAAGGCTGGATGTAAGTCCCGCTGATTTTAGGGTTCGGGCCGTTGTGTCCGAAGCCCTCTGCAATTGCTGTGACTGAACCCGGTAAGGCCGGGTTCGGTTTTCCATAATCAATAATATGCTATCGCCGATCAGTGCTGGTGAAACTGTTTGACGGTTTCGGCTTGGTTGTAATCGCGCTTGGGAGCGATGGCTGGGGGCTGCAATCTATGTCACAGAAAAATGCGTCTGGGCGTCCACTTTCTGAGGAAGAGCTTCAGGACCTGGTTGCCTCTACTGATGCGGGAGCGCGTAATCCGATCGGCCCGGTTGGAACCTTTTTGGCTATTGTTGCCCTTGTTTGGGCTGCCTTTCAGGTCTTGCTGGCTTCACCGATTTCCAACTATGTCCTTCCGTCCGATCTGATCAACAACTCGCGTCAGGTGCATCTGGCCTTTGCCATTTTCCTGGCCTATATGGCTTATCCCGCGCTGAAAAGCAGTCCTCGCCATCATATTCCGGTTCAGGACTGGATCTTTGCGCTGGCGGGCACCTTCATCGCGCTCTATGGCTTGTTCTTCTATCAGAAGGTCGTCAATAATGGCGGTCTGGCTGATGATGTCGACAAGTGGGTCGCCCTTGCGGGCCTGATCCTGCTGTTTGAAGCGGCACGGCGTGCACTTGGTCCGGCTATGGCGACCATCGCGGTCATCTTCCTTGTCTATGTCTTCTTTGGCTCATCTGAATGGGTGCCGGAAGTCATTCGCTGGAAGGGTGCTTCGCTCAAGAAGGCCATGAGCCACATGTGGATTACATCCGAAGGCGTGTTCGGTATCGCGCTGGGGGTTTCCACCAAGTTCGTGTTCCTGTTTGTGCTGTTCGGCTCGTTGCTCGACAAGGCCGGGGCGGGGAACTATTTCATCAAGATGGCCTTTGCCGCTCTTGGGCATTTGAAGGGCGGGCCTGCCAAGGCAGCCGTTGTCGGTTCGGCAGCTACTGGTCTTATCTCCGGCTCTTCCATCGCTAACGTGGTGACGACGGGTACCTTCACCATTCCGCTGATGAAGCGGGTGGGCTTTACCTCCGAGCAGGCTGGCTCTGTTGAGGTGGCTTCTTCGGTGAACGGGCAGATCATGCCGCCGGTGATGGGGGCTGCTGCCTTCCTGATGGTGGAATATGTGGGCATTTCCTACATGGAAGTGATCACGCATGCCTTCCTGCCTGCGATCCTGTCCTATGTTGCGCTGGTCTATATCGTGCATCTGGAAGCGGTGAAGCGGAATATGCCCACCATCGGTACGAAAGCTGTTTCCACGGCGCGAACCATTCTTGGCATGTTCTTCTTCTTCGTCGGATTTGCCCTGCTTTGCTATGGCATCAAATATCCGATCGGGTTGATTGTCTCCATGGTACCAGAAGGGGCAAGCTGGATTCTGGCTGCTCTCACCTTCGTGGCCTATCTGCTTCTGCTCAAGCTGGCGGCATCGGTGGACGACTTGAAACCGGACGATCCAAATGACGAGAATATCGTGCTGCCGGAAGTCAAGGACATCTACAAGACAGGTCTTTACTATCTGCTGCCGATCGTGGTTCTGGTCTACTTCCTGATGATCGAGCAGAAATCGCCGGGGCTTTCCGCTTTTTGGGCGACGGCTCTGATGTTCGTTATCCTGCTGACGCAGCGGCCGCTCAAGGCCATGTTCCGCGGCGAAAATGAATATGTGAACGCCTTCAAGGCTGGTGTTGGTGATCTGGGTATCGGCATGATCGATGGCTCACGCAACATGATCGGTATCGGTCTTGCCACTGCAACGGCAGGTGTGATTGTGGGAACGGTGACGCTGACCGGTATCGGGCAGGTCATGGCGGATCTCGTGGAGCTGATGTCGGGGGGCAACCTCGTCTTGATGCTGATCTTCGTGGCCATGCTGTCGCTCGTGCTGGGCATGGGGCTGCCGACAACGGCCAACTATATCGTTGTGTCTTCGCTGATGGCCGGTGTGGTGGTTCAGCTAGGGGCGCAATCCGGTCTGGTGGTGCCGCTCATCGCAGTTCACTTGTTCGTCTTCTATTTCGGTATCATGGCCGATGTGACGCCGCCGGTGGGGCTCGCCTCCTTTGCGGCGGCTGCGGTGTCGGGGGGCGATGCGATCAAGACGGGCTTTACCGCCTTCTTCTATTCGCTCCGGACCGTTGCTCTGCCATTCGTCTTCATCTTCAACACCGATCTGCTCTGGTATGATGTCACATGGTATCAGGGGCTTCTGGTTGCTGTTATCGGCATGATAGCGGTGCTGGTCTTTACAGCGGGTACGATGGGTTATTTCGTGACCAAGAGCCGCATCTATGAAAGTGTCGCTCTGGTGCTGATTGCCTTTATTCTGTTCCGTCCGGACTTCTTCATGAACCGGATACAGCCTCCTTTCGAGGTGGTGGAACCGGCGCAGGTCAGTCAGGCCTTCGGGGCTATTCCCCCGGGGCATGAAATGCGGATCAACATCTCCGGGCCGGATTTCGATACCGGATCAACCAAGGAAACGACCCTGGTTATCACCTCTGGTGACGAAACTGGGGGCGATGCGCGTCTCGAGGCTCAGGGCCTTACCATTCTCGATGAAGATGGTGTGACCAAGCTGGATGAGCCATTCCCGGGCACGCCTTTCTTTGAAATGCTCGGCGGCTTTGACTTCTACGCGGATGACCCTGTGCAGATTACCCATGCGGAAATCAAGGCAGACCAGTTGCCCAAGGATCTGATCTATATTCCGGGGCTGTTGCTGCTTGGATGTGTTTATTTGCTTCAGCGTGCACGCGTTGGTCGCAAAGAGGAGAAACCAGCATGATCAATACGGTCCTATGCGCCCTTGACATCAGTCAGAAAAATGATGCTGAGGTTCTGAACACGGCAAACAAGATCGCCAAGCTTGAAGGCGCACGGCTGGATATCGTAACGGTTGTGCCCAATTTCAGGATTTCTCTCGTCGGCTCCTATTTCGATGAGAATTTCCAGAATCAGGCGGTCAAGGATGCCAAGGTTGCGTTGAAGAAGCGTGTCTCCGATATTCTTGGCGAAGACGGTGTGGCCGATTTGCGTCATATCGTGGCGTCGGGCTCGATCTATGAGGAGATTCTGGAAACGGCCGAACAGGCCGATACAGATCTGATCGTGATCGGCGCCCATAAGCCTGACCTGCGTGAAATGCTGATCGGGCCAAATGCGGCGCGTGTCGTGCGTCACTCCAAATGCTCGGTCTATGTCGTGCGGGAAGACTAGCGACGCGCTGCGTTGAGGAATGAAAAAAGGCCGCTCGGGCAACCGGGCGGCCTTTTGTTTTGCAATATCCGTTCAGGCTTTGTGAGCCTCTATCTTAGAAGTCGATGGTGCCGTATTTTTCCATCATCATGCCGCGAATGATCATGTTGGCGGAGCGGCGGCTCTGGGCCATCGGCAGATCATAAACAACAGCCAGACGGTTGAGCGCTTTTACGTCCACATCATGGGGCATGGGAGAAAGCGGGTCGACGAAGAAGATCAGGCCATCCAATTTGCCTTCGGCAATCATGGAGCCGATCTGCTGGTCGCCACCAAGCGGGCCGGAAAAGAGGGGCGTGATATCCAGCTCGGGAAAGGCTTTCTTGATGCGCCCACCGGTGGTGCCAGTGCCGACAAAGGTTGCTTTCCTCAGCAGATTGAGATGTTTGCCAACCCAATCCACGATATCATCCTTCTTTGCATCATGGGCCACCAGAGCGATGCGAAGCGGAGCATCATCCTCTTTGCTGTCATTGTCTTGCATGCGTGCGTTTCCTCGTGCCGTTGTGATCTGTCTTTTGAGCCTTGGCCCATGTGCGGGCTCTTTCTCACGCGAAAGATCATTGTCGTGATGCTAGTTTTAGGCAGGAAAAGATTTTTGTCCAGTTAATCAACGCGATCAGGCTGTTACGCAGTGGCAAAATTACCGAAAGGGATAGCATATTGTGTGATGGCCGTGGACTAGACGCTTCTGTGACGAGGGCCGGGGCGGCGGGTTGGCCGGTCGAAAATGGTGCGCCCGAAGAGGGAGGCCGTGAGATCGGTCAGCAACTCCGCTGTCTTTCCGCGATGATCAAGAAACGGATTGAGCTCGACCAGATCCAACGAGGTGACACAGCCGCTCTCATGCAGTAGTTCCATGATCAGATGAGCTTCACGCAGGGTGGCGCCTCCTGGCACTGTTGTACCGACAGCCGGGGCGATTTCAGGGTCGAGAAAATCCACATCGAGGCTGACATGCAGCATGGCGTTGCGTGATTTGACTTCATCGATCAGTTCCATCAAAGGCCGGATGACACCCATTTCGTCAAGAACGCGCATGTCGTTGATCTTGACATGGTGCCGTCGCAAGAGATCGCGCTCTTTCTGGTCGATGCTGCGAATGCCCATCATATGGACTTGCGCAGGATTGACCGGGTGCCCAAGGGGCGTTTCGTAAAGGTGGCTCAATTCGGGTAAACCGCAAAAGGCGGCAACAGACATGCCATGCATATTGCCCGATTCCGATGTCAGCGGGGTGTTGAAGTCTGTGTGGGCATCGAGCCAGAGAACGAACAGCTCTCTTTGCGCATCGGCGGCATGGCGTGCCATGCCAGCAACCGAGCCCATAGACAGCGAATGGTCGCCGCCCATAAAGAGCGGAAAACCGCTCTTGGCCATCTCATAGGCTTTGGGGGCAAGGGTACGGGTCCAGCCTGCGATTGCATCAAATTGCAGGGCGTTGCCCTTTTTCGCGGGAATCGGATCGATGGCAACGGGTGAAAGGTTGCCATGATCCACGCAATCAAAACCAAGCCCTTCCAGTGTGTCTCGCAATCCGGCAGTGCGCAGTGCATCCGGCCCCATGAGGCATCCTTTTTCATGGGTTCCATCTTGAACCGGAACCCCAAGCAGATGGATGGTTGGCGGGTTGATATTCTCTGGTGCTGGCATTGTCTTATGGCTCCCTTGATCGGTTTGCTGGTCTTTTGGGAGGACTTAACTGCACTCGCCGATCAACGGGTAGAGACTATCTTTTATAAAAATCGTCAGAATTCATGCAAAACGACAGGGTATTTTATGCAAAATGTCAATTGATGCAGCAGGGATGCAGCCTCCAACAAAAAAGGGGCCGCCGATGGGCGACCCCTGATGTCGTTATGCGGCTGGTTCAATTGCCGAACAGGCCCTTGGTCAAACCTTGCAGGAGCTGCTCTTCAAGTTTGGGCTTTTGCTGCTTGTCGTTGTTATTGCTATTATCGTTGCCCTTTTGTGGCTGCAAGATCTGGTTCAGGTCAACGCCGAGCTTGTCAGACTGTTTTTGCAGCTCCTTGGTCACATTCTTCTCGATCTTCTGGAGCGCCTTGGAGGCATCTTTACCTGCGCCGCCCAACTGTTCGAGCGATTTGAGGATCGCTTGCGGATTTTCCAGAATGCCCGGAATATCGGGATAGATGCGCGGTTGGTTGAGATTGCCTTTGATGATGATCGGGATGGGAATGCCATCCGCATCCACAGGTCCGCCTTGCCCTTTAAGCTTGGCGATGAGCTTGGGAGTGGCCTTGTAGTTGATAGTCATCTGCGGCAGGTTGATCGTCCCTTCGCCAGACAGACGCAGCAGCGGGCTGAGCATGTTGAGATCATTGTTGCTGGCAATGCCATTCTTGAACGTGAAGCTTGCTGTTAGTGCCGAGAAATCTGTGCTCTGAGCATCGGCGGAGGCCCAGCCATCCAGAATGTTGCCTCGCAGACTACGCAGCATCCGCGGGATGTTGATGCCGTTGATCTGTCCATCCCGCATTTCCAGTTTGCTTGTGCCGTTGAGTTGTCTGATGATGGCGGCCTGACTTGCGCCTTGTGCTGTCAGATCAAGGGTGACCCCGCCTTTGCCACTCAAGTTGCGCATGCCGATGGTGTCCGTGAGGAAGGGGCGCATATTCATGTCCGACAGAGCAAATTTCGCGGCCAGCTTCGCTGGCTTAGTGCGCGCGTCCACCGAGATCTGGCCGTTGCCCTTGCCCTGATAGAGTGCAATCTTATTGAGCGTCGTAGTCAGCTGTCCATTGTCGACTTTCACGGCCAGCTGAACCGGCCCCATGGTGATGTCGCGGGCAACGAGGGATTTTGCCGAGAAGGCCAGATCTGCCTTGATGCTGTTGAGGCCGGAAAAATCGATGGGGCTCTTGTCCCAGCCCGCCGGGGTTGTCTGATTATTTGATGCTTGCCTGTTTTGAGTGCCTGCGCGCTGCTGGCCATCGCCCATAAACGGGGTTGCGTCCAGCTTGTCAAAGGCCAGCGTGCCGGAGATGGCGGGAATGGTGCCCGCAACATAGGTCATGTTGCCCGAACCATTGGTCTCGCCCATGCGCAGTGTCATATTTTTTAGCGTACTCTTGTTGGCTCCGAGATTTAGCTGTCCGGAGAAGAAAACCGGAAGGTTCGGTGTGCCCTGGTTTACATCTTGACCCAGCCAGGCCAGCAGCTGCTTGCTTGATTTGGTTTCAACGGTCAGCTTGCTGCCCGAAAGACTGCCTTTAGCAGGGTCAACCTTGCCCGCAAGAGCGAGGGCGAAGCGCTTGCCTTCAGCCGAAATGCTCGTAGGAACCGGCGCATTGGCCAGCAATTCGCCGAGGCCTATGGTGCTGCTATACTGAATGGTGTCACCATTCCAGTTGAAGCTGCCCTTGATGTCGACGGGGTCATCGAGATTGGCAATGGTGATACGACTGGAAATCTTGTTCAGCATGCCGGTTTTGCGATTAGGCACGGCTTGCTGCAGCGCCGGATTGGTATATTGCCCGTTTGCAAGGGTGATATCGCCTGCCAGATTGCCCTTCTGGGTGATTTCGTCGACGGTCAGGCCCTGTGCGGCGAAATTGATATTGGCAGAAAGCTTGCCTGCCAATGGACTGGTCTGCCCGGCCAGCTTTGCGATTTGCTTGACGCCCAACCCGTTGGCGGTGAGAGAACCGGACCAGACAAGCTGGTTGACATCGCCCGAGAGCTTGGCGCGCACATTGCCTTTGGCCAGATTGGCTGACTTGAGATTGATGCCAAGTTTGCCATTGATGATCTGAGCCAGCAATTTGACCTGGCGCAGCGATTGGCCCTTGTAGGTGAGGCGCCCAGAGCGGAAATCGAGCGTTGCGTTGAAGTCGTTGAGAATAGACAGGTCCGGCGGAGTGCTGGCTGTGTCTTGCGCCTGAGACGTGGTTTTCTGGCCTTGCGCCTTTGCTGCGGCAACAGGCTTGAGAAGCGTGTCGATATTGAGGGTTGAGCTATCCACGGCGAGCCGAATGGCGGGGCGTTGCGTTTTGGGGGCGATAAAGAGCCGTGCGGCCGCGTTCAGCTGCTGTTTGTCCAGCGAGACGGTCAGGCTGGGCAGGCGTATCTCTTTCTTTCTCGCGATCACAGAGCCCTTGACGCTGGCCGCCTTGACATCCAGCAGGTCTGGCGACAGGCCCAACCAGCTCATGAATTGCTGCACATTGCCAATGTTGGAGGCATAGTTTGCCGTGAAGATCTGATTGTTCTTGTAGGCGAGATTGCCCTCAATGGTCGCCTTGATCAGCTCGCTGTCAAGGTTGAGATCAAGCCGGGAGGATTGGCCATTGATTGCGCGCCCAGTATTGGCCAGCTTGCCTGTAATGGAGAGGGATTGTCCCTTGTAGGGCAGGGTTGCCTCGATCTCGGAGTCACCATTGAAATCGGGAATGCGCACCGTGGCATTCAGCCCGGAGACGATATTTTGCGCGTGGCCACCCTGATCGATGGTAACGACCTGGGCATCATTGATGCTGAGGCGTCGGATGCTGAGGGCGGAAAGGTCGATCGTGTCCGATTGCCCCGAAGCGGCGGGCGTTGTGTCTGCCTGTTCGTCCGCGCCATTGGCTGGCTCGGTCTGGCCCTGTTGGTCTTCAGCGGTTGGTGTCGCTCCCGTCGTGATGGTCACCACCGGTTGATCCAGTGTGATGCCGGTGATGTCTGCCTTGCCGCTTAGCAGCGGAGAAAGAGCGAGACCAAAATCCAGTTCGCGTACAGAAAAGAGCGGTTGCCCTGCTTGATCCTCTAGTGAGACACTCTCGGTGTTCAGCTTGACGCCGGTGATGAAAGAAAGGGATACATCGCCACCAATGGCGAGCGTCATGCCTGTCTTGTCCTTTACCAGATTGACCACCTGCGCCTTGAGATAGTCGGTGGAGAGGAACATGGGCAGGAGAAGGATTGCCAGAACAACCAGAAAAATTGCTGAAACAATGGAAATGACTATATTGCGCACAAAACTCTCCCGCCGATCTGGCTTTTCCTGTCCTGTTTCCCTGCGAGCCTCTTGGAGGGTACGAATCAGCTCACTGTTTCATATTAAGTGCATAGGTCGAATTTCTACAATCTGCTTGACATGTTCAGCCATATTTTGACGCATTTTAGCAACGAAGGCGCTTTTTTTCCTCTTGTGGGTGCCAAAGGGCAGACGTGGAAAATTACACACTTGAATTCATTTGTTGATGGAACTCAAATGACTTGTCACATATTCGTTCTACAAGTCTGTAAAGTTTCAAAAGTAATTGATTGGGGTTGAAAATGAGCTCTCTGGAAGTCGTCTGGTCCGATTTGGTCCGCCATCGTCAGGAATTGTCAGATTTTAACCTGCGCTCAGCCTTCGCTGAAGATGCTGACAGGTTTGCACGCTTTTCTACTGAAATGGATGGATGTCTAACGCTCGACTATTCGCGCAATCGCATCCAGGACAAAACCCTGATGCTGCTTGAAAACCTGATGCTGCAATCCGGTGTGGCCGAGCGCTACGCCGAAATGAAGGCTGGCGTTGCCATCAACAACACCGAGGGGCGCTCAGTGCTGCATATCGCTCTGCGCGGCAGTGTTGACGATGATCTGGTGGTTGATGGGCAAGCCATTGCGGCTGATGTGAATGCCGTCAAGGAACGGCTCTATGCGTTTGCCAAGGGCGTGCGCGATGGGTCCATCGCTGCCAAAGATGGCAAACCCTTCACCGATGTGGTCAATATCGGCATTGGGGGCTCTGACCTTGGGCCGCATATGGTGACCGCTGGTCTGGCTGCCTATCATGATGGTCCACGCGTGCATTTTGTCTCCAACGTGGATGGCGCGCATATGGGCGATACGCTGAAGGTGCTGGATCCCGCCCGTACCCTGTTCCTTGTTGCCTCCAAAACCTTCACCACGCAGGAAACCATGACCAACGCCCGCGCGGCCAAGGCATGGCTTGTCGCGGCTTTGGGTGAAGATGCTGTGGGCGATCACTTCGCTGCCCTTTCCACCAACAAGGAAGGTGTGGAAGGCTTTGGCATCAGCACCGAGCGGATGTTTGAATTCTGGGATTGGGTCGGCGGCCGCTATTCGGTCTGGTCGGCCATCGGTCTGCCTGTGATGATCGCCATCGGGCCGGAAGGGTTTGAGGAGTTTCTCGCCGGTGCCCGCTCCATGGACAAGCATTTCGAAACAGCGCCTTTCCGTGAGAATCTGCCCATGCTGCTGGCCGCGCTTGGCCTGTGGTATCGCAATATCTGGGCCTGCTCATCGGTTGCCGTGTTGCCTTATGACCAGCGGCTGGAATTCTTCTCGGCCTTCTTGCAACAGCTGGATATGGAATCCAACGGCAAGCGCGTGCGCCGCAATGGCTCCGATATCCTGCGCGCATCTGGTCCGGTGATCTGGGGGCAGTCTGGCACCAACGGTCAGCATGCCTTCTATCAGGAACTGCATCAGGGCCATGATATCATCCCGTGCGAATTCCTCGTTGCTGCAAAGCCGACGGACGCGGACCAGCATCAGCATGAATTGCTGCTCTCCAACTGCTTTGCGCAGGTGGAAGCGCTGGCCTTTGGCCGCACGGCAGATGAAGCCAAGGCGCAACTGGAAGCCTCGGGCAAATCCGCCGAAGAGGTCGCAGCCCTTGTGCCGCACAAGGTGTTCCCGGGTAATCGCCCGACTTCGCTCCTCTTCTATGACAAGCTGACCCCGAAAATGCTTGGTCGCTTGATCGCGCTCTATGAGCACAAGGTGTTCGTTCAGGGCGTCGTCTGGGGCGTGAACAGCTATGATCAGTGGGGCGTCGAGCTTGGCAAGGAACTGGCCAACAAGCTGGCTCCAGCCGTTAAAACCGCCGAACGCGGCGAAGGTGATCCAGCCATTCTCGATCGCCTCAAAGCCTACCGCGCCAAATAGGCACCAAATGGTGCAACAACGCTTTTAGCGGAATAACTATCCAGCCCGTCGGAGCAATCCGGCGGGTTTTGTTGTTTTTTGGGGGGGCAGCTTGGAGCCCAAACTCGACATTAAAATAACGGCTCATTCGCAGATGCACCGCCATCTTTCAAATCCCGCAAACACCAGATTCAACGATAGCTCCCCAATCTTCAGCAAGCTATTGAAAGACGGAAAAAGAGGACTTTTACTACGGCCTCGTGAATCGAGTTCACTCAAACCTAGCTACCGCATAAAGTCCGGTTGGTCTATTGGGAGTTTGGCCTTGTAAATTCGTTTGATAAAAACCGGTTACAGTATAGTATATTGATTTGAAAACGTTGATTGCCGTTAATTAGATTGTAGCCTGATATGAAGACATATTTTACTATTACTGCTGGTCGAACTGGTTCTAATTGGCTAGCCAATTTCTTGTCATTAAATTTGCAAGTGCAGGCAATACATGAACCATTGGGGATCGACGATTTTGGCGTCAAGATGCCCGATATAAGGACTATGAGAAGTTTTAATAACTATGGGAATAATGAGTTCGTTCAATCATTTTGGAAGAGAAAATTCGATACATTATCTGACTCCACATATGTTGAGACTAATCATACGCTAGCAAAATGTGGGCTTGTTGAAAATATTGCAGAAAGCAATTTGTCTGATGACACAACCCTGATTGTCTTAAAAAGAGATATTGTTAAACAGTGTGTCAGTTATTTGGTTAGAGGGGATTTTGGGAACATTACTATTCCATGGCAATGGTATCTTCATCCTTCCTACAAGATAAAAATTATTCCTCCTAAAATATTCCATGGCGCTGGCGGACTTGCTACGCCTTTATGGTATTGCTATGAGATGTTGGCACGACAAGAATACTACCGGCAGAAATATTCTGATCGTATAAAAATGGTAGAAATCAATCTTGAAGAGGTGACCAAAGAAGAAGGAGCGAGTAAATTTCTAGAATGTCTAGACATCAAGACTGAAATCAAACTTCCTCCTCCTTCAAATCAAAACAAATCCAAAGCACCAGAACAGCTTGTTACCAAAATTTCTAAAATCGTAGGTGCTGTAAAACTTGATATGGAACGTATTGTGAAAAAAGAAATAGCAGATGGATTTAGCTTTGATCCGAAATAACTTTGATCGTTATCTAATAAAGATTTAGATGAACTGTATGGAGTAGAAATTTTATTAGCAAATGTTATTGTTGGCTTATTGTTTTCATTTGGTGTGACTGAAGAAGGTTGTTAATTTCGGTCATGATGAATCCTTTCAAATAATACTAATGTCAAAGAAATCGTCAAAGAAATCAAAAATTCAGGTGAAATCTCCATTCCTCAGTATTGAGCTCTCACTGGTACCTGCTCTGCAGGCGTCTCTCAATTTATCAAAAGCAAATGTACGAAAAATCTTTGACACCACCCCTACATTCGATCACAGATTAAACAGGCGTAGCAATTTTACCAGAGCTTAAATTTTGTCTTATGCAATATATAGCGATGTCTAATCGATGGTAGATTGAGGATTTAAAATCTGGACCAAGGTCTGTCCGTTTAGTGTTGAGAAAAAACCATGCACGTCTTGTTAGGTGGTAACCGGTTTTTCGGTGACAAGAATATCCTGTGGCTTATGACCCGAAAGAAAAAGGGAATGAGAACTGAACAGCGCTGACTCAAAATTACGGGTATAGCGTTCTGTGTCAAAGAGCGGTTCCGTTTTAATGTTTCGACTCAGCTTGCTTCTAACCTCTTTCAGCCTCTGACTATTAGTAGCAAGCTCCAGCGCCATTTGTTCATAGTCATGAATACTGTACGTTATCAGCTCAGGCAATCCCACAGCAGTAAGTAAGCTTGCTGCAACACGGGCAGCAAACTGTTCTCCAATTTTCGTTACTATCGGCAGCCCAGCATAGAGCGCGTCGCTCGCTGTTGTATGAGCATTGCAGTTGAACGAGTCAAGAAAGAGGTCTGCATGTTTATGACGCGCCAGATGATCAGCTTGAGGTGCCTGTTTGGCGAAAATCAGCCGTCTCGGATCAATGCCTCGTTTCGACGCTTCCCGCTCGAGATTGGTTTTAACCCATCGGTTTGAGTTGATTAGCCACAGCACGCTTCCCTTGACCCTGTCCAGCAATCGCATCCATATGTCGAATTCGACCGAACTGATTTTGTAGCTGCTGTTGAATGAGCAGAAGACGAAGCCATCTTCAGGCAAGCCTTCATCTTTGCGCGAATTCTCGGTAGACGAAATCTTGCGCATATTATCATTCGGCTGGTAACAATGGGGCAAGGTTATGATCTTTTCCGAATAATGTTCATAATGCTCGACAGGTACAACCACTGGATCCGCAATGATATAGTCAATGAACGGGGCTCCCATCGATCCCGGGTATCCCAGATAAGCAATCTGGAGCGGTGCAAGCCGATACTGGAAGATCTCCGACCGCGTATCGCCGGTATATCCCTTGAGATCTATTGCAATGTCTAGTTCATGTGAACGCGCAAGTTTTACAATATCGAGATCGCCATCGTCAGCCACATCAAAAAAATGCTCGACCACCTTTTCTGCATTTTCCCGGCAGGTGCCGTTTTTATTACTTCCATAGCTATACGCGAATACTTCTATTCGGGTCTTGTCATGGCAGCGCAACAGACCGGACATAAGAAACATGGTTGCATGCTCGTGAAAATCGGAGGAAAAGTAACCAATTCTCAATCGCTCGGACTTTTGGGGGCGTGACGGCAACTCAAGAGGCACTTGCTTATATTGCCCTTCAGCCCATTTTTTCGACCAGAGCAACTGCTGATGCGGATCATCATATATTGATAGCATCCTGGAAGGAGGTATCGCGGCAGCACTATTCTGGTAATTAAACAAGGCATTCTGGTACTTACTGGCTTCGTTCCAGTCGCAAATGATCCTATTAAGTTTTAATAATGCCGCCTCATGCGCTGCTGTATCGCCAGAAGCCAGATTAATAACCTTCAGGTGTGCCTCTATTGCTTTATCAAAGGTGCCCAAACTCTCATAGACGCCTGAAAGGGCCCGATATGCCCACTCGTAATCCGGTTTTAATTCCACAGCCCTCAAGTAGGAAGTCACTGCATCCTTATACTTTTTTTGTCCAGAAAGAATATTACCTAAGTTGTAATGCACTAAAGCATTATTGGGATTGATATTTAGGGATCTTTTGTAGGAGGCGATAGCCTCGCCAGTTCGTCCAGTTTCTTCTAGAGCCGCCCCTAGATTGTTATGCTTGCTGGAGTTGTTTGGATCAAGCTGGCAGGCCTTATGAAACCCTCTGATCGCTTTGTCTTTGTTTTTCAGAGCCCTGTTCGCTCCCCCGTATATATTCCAAATGTCAGAATTTGACGGGTGGATCTTTAGCAGCTTTTCTGCAAAGTCGACCGCCTGATTGAACATACCCTGATTGTATATCTCCAACAGCGTATTGATTTGCTCCAGTGCTGATTGTGCGCCAGCTTCAGAACAGAATTTCATGGCTTCGACTTTCTCAAGACCTTTTCTAGCACGAACATTGCCTGGATACTTATCGATAATTGCCTGATAAAGACCGATGGCATCCTCTAACTCATTTTTCTTAATATGTTTTTGCGCGCGCGACAGCAGGGTCTGAGGGGAAAGATTGGCCATGAATACACCAGTATCTTTAAATAATAAAATAAGAACCACTCATCCAGAGATAGCAAATAAATAACCGTAGGTCTATATAGAGGGATTATTCACCTCCGGCATATTGAAGTGCATAGTAGCTTGATGCCATTGAAGAAAAGCTCATAGTCATCAGAAACTGGATTCTCAGGGTTGTTTCGAGATTTCTCACAACTCAAATGATAGGAATATTTGTTTTTTGTGCGGTTGAAAGCCCGCATTGTGCCCTCTTCTGTATCTCCGACCTCGAAGGTCGATAGATCTGTCGTATGTCAGTCTTCTGCAATTGCGTTTGAGATTTTGGATCATCGTGAAACGGCAATTTCACGAAGTCTCTGTCAGAGATATCTTCAATGCTCTCGATAATGTTACGCTGCATCCAACGGCAGGTTTGTCCGCAGAGCTGAGATATTGCACGCTCAGTTGAATGCTACCAGTCTTTTCCATTCTCGCTGGAGAGAAGTCTTGGGTGTAGATCATTCTTCAATGCGTGAGAAATAGTCCTTGAGATGGGGCTCGAACTTCTTCCACTGTTCCGAGCTTCCCTTGTAGACTGCCTTTTGGACTTGGTGCAGTGATGCCGTCTGGACTATCCGTTTGTTTTTCTGCGGGGACAGCATGGCGTCTTGCCATTCCAGACCAACATATTCGGCCAGCTTCCGGCTTTCTTCTTCCTGATTGACCACCAGCTGCTCATAGTCGAGCCTGTAAATACGGTTCCCGAATTTCTCAAACCAGAAATCCATCAGCTTTCGATGCATGTTGTAATATGTGACCGTATCGGCCATGTCGTAGGTATAGCCGAGGCCGGTTCCTGAGAAATATTGCTTGAAGTTCGACCAGCAAATGGCCTTTGGATCTCTGCTGACATATATGATTTTTGCATGGGGAAATAGCAGGAAGATAATATTTAAATATTTGAAATTGAGTGGGAATTTGTCGGTAATGAATGCTTCGTTGTTTGTCAGTCTTCTAACGCCTGTTTCATATTTTTCTACAAAAGCGCCAAATTCTACTTTTGACAGCTCAGGTTGGCTCTCAATGATGGAATTGGAAAAGTTGCTGATGTATGGAAATTCTCCCGCAGCGCCGACTTCGCTGTGGCAGGCCAGAATTTGTTCGACAAGAGATGTGCCGGAACGCGGCATACCCAAGATAAAGACCGGCATGAAGTCGGGGGCTTCACGTATTTGTTTCAGCTGTTCAGCATCCTGACGCTGATCCAGTGCATAAATCTGGCGAAACAGCTCTTGATCTTGCGAAATTTCATAGTTCAAGGCGCGCCTGCGAAGCGCATTCCCTTCAGACAAGTAGCTGAATGACTGGTCATAATCTTGCAGATCTTCATAGGCCTTGGCCAGAGCGAAGCAGAGGCTGCATCTCTGACCGGCGGTCAGATCCTTATTTTTATAGAGGCTTTCCATCCTGAAAAGGATTTCATCTTCGGGCGTAAATTTTCTTATTACGGCCCAATGGCGATAGATTTCGGTCAGAGTTTCTTCATAGTCAACGGCAGTTTTGAAACACTCTTCTGCCGCCTCTCTGTCCTGCATTTCCATATGGCATACGCCGATATTGAAGTGGGTATTTGCAGAATCAGGCTTAACGGCCAAAACCTTCCTGAAGCATTCAATGGCCTGCTCATATTGCAATAGGCCGCGTCTGGCTGCTCCCTCTGCGGTGTTCAGAGCAATTGAAGCGGGGTAATCGCGGGTCAGCGTGGAAGTGAGCTTGAGAAGGGCGTGCAGATGAGAATCCTTCAACCAGGCCTGTATGTGCTCGATAAGGTGCTCGGGTGGCTCTCTTGGTATCATTGCTGCCCGGCTCATTTCGGCTGGGGCAAGTTTTTGGTAATTGGTCAACGCGCGCTTGTTGTTTGGGTGCTTTTCAAGAATATCTTTGTAAACTCTTATGGCCTTCTTGGCTTCTCCCTTTTGCGCCATCCGTTCTGCGCTTGCCAATGCTTTGGAAAGACTGATTTCATCAAGAATATTGGTCTTGGTTTTCAGTGCCTTGACGGTTTCAACGAGCAGCTTCTGGAGCGTAAACAGGGCGTTTTCATCGAGGCCGATCGTCTTTGCTTCAGCCAGCATCTGCTTTGCTCTGTTGATCATGCCCAACTGGGAGAGCGCGCCAATGTAGCTGATCCAGTAGATCAGTGTTTTCGGTTTCTGCCTCAAGGCCGTTTCATAGAATGCCAAGGAGTCTTCAGGTTTGCCGATTGCGACTGCCAGCTCTCCTGCGCAATAGTTTGCCTCTGGGTGATCCGCGCCCAGTTTGAACAGATCGCGATAAAATTTGTGTGCGACGTTGAACTGTTCTGCATTTTGGGCCTTGGTTGCGGACTCGAGTAGCTTTTCTATTGTCTGCTGCATTGAGACATCCTGATTTTATAAATGGCTTGCATACAATAAAGTATCGAAACTATTCAAAGTTTCAATGCTCGATCCTTCCGCCCTGTGTGTTGATGCGCCTCTGTCTATTCTATCCCGTCCCGTCGCCATGCAATGGTTTTGTGCAGGTCGGGGGCGGCGTTGATAAGGGCTTGGGTGTAGGGCTCTTGAGGGGCGTTGAAAATGGTTTCGGTGCGGCCGCGCTCGATGATCTTGCCGCGATACATGACCATGACTTCGTCTGTTACCGAGCGCACAACGGAAAGATCGTGGCTGATGAACAGATAGGCAAGGTCCAGCCGGTCGCGCAAATCGGTGAAAAGATCCAGAATTTGAGCGCGGATGGAGACGTCAAGCGCCGAGACGGGCTCATCGGCGATGATGATGCGGGGACGGGTGATGAGCGCCCGGGCGATGGCGATGCGCTGGCGTTCGCCTCCGGAGAATTCATGGGGGAATTTTTCCGCGTCTTCCGGCGCTAGGCCCACCTGCGTGAGGCTGGTGGCGATGCGTTCGTCGCGCTCGTCGCGGTTCACTTCCTTCTGAAACAGATAGAGCGGTTCGGCAATGGAGCGGCCGATCTTGTGGCGTGGATTGAAAGAGCCGTTCGGGTCTTGAAAGACGATCTGGATATCCCGACGCACCTGCCGTAAGTCGGTCTTGTTGGCAGAATAGGGATCATGCTGACCAATGCGGATGCTGCCCTTTTGTGGTGCTTCCAGTCCGAGCAATGTGCGGGCGAGAGTGGATTTGCCACAGCCGGATTCGCCCACGAGGCCGATGCTCTGGCCCTTGTGGATCGTCAGGTCTACGCCATCCACGGCGCGCGTGCTGCGGCGCTCAATATAGGGGAACTGGCGCGGCAAGGGGTAGGTGCGCAAAAGGGCGTTGGCGGAAAGCACGGGGGCCGTTTGCGCAAGGCTCGGGTCATCACTGAAAATGGGCGGCTTTTGCCGTGCGGGCTGATGGGTCGAAGCCTCGAACAGGCGTTTGCTATAGGGGTGGCTGAGGGTGTCGAACAATCCCGGTAGTGGGCCTTGTTCGACGATGGCACCCTTTTTCATGATGGCTATCGAGTTGGCCATCTCAGCGACCACCGCGAGATCATGGGAGATGAGCATCAACGCGGAATGGTCTTCGGCCATGAGGGCCTTGAGCAATTGTAGGATTTCGGCCTGTGAGGTGACGTCGAGCGCTGTGGTCGGCTCATCGGCGATGATGAGGTCCGGTTTCATGGCGATGGCCATGGCAATGACGACGCGCTGGCGTTGCCCGCCCGAGAGCTGATGGGGAAAGCGATCCGGCGCGACATGCTCGGGGTTGAGGCCGACACGTTGCAGCTGGCTTATGGCTTGCTCCTGCGCTTCATGGCGGGTGACCGAGCTGTGCTGGAGGATGCATTCTTCCACCTGCGCGCCAATGGCTTTTAGCGGATTGAGCGCGGTCATGGGCTCCTGAAAAATCATGCCCATCCGGTTGCCGCGCCAATTGCACAATTGCCGTTCGGAGAGATGGGCCAGATTGGTCTCCGCCAGATGGATGGCGCCGGAAAGCTGGCTCAGGCGCGGCAGAAGCTGCATGATCGAGAGAGCTGTCAGGCTCTTGCCCGAGCCGGATTCGCCCACGAGCCCGAGGCATTGGCCCCGCTCCAACGAGAAGGAGATATCCTTCAATATTGGCTTGTCACCAATGGTGAGGCTGACATTTTCCAACGTGAGCAGGCTCATGATGCTTTGCTCCCGCCAATGTCGAGGCTTGAACGGATTTTCGGGTCGAGCATATCACGCAGGCCATCGCCCAGAAGATTGAGGCCCAGAACCGTAAGAATGATCGCCATGCCGGGGATGATCGCCAGTTGCGGGGCCATCATCAGCCATGTCTGCGCTTCCGAGAGCATTTGCCCCCAACTGGGCATCGGGGGTTGGGTGCCAAGGCCTACATAGGAAAGCCCGGCTTCAGCCAGAATGCCCAGTGAGAACTGGATGGTTCCCTGCACGATCAGCAGGTTGGCGATGTTGGGCAGGATATGCTCAATGGTGATGCGCACCGAGCCCTTGCCGGAAAGGCGCGCGGCGAGAATGAATTCACGCGTCCATAGGCTCAGTGCCGCACCGCGGGAAAGGCGGGCAAAGACCGGAATGTTGAAGATTCCGATGGCGACAATGGCGTTGATGGCGCCGGGGCCTGCCAGAGCGGTGATCATGATGGCCGAGATGATGGCCGGAAAGGCGAAAATGAAGTCGCCCGTGCGCATGATAGCTTCGTCCAGCCAGCCGCCTTTTGCCGCTGCCCAACAGCCTAAGGGCACCCCGAGGCAGGCGCCGATGCCCACGGCAACCAGCGCCACGGCGATGGAGTTGCGGGCGCCCAGCATGATCATGGAAAAGAGATCATGGCCATAATGATCCGTTCCGAGCCAATAGGTGGTGCTGATCGGCTTGAGGCGTTCGGCGATATTGACCGAAAGCGCGTCATGGGGCGTCCAGACAAAGGAGACAAGCGCAAGCACCACAAAGAACAGGGTTATCGCGCCGCCGATGACAAAGGAAGGCGAATGCAGGCCCTTGGCAAGGAAGCTGCGATATTTATGGGCGTCCGTTGAGAAGAGATGCGGCTTGGTCATTGGCTGCCCTGCCTGCGATGAAGGCGCGGATCGATCAAGCCATAGGTGATGTCCACGAGGAAATTGACGAGTATGACGGTGGCGACCAGCAGCATGATCACGGCTTTCACCGTGATGAGGTCGCGCTGGTTGATGGCCTGAAACACCAGCCTTCCAAGGCCGGGCAGGGAGAAGACATTCTCGATGATAACCGTGCCAGCCAGAAGGAATGAGAATTGCAGCCCCATGATGGTGATCACCGGAATAAGCGCGTTGCGCAGACCATGGCGCGCCAGTGTCTGACGCAGGTTGAGGCCCTTGGCGCGGGCGGTGCGCATATAATCTTCATGCAACACTTCCAGCATGGAAGAGCGCATGATGCGCACGAGAATGGATGCCTGCGGCAGAGCAAGGGCAATGGCAGGCAATAACAGCGCCTTGGTTGCGGGCCAAAGCCCGGCCTCCCAGCCGGGAAAGCCCCCCGAGGGCAACCATTGCAGGGTAACGGCAAAAACCAGCACAAGAAGCATGGCAAACCAGAAATTGGGGATCGCGATGCCGATCTGTGTCGCGCCAATGAGGCTCACATCCGGCCAGCGACCGTGATTGCTGGCAGCCAGAATACCCAGTGGCAGGGCTATCAAGGTGGAAAGAGCAAGGGCCATGAGTGCAAGTGGCAGAGAAATGGTCAGCCGTTCGCTGATCAGCTCTGTAACTGGCACAGAATAGGTGTAGCTAATGCCAAAATCGCCTTGCAGCATGCCCGAGATCCAGAGCCAGTAGCGGCTGGCAAGAGGTAGATTGAGGCCCAGTTGCTCGCGCAAAGCGGCCAAGGTGTCTTCCTGCGCGTTGATGCCAAGAATCAACTGAGCCGGATCGCCCGGCAATATCTCCATCACTGCGAAGATGAAAAGAGAAGCTGCCACGAGTGTCACGCAAAGAGAAGCAAGGCGGCGCAGGGAATAGATGATCATGGCAATGGGCTGCTATCTGCCGGGCATGGTGATGCGAAAAAGGGTATGGCAGATGGTTGCTGCCATACCCGGAGGTCTTTTAAACCGAATTCGCTGATTAGTCCATCCATTCTACGGCTGTCAGATCGTTGGCCTGGATGGGGGCATTGGCCCACAATCCCTTGATCTTGGCGTTCCAGACGCCGGTCTTGGCAAGCTGGAACAGGAAGCCGTTGACGGCGTCGTCATTGAGTTTTTTCTGGGCCTGATGCAGCAATTCCATGCGTTCGGCCTCATCGGCTGTGGCATTGAGCTTGGCGATGATCGCTTTGAACTCTTCATTCTTATAGTTGAAGTAATAGTCATCGCGGGCATAGATGCCGATATCCATCGGTTCGGTGTGCGAGATGATGGTCAGATCATAATCTTTGCCCTTGAAGACATTGCTCAGCCACTGGGCCCATTCGACATTGATCAGTTCCAGCTCGATGCCGACCTTTTTGAGATCAGAGGCGATGATCAGGCCGGAGCGGCGGGCATAGTCGGTCGGTGGCAGGAACAGGCGGGCTTTGAAGCCGTCTTCCAAACCGGCTTCCTTCAGCAGCTCTTTGGCTTTCTCCGGATTATAGTCATAGACGTGGGATAGATCGAGATAGGCCGGGTTGTGTGGCGCAAAGTGGGAGCCGATAAGGGTGCCATAGCCGAACATGGCGCCATCGATAAGGGACTGGCGGTTAATGGCATAGGCCAGTGCCTTGCGCACGCGCACATCGTTAAAAGGTTTGACCCCATTGTTGGTGGCCAGAATGGTTTCCCCTTCCGTGGTGCCGATGACGACCTTGAAGCGCGGGTCATTCTTGAATTGCGGCAACATTTCCGGTGCCGGAAAAATCGGGAAGGCATCCACATCGCCTGCCATCAGGGCAGCAAGGCTGGCTGCGGCATCGGCGACAATCTTGAAGGTGGCTTTCTCCAGCTTGGCTGGTTGGCCCCAATAGGCGTCATTCCTGATCAGGGTGATGGAATCGCCCTTGACCCACTTGTCCAGTTTGAAAGGGCCTGTGCCCACCGGGTTGGTTTTATTGGTTTCTGCGCTTTCAGGGGCCACCATGGCAGCGTCTCCCCAGCCCAGATTGAAGAGCATGGCGCCGGTCGGGCGCTTGAGGGTCATCTCGACGGTGTATTTATCCTTGGCAACGACGCTATCTATGGGCTCGAACAGGGCTTTCTGCGCGTTGACCGAATCTTTCCCGCGGGCACGATCGAGCGAGAAGACCACGTCTTCTGCATCAAAATCGGTGCCGTCGTGGAATTTTACACCCTCATGGAGCTTGAAATCATAGGTGAGGCCATCGGCGGAAATGGTCCAGCTTTCGGCCAGCGCCGGTTTCACCGCGCCCTGCTTGTCGATGCGCGTGAGGCCTTCGAAAATGTTGGCATAGGTGATTTCGTCAATCGCAGCGGCAGCGCCTGCTGTTGGGTCCAGATGAGGTGGTTCCAACCGGACGCCCAGCACGATATCTGTCCGTGCAGCCCATGCGGCGGACGTGGAGCCTGCTGTTACAAGCGTTGCTGCCATAGAAAAGGCTACAGCCCATTTCCTTGCTGATTTCATCATTCTTGATACTCTCCGACCGTCTTTTTGTGCCGCGCTGGTTCATAAAGGGAACTGGCTGGCTGATTGCAGAGCGCAGTATGTCCTGTTGACAATATGCTGGTCGCTCCCCCCTTAGTTGCGGCGTGTTATTGCACAGCGTGCGCTTCGGGGCAGCCATGACTTCCGTCGAAGTCGAGATTTCAATCGCTTTTCTGTTTTGCACAATTGTTAGCACAAAAAAGGGTGCCTTGAGGCACCCTTTTGTAAAAATCATGCATTTCGATACGAAAAAATATCCCGACTTCAGCTTTTTGTGCGGAAATCCGTGATGGTCTTGACCGGTGTCAGCGCTTCCGGGTCGGTGATGATTTCGATGAGAGCGGGGCCGTCATGAGCCATCATACGGGCAAAGGCATCGGAAAATTCCTCGGTTTTAACGACCTTTTCTGAATGCCCACCCATGGCTGCAGCCATGGCTGTGAAGTCCGGGTTGGACAGGGCCGTGCCGGAAATGCGGGCTGGATATTCGCGTTCCTGATGCATGCGGATGGTGCCATACATGGAATTGTTGACAACAATCACCTTGATGGGCGCGCCTTCCTGAGCAGCGGTGGCAAATTCCTGACAGGTCATCTGGAAGCAGCCATCGCCAGCAAAGCAGATAGCTGGGCGGGATGGATCCTGAATGGCGGCTGCGACGACGGCCGGCATGCCATAGCCCATGGAGCCGGAAGTCGGGGCGAGCTGGGTACGCCAGCCACGATATTTGATGAAGCGATGCACCCAGATGGCATAATTGCCTGCACCATTTGTAAAGACCGTGTTGTCGGGGGTGTTGGCAACCACATGTTTGACGATTTCGGCCATCTGCACGTCACCGGGCATTTTGCGCTCTGGGATGGCGCTGAAGGCGTCATAGCCCGCACGGGCTTCGCTCACCCAGTTTGCATCCCCCGCCTTGCGGATTTGACCCAGAGCGCCAAATAGCAACGCCATGGTTTCATGGCGGGCCGCGATGGCGAGGGCTGGCTGATAGACGCGGCCCAATTCTTCCGGATCGGCATGAATGTGAATGAGCGTCTGGGTCGGAATAGGCGTGTCGATGAGGGTGTAGCCGGAGGTGGTCATTTCGCCAAGGCGGGCGCCGAGCACGATGAGCAGATCACTCTGCTTGATGCGCTTGGCAAGTGCGGGATCGATGCCGATGCCGACATGGCCAGCAAAGTTCGGATGCTCGTTGGGGAAATAGTCCTGACAGCGGAAGGAGGTGCCCACGGGAATGGCATTCTGCTCGGCAAAGGCGGTGACCGCCTTCTTGGCTGCCAGAGACCAGCCGCCGCCGCCAACAATCATGAAGGGGCGTTCGGCCTTGGCGACAAGCGCCTCAAGCTCTTTCATGCTCTCAGCAGATGGTGCGCTGTCTGCGGGTTTGGCCTTGGCGGGGAGGGCTGCTGGCTTTTCAATTTCGGTAACCAGCATGTCTTCTGGCAGGGCCAAAACAACGGGGCCGGGGCGACCGGAGAGGGCGGTGCGATAGGCGCGGGCGATATATTCTGGAATGCGGGATGCATCATCAATCTGGGCAACCCATTTGGCCATCTGGCCGAACATGCGGCGATAGTCGATCTCCTGAAAGGCCTCGCGCTCGATCTGGTCGCTGGCAACCTGGCCGATGAACAGGATCATGGGGGTGGAATCCTGATAGGCCACATGCACGCCGGAGCTTGCATTGGTGGCACCGGGGCCTCGAGTGACCATGCAAAGGCCAACCTCGCCGGTCAGCTTGGACCAGGCATCTGCCATCATCGAGGCGCCGCCTTCCTGTCTTGCGTTGACATAACGCAGGGAGGGGGCATCGTAAATTGCGTTCAAGACGGCCAGATAGCTCTCGCCGGGCACGCCGAAAATGGTTGAGGCTCCCTGCTCTATGAGGCAATCCACCAGAAGGGTTGCGCCTGTTGTCAGCGTCATGTCGCTGTCCTTTTCTCTTTATGGAACCGCTTTTATGCTCATGCGGAAGGAGTGCTGCGGTTATTGGATGGTGATTGATATGTGCCAATGGGCTTGGCCAATGGAGTTTTATAAGAAAGCCTGTAAACCGGTTTGTGCGCGGCCAAGGATCAGGGCGTGGATGTCGTGCGTGCCCTCATAGGTATTCACGCTTTCCAGATTGACCATGTGGCGCATGATGTGGAATTCGTCGGCAACGCCATTGCCGCCATGCATGTCACGGGCTGTGCGCGCAATGGTGAGGGCCTTGCCGGTATTGTTGCGTTTGATAAGTGAGATATTCTCGACCGGGCAGTTGCCTTCATCCATCATGCGGCCTACGCGCAAGGCAGCTTGTAGGCCCAACGTGATTTCAGTCTGCATATCGGCAAGTTTGAGCTGGACAAGCTGGGTTTGCGCGAGCGGGCGCCCAAATTGCTTGCGATCCATTGTATATTGGCGCGCAGCATGCCAGCAGAATTCGGCAGCGCCCAAAACGCCCCATGCGATGCCATAGCGGGCCTTGTTAAGGCAGCCAAAGGGCCCTGCGAGGCCTGACACATTGGGGAGCAGATGATCTTCGGGCACGAAGACATCCTTGAGCACGATTTCGCCGGTGATCGAGGCCTTGAGGCTTAGTTTTCCTGCGATTTTGGGAGCCGAATAGCCTTCGCTGTCAGCCTTGACAATGAAGCCCTTGATCTTGCCGTCGTGCGCATCAGATTTGGCCCAGACAATGGCGATGTCTGCTATTGGAGAATTGGTGATCCACATTTTTGCGCCATTGAGGCGATAGCCGCCCTCGACTTTTGTGGCGCGGGTGACGAGGGAGCCGGGGTCTGAGCCATGGTCCGGTTCAGTGAGGCCAAAGCAGCCGATCAATTCTCCTGTCGCCAGCTTGGGCAGATAGTGTTGTTTTTGCGCTTCTGTGCCGTAGGCATGAATGGGGTGCATGACCAGCGAGGATTGGACCGACATGGCCGATCGATAGCCTGAGTCCACCCGCTCGATCTCGCGAGCGATCAGACCATAGGCCACATGGTTGACGCCTGCGCAGCCATAGTCTTCGCTGATGGTGGGGCCAAGGAAGCCTAGCTCGCCCATTTCCCGCATGATGGCGCTGTCGAAATATTCCTGCCTGTTGGCTTCAAGGACGCGCGGCATCAGCTTGTCGTCGCAAAAGGCGCGGGCCGCGTCCATGATCATGCGTTCATCTTCGCTCAGTTGCTGGCGAAAGAGGAATGGATCATCCCATGTGAAGGCCGGTTTTGCGCACATTGCCCATTGCTCCTGTTCTGCCGCGCGAAAAGGCCGGTAGAGGGCCGATGCGGGGCTGGCATTGATGGCGCAATAGTAGTGCCGCCGGTCAGGCGCTGGAAGCGATGAAATTTCAATCGCTCATGACATTTGTTTATAGCGAGGCTGCCTAACCTGTCGGGTTCAGGAAAGGGCTGCGTTCATCTTCTTCTTGGTACTTAGTGCCTCGCGCATGACCCAGGTGCGGAAGGTCTGAAGATTGGGATTGGCCCGCTTGGCCTGCGGATAGACGAAATAATAATCGCCGTTGGAAGGCGTCAATTGGTCATCAAGCTGCACCAGCTCGCCGCTTGCCAGTTCTTCCTCCGCCAACAGACGCGGTAGAACGGCAATGCCCATTTTCGAGGCGGCGGCCCTTATGACCATATGAAAATGCTCGAAACGCGGGCCAACATGCGGGTTTGGGTGACTATAGCCTTTCTGGCTGAACCAGTGGGACCAAAGGGACGGGCGAGATGTGGCCTGCAACAAGGGATGGCGTAGCAATAATTCCTGCAAACCAACCTCCTTGAGTTCTGCCTGCAGGGCCGGATGGGCCATGGGCACGACATATTCCGGCATCAGCTCGTCTGTGAGGGCATTGGGCCATGCGCTTTCACCGAAATGGAAAGCGGCATCGATATCAAGGCCATCAAACTCGAAAGGTTCGAGTTTGGTCACGATCTGGATTAGAATCTCGGGGTGCGTGGTGGTGAATTTTGTGAGGCGCGGAACCAGCCAGCGTGCGCCAAGGGTCGGCAGGCATGCAATGGTCAATTCCCCACCCTGTCCGCGATAGGCGAGCAGTTCCAGCGTTGCGGTTTCTATATCCTGCAATTTGGTGCGGATTTTGTGGGCATAGACGGCGCCCGCCTCTGTAAGAACCAGTCCTGAGCCTGTGCGCTCGAACAAGCGCAGGCCCAACAGCTCTTCCATGGAACGCATCTGGCGGGAAATGGCGCTCTGGGTGACGCCCAGCTCGCTGGCAGCCTTGGTGAAGCTGAGGTGACGGGCTGCTGCTTCGAAGGCGCGCAGGGCAGATAGAGAAGGGAGGTAATTCAGCATGACATGAGGTTTGATTATGGTTGCTCTTTGGCTTCTTGTTTGCTGCTTCGAGCTTTTCACCATTTCACCCGAAAATCAAAGCAAAAAGGCGGGAAATGATGCTCTGATCCCATATTTGATATCGGTTGATTGCAAAAGGGAATGAAGAAAAGTCATGCCAAATAATTATTGCTACTAAAATAGTAGCGTGATAGTGTGGGTTTGCTACTAAAACAGTAGCAACGTATATTCATCCTTGTCATTCATGGAGTCTATCATGCCTGTTATCACAATGACTTTGGGCGCTGATCAGATTGACCAGCAAAAGAAAAATGCCTTCATTCAAACCGTTACCAAATCCGCTGCGGAAATAACGAATATTCCCGAGCAATCCTTCATCGTCTTCATTGAGCAACTCGACAGCGATAACATCGGCGTAGGTGGTGTGTCGCTTACGGAAAAACGCAAGCTGAGGGCGTCATAAGGGCTTTGTACCAAGGGATGGCAAAACGGTCTTTTCTTTTTGGTTCTTTGCGCTAGTGTGACAGCATAACAGCGAAGGAAGAAGAGACACATATGGCGATACCACGCCCCGGCAATCCTGTCCGAGGCTCCCAAAGCGGAGCCCCGGTCATGGCAGCATTCGATCTATTGGGCCGTCGATGGGCCATGGGGATCATTTGGAACCTCAAGAAGGGGCCTGCTACATTCAGGGCCCTGCAGGATCATTGCGAAACCATTTCTCCTTCCATTTTGAACAGCCGAATTAAAGACCTGCGAGAGGCCGGTCTGATTGAGAAGACACCACAGGGATATGCTTTGACAGCCCTTGGCGAAGAGCTCTATTCTTTGTTGCAGCCGCTCGCAGACTGGTCCATTCGGTGGGCTGAAGAGCTTTCGCAAGAAACCGATTCTGATTTTCCAAAGTGTAAATAAAGAAAATCACTTCGGAATCATGACATGTGCTGCAATCATTCCTATATGGGAGTATGTATTCTTCTAATGTTTCCGCCCTCCGGGATTGAAGGATATGGTGAAAAGGGATAAAAGGCACAAGTGACAAGCGGTGACTTTTTGTGCAGCGCCAACAGGCAGGTGGTGAAATTATGAGACTAACTCAGCAGGCTAATTATTCTGTTCGCATTCTGATGTATTGTGCTGCCAAAAAAGACGATTTTGCCAAGGTGAGCGAAATTGCGCAGGTTTATGCCATCTCCGAATATCACCTGTTCAAGATTCTGCCGATTCTGGTGTCCAACGGCTTCATCACAACGCATCGTGGACGTAACGGCGGCCTGAAGCTGGCCATGGAGCCAAGCGAGATCACGCTTGGTCAGATCATTCGTGCGGCCGAAGAGAATTTCCATCTCGCCGACTGCTTCGACGAAGGCAGTTATGACTGTCCGCTGCTCTCCATGTGTGATTTCAACCAGGCGCTCAATGATGCGCTTGAGTCCTTCCTCAAGGCGCTCGACAAATACACTCTGGCGGATCTTACTGCTCGGGAAGGCGATATGCGCAATCTGCTTAACATTTCTGAAGCCGCGTCTGCCTGATATCTGGTTGGCCGGGCGCTCTGGGATGCTTCAGGGGCGCTTTTTGCGTGTCGGGGAGGGTGCTAGACCCCGCTTGGCACTGACAAAGGGTTATGCGCGTAGACCTGTGTCAATTTGTGCGCGCTTTTCAGCATTTTATTGCCGTATCAGCCTTGGCAAGTGATTAAGGATATGCACAATCGGGATTGTAATAGTGTATCATAGCGCTGCCGTGTTTGCTTGCTGTAAAAGCTGACTTGTATGTTCGAAAAGATGCCACAAAGGGAATGACCGCCGCTAGAAGCATGAGGTTTGCTTAAGGGGAATGCTCTTTTGGGGCTTTAGAGGAAAATGCGATGATCGAACTGAGAGACCATGATCATAGTTCTTGCATAGATCGTGTCCTTGCCGATGCCAAGGCTGTGTGTGCCGAAAAGGGCGTGCGTCTCACGGATCAGCGGCAGGCGGTCTTGCGGGTTCTGGCGGCCAGTCATGTGCCCTCAAGTGCCTATGATATTCTCAATCAGCTCAACAAGGAGCGCAAGGATAAGGGCGAAACGATGCTCGCTCCGGTCTCCATCTATCGCGCCCTTGAATTCCTGATCCAGCATGGCATCATCCATCGTATAGAAAGCAGAAACGCCTATGTGGCCTGCAATGAAGGACCGGATGCTCGGCACAGGCATGGGGAAGCGACCATCTTTCTGCTTTGCGACAAATGCGGGCGCGCCGCCGAGTTTCAGTCTGAAAGTCTTGGTGGGCTGATTGAATCCATCGCCGACAAGGTGAAGTTCAGTCCCAATGCTCCGGTCATGGAGATTCGTGGCCTTTGCGAAGAATGCCAAATGCTGGAAGGCAATGGCTGAACGGTTCTTCATCAAGCTCACCAGATTGTGACTTTCCTTTTTCGGTTTGGCCGGATTTGCGCGGATGCATCTGTTCTTCCTTGCCTTTGTTGACTTGCGTGTCTAGATGCAATTTGCCATATAAATTCAGCATATTTTCATCCCTCCGGCATTGCGGCTTGCTTGTCGCCTGAATGTCGGAAAAGAGAGGGTCCATGTCTCTTTTGTCCCAGATGCCTGTTGGCTCCACCCCATTTCTCACCGAGCCCCTGCCTCGTAGAATTACCCATGCCGTCAAGGTTGGGTCCGTTACGGTTGGTGGTGGTGAGCCGATTGTCGTGCAATCGATGACCAACACGGATACGGCGGATGTGGACAGCACGGTGGCGCAGGTGGCAGCCTTGCATAGGGCTGGCTCGGAACTGGTGCGCATTACGGTGGATCGGGACGAAGCGGCAAAGGCTGTGCCCCATATCAAGGAGCGGCTTCTGCGGCTTGGTATTGATGTGCCCTTGGTGGGGGACTTCCATTATATCGGACACAAATTGCTGGCAGAGAATTCCGCCTGCGCCGAAGCGCTGGACAAATACCGGATCAATCCGGGCAATGTGGGCTTCAAGGATAAACGCGACAAGCAGTTTTCGACCCTGATCGAGCTGGCCAATCGCTATGACAAGCCGGTGCGCATTGGGGTCAACTGGGGCTCGCTGGATCAGGAATTGCTGACGCGCCTGATGGACGAAAATTCCGTTAGCGAAGATCCCATGCCTGCCCAAAAGGTGATGCATGAGGCGATCATCCAGTCCGCGCTGCTTTCAGCCGAACGGGCTGAAGAGCTCGGCATGGGGGCAGACAAGATCATCCTGTCGGCCAAGGTATCTCAGGTGCAGGATCTGATTGCGGTCAACACCGAATTGTCCCGCCGCTCGGATTATGCGCTGCATCTGGGGCTTACGGAAGCGGGCATGGGCACCAAGGGGATCGTGGCCTCGGCCGCGTCCATGGGACTTGTGTTGCAGCAGGGGATTGGCGATACGATCCGCGTTTCTCTGACGCCGGAACCAAACGGAGACCGCACGCGCGAAGTGCAGGTGGCTCAGGAATTGTTGCAATGCATGGGTTTCCGCTCCTTCGTGCCCATCGTGGCGGCCTGTCCGGGGTGTGGGCGGACAACGTCAACCGTCTTTCAGGAGCTGGCGCAGGCCATTCAGACTGACATTCGCGATAACATGCCGGTTTGGCGTGAGAAATATCCCGGTGTCGAGGCGCTCAATGTTGCCGTCATGGGCTGCATCGTCAATGGACCGGGGGAATCCAAGCATGCCGATATCGGTATTTCCCTGCCGGGCACCGGAGAAACCCCGTCTGCGCCGGTCTTTGTGGATGGCGAAAAGGTGGCAACCTTACGCGGCGCCCAGATTGCAGAGGATTTCCATCAGATGGTACTGGACTATATCGAAAAGCGCTTCGGCTCGGTCTGATTGAGGCCCGTAGCCTTGGCGCCTTTTGCGGCCAATGCTGTTTTGGTCAGTTTTTGCGCGTTGCGATGTAGCGGGCCGTTGCGGTAAGCGTATCGGCCTGACTGCCGAAGGGGGCGAGCAGGGATTCTGCTTCCGTGATCAGCGTGTTGAGTTCGGCGCGCGTGGCTTCTATCCCGTGCAGACTGACAAGGGTCGCCTTCTTGGCTTTTTGATCCTTGCCTGCGGTTTTGCCCAATTGGGCCGAGGTGGAGGTGACATCCAGCAGATCATCGGCAAGCTGGAAGGCGAGGCCGATGATGGTGCCAAAGCGGGTCACGGCGGCGCGTTCCTTGGCGTTGGCCTCGGCCAACATGGCGCCAGCCTCGCAGGCAAAGCGCAACAGGGCGCCGGTTTTCATCTGCTCCAGCTGGCGGATTTCCCCTTCCGTGATGGATTTGCCTTCCGAGTCGATATCAAGGCTCTGGCCGCCTGCCATGCCGCCGACGCCGGCATTCTGGGCAAGGCCGCGGACGAGTTCGGTGCGCACTTCTGCCTTATAGTGGGTTTTTTCATCGGCCATGATGTCAAAGGCCATCGTCAGCAGGCTGTCGCCTGCCAGAATGGCTGTTGCCTCGTCGAAGGCGACGTGAACCGTGGGTTTGCCACGGCGCAAGGCATCATCGTCCATCGCAGGCAGGTCGTCATGGATGAGGCTGTAGCTGTGCACGCATTCCAGCGCACAGGCGGCGCGCAGCACGCCGGGATGCTCATAGCCAAGCATTCTGGCGGTCTCTATCATCAGGAAGGGGCGAATGCGTTTGCCACCATTCAGGACACCGTGGCGCATCGCCTCCAGAAGTCTTGGAGGGCGATATTGCTCGGCCCCTCTTGGGTCTTCGGAAAGCATCCGTTCCAGCTTCTGCGCCACGTCTTCTGCGCAGGCTTTCAGGCGTGTCTTCAATGGTTGCGACTGTGGGGACATACGCGACATCACTCCCTAAAGCTCGTTAACCCGGCTTGTCATCTTGTCTTCGCGCCATGGTGCATGGCGGTGCGGGCAGGTGGCAAAAGGCTTTACCCTGTGCTGTGTTCTTAGCTGCTCAATGGTATGAAAACAACCAGCAAACCAATCAGAATTTCATCCGATCAGCTACAGCAAAAGCATAGTCCTATATGGAAGAGGCTGAAGGGGGCGTGCAAGGCTTTGCACAGTCAAAAGGGTAAAAAAATAAATTACCCCGGCAACAGGCGCGGTTTTCTGTTGCCGGGGCTGGCTTGCCTACCAGTTTATTGGCGATTAAGCCGCTTCCAGCGCAATGGCGGCGGACTGGATGATGGCAGCAAAGCGAATCGCTGTCTGGATCTGATCGGTGGTCATGCCACCCTGACGCAGAACAGCCTCGTGGGAATCGATGCACATGCCACAGCCATTGATGGCTGAAACAGCAAGGCTCCAAAGCTCGAAGTCGACCTTGTCAACGCCCGGACGGCCGATGAAATTCATGCGCAGCTTGGCCTGCAGGGAGGCATATTCCTTGTTGGAAGCCAGATGGACAAAGCGGTAATAGACATTGTTCATGCCCATCATGGTGGCCGCGCCCTTGGCTGCGGTCAGGGCTTCCGGGGAAAGCTTGTCGGCAGCTTCTGCCAGGAAGGCTTCGCGGATGGCCGGGCTGCGGGTCGCGATGGCGCAAGCAACCATCAGGCCATATTTCTGCTGATCGGTCAGGCTCTCATCGCCGGCAATGTTGGACAGGTTCAGCTTCACATCCTTGGCGAAATCAGGCATCTGGGATTTAAGGCTGTCGATGGTCATTGCAATGTCTCTTTCTTCAAATTTGCTGGAAATTGGCCAGGCAGCATCATGTCCGCGCCAGATATGTCGCAGGGTCTGCAGGCTTTAGGTGTTCCGGGAAATCTACCTTGCGGCAGCGGGAGTGGACGGGCCAGCGGCCCGCCCTCGATCTGTGGGGTCGGTAGGCTGATTAGCCAACCAGAGTTGCGCCGCCGATGTCACGGTTGCATGGGCACAGCTCATCTGTCTGCAGAGCGTCGAGAACGCGCAGGGTGTCTTTCGGGTTACGGCCAACATTGAGGTTGGTTGCGTAAACATGCTGGATCGTGTTGTCCGGATCGACAACATAGGTGTAGCGGTATGCAACACCATCCGGGTGACGCACGCCGAGGCCGTCGATCAGTTCACCCTTGGTGTCTGCAAAGCTCCAGATTGCGAGCTTGTTGAGATCCGGGTGGTCGCGGCGCCATGCGAGCTTGACGAATTCGTTGTCGGTGGAGCCGCCCATGACGACTGCGTCACGATCTTCGAATTCTTCGTTCAGGCGTGCGAACTCGGCGATTTCAGTCGGGCACACAAAGGTGAAGTCTTTCGGGTAGAAGAAGATGACTTTCCACTTGCCTTCAAAGCTTTTTTCGGTGATCGGCTCAAATGCTTCAACGCCGTCTTCAACGATCTCGTTAAAACCAGGTTTTACGCCGGTTACAGTAAATTCTGGAAGTTTATCACCAATGCCAAGCATGTTCTTTCTCCGAGGTTTGGACCTTATGGGAGGTAAGGTCCAGATTAGAATAATTCAAAATCTCTGAACCCTATGAACCATATTTTGGACAGGGTGGCAAACTTCTAATTTCGAATTTGCCAATCGATTTTTTCGATCATATAGTGTTTCTACGTGCTATCTGATCGAACGCCGGTCAGCGCGTGATTTGATTGTTTTGGAGTTCTCATGTCATGACCATTCGCCCAACCTTACGGCAATTACAATATTTGTCTGCGCTTGCCGAAAAACAGTCGTTTCGTGAGGCGGCAGCGGCCTGTCTGGTATCCCAATCGACGCTGAGTGCGGGTATCCGCCAGCTTGAGGAGATCTTGCAGGTGACACTTGTGGACAGGGAGTGTGATCATTTCCGGCTGACGGTGCTTGGGGGTGAAATTCTCGAACGGGCCCGCTGTCTGTTGCGCGATGCGGATGATCTGGTGGCAGCCGCCCAGCGTCATGATAAGCCCCTTGCAGGGCGATTGCGGCTGGGGGTCATTCCCTCCATCGGGCCATTCCTGTTGCCGCGGGCCTTGCCCAGTCTGCGCCAGAGTTTCCCAGAGTTGAAGCTCTATCTGAGGGAGGCTCTTTCGCGGCAATTGCTTGATGATGTGCGGGCCGGTCGGCTTGATGCAGCTGTTTTGGCCTTGCCCTATCCGATTGATGATTTTGCCTGCCAATCGATCGGCAATGATGGCTTTCGGGCAGCCTTGCCGCTGGACCATCCTCTTGCCGACAAAGAGGCCATATCATCAGAGGCACTACAGAATGAGGCGCTCATTTTGCTCGAAGATGGTCACTGTATAAGAGACCACATTCTCTCCTGCCTTGATCTTGCCAATGCGGCTCGCCGATCGCGTGAGAGTGGGGCCGAGCATATTGAGGCGACCAGCCTTATTACCATCGTGCAAATGGTTGCCAACGGGCTGGGTGTTACTCTTCTGCCCGAGATCGCCTTAAGGGCCGGGTTGGCCGATGGGCTGGACATTGCCTTGCGGCCGCTTGCTGAGCAGCCGGCTGAGCGGGAGCTGGCGATCATCTGGCGTAAGAACTCAGCCTTTGAACCGAATATCCGGCTTTTGGCCGGGCACTTGTCCAATTTCGTTTAAGGGCCTTCCCTATAGGATCGGACAGATAGGGAGCCTGTTTACCCTTTTGCCAGAATGTCCTGCCTTGCATTGCCGATTCTGGCCAAGAAACGGTGCCTGAAGCGATTCTCTCCAATGTAGGGCTTGAATTTTCAACTGATTGGGATATGTAAGGGGCGAAGTGACGCTACTTGATCAAAGAATCTCGTGAATGCGGTCTTTTTTTGAAAGATTGCTCTGGTCAAGTGCGTTCCGGTTCTGTATAAGGCCCGCAACCTCTTCCATTAGAGTTATTCCCGCAACGGGGCTAGCCCCGGATTGCGGTCTATTGACGACGGAGTTTTGACCATGGCTGTGCCAAAAAGTAAAGTGACCCGTATGAAGCGTGGCTTCCGCCGCTCTGCGGATGCACTCAAACAGTCGGTCTATGTCGAAGACAAGGATTCTGGCGAACTGCGCCGTCCTCATCATATCGACCTGAAGACCGGCATGTATCGTGGTCGTCAGATTCTGGAGCAGAAAGACTAAGCCTTTACCGGTTTGGTTCTACGCTTCTTGACGATGAAGAATTGAGAAAAGGTCGGATTTTATCCGGCCTTTTTTCATGCGCATTTTTTGTGAAAGGGGTGCGTTGGCCGTTGGCAAAGCACCCTGCATATTGGATTATGTCCCCGTTTCAAAATCTGGTCACACGTCAATTCTATTGTTGAATGCCGTTTTTGAGAGCGCCTGACCATAATCGTGAAAGCTGCACGCCGTTCGCCATGCTGCAGGGAGATACAAATGCTTTTTAATATTCCGCTTTTGATTGCACCTCTGGCTGTCTATAATTTCTTTGCCTTCGGGCTGCTGGGCGCTTCGGTCGGTGATCCATGGAGCGTGCCGATTGTGACGATCGAGATGATCTCCTCTGCGCGCTGGACCCTTACCCTGGGGGACGTGATGATTGTGGCTGCGCTTGTGTTGCTGTTTGTCGAGATCCTCAAGGCAACACGCACCGGTGTTAGCTCCATTGTGGATCACATCCTGTCCACGCTGCTGTTCATCATCTATCTGGTCGAGTTTCTGCTGGTGCGGGAAACGGCAACATCCGTCTTCTTCATTCTGATGATTATTTCTCTGGTGGATGTGATCGCTGGTTATTCCGTTACGATCAGTGGTGCCCGTAGAGACATGAGCTTCGGGCCTGGACCGCATGCATGATCAGAGCCAGAAGGCGAAACAGCTCTCCATGTGTCCTGAATTGATACAATTTTATTAAAAGAATTTGACGATGAATGCAGGCCGAGCGCAAAGAAGCGCACGGCTCTGTTTGGATACTGCCTCAGAAGGCGAGGGAAACAGGCCCGAAGAACCGGGCTTTCGGGCCCAATTGGGGGATCTGTATCATTCGGGCACAGTCAACCTTGGAGGATGGCTGCTCCTAATCGCCCTCGGACATTTCGTTAAACAACTTTGCGATGAATGGGCATATCCGCAACAGCTTGCGGGCGGCGGCGGGCCTGACCGTAGGCGCGCGCGACTTCTCGTGGGCTACGGGCCGCGCTGTGGCGCCGCGGGCTGCGGTTTAGCTCGCTGCTGAGCAACTGCGCCTGAATATAGGCCTGCTGATTGCCCGCATATTGCATAGGCGTGATCGAGGGGACAACCGCGTTGTTCACTTCAACCGGAGCGGCGGCCTGTTGAGGCTGCTGCCTGCCGTCGGTCAAGAGCGGCTGATATTGTGTGCCACTTCCCGCCGGATGATAAAGCGCCGGAACCACTTTCAAGCCAGACATTGTTGAGGCCTTCCCAAAGAATGTCTCATTATGAGACGATTATGTTTGTTTTTCTGTCTTTACTGGGAGAATTTGCAAGAAGCGGGCCAGACTGTTAACGGTCTGTTAAGATTTTGCCGTTGGGTGTAAGTGCTTTGGGATGGCGCAAATTTGGCAAAAATTAACCATGGGAATGCCATCATGGGGTTCGATCTTTCCGACAGCTTTGAGATGTGGTTCCTTCATATCCAGAGCGGTGTCGGACCAATGGAATTCACTTGCAGGTGGTTTTCCTCAAAAGGAGGGGTGAGCCGCATGCAGCATGGGCAGGCAGAGAGGGCTTAGCGGGTTGGACACTTCATCTCCCCGATCAAAAACGGCCATCAAGGCGCGTGACATTCTGACATCCATCGGAGAGGTGGTTTATGAATGGCAGGCGGCCACGGATCGGTTGCGCTGGAGCAACAATGCGTTCGATGTGCTCAAGACCGATATTCTGAGTGTCTTTCCAAGCGGCAAATCCTACACGGACCTGATCACGCCAGACACGCTGACCTCACGCTACAGAGCCATTTTCGGCTCCGGTAAAAGCGATGATGGTGAGGGCGTGCCCTTTGAATGCATCTATTGTCTTGCGCCTCTGGGCTTTGAGAATGAGCTGAGGCTCTGGGTCGAAGAGAGTGGGCGATGGTTCACGGATGGTACTGGCCGGGCTGAACGGGTGCACGGCATCATTCGCGTGGTCAATGAAGAGCAGCATCGCGAGCAGCGTTTGCGCTTTCTCTCCCAGTTTGATGCGCTGACCGGCCTGTTCAACCGCTCTGTCTTTCTGGATCAATTGCAGCTCACTCTTGAGCAATGCAAACAAAAGGGCAAACAGGCCTGCTTCCTGATCGCCCATATCGACAATTTTCGTGTGGTCAATGAGGCCTATGGGTTCGATGTTGCCGATCAAGTGATATGCGAGGTTGCCCGACGTATCGCACGGCGCTTGCGCGATGGTGATCTGGTGGGGCGTATCTCGGGCACCAAATTCGGTCTTCTGATCAACAATTGCTCAGAGAAGGAAATGGCTGCTGCCGCGGAGCGTTTTCTGGATGCAGCCCGAGAAGAGCTGATCATGACCGATGTCGGCCCTGTGCATGTGACCCTGACGATGGGTGGTGTGTATCTGGGCGAAGGCGTTGAGGATCTGCGTCAGGCCGAGATTTGCGCTCTGGATGCCTTGGATCGGGCCAAAAGCCATTGTCGCGGAACATTCCGTGCTTTCCAGGCCAAGACCTTTGCTCTGGAAGAACGCCAGCAGAAAATCCGGATGTCCGATGAGGTGATTACGGCGCTCAATGAACGGCGCATTGATCTGGCCTTTCAGCCCATTGTCGAGGCACGCACAGGCGCCGTTGCCTTCCACGAGGTGCTGGTGCGGGTCAAGGATCGTGATGGCAATCCAATCCCTGCGGAGAGCTTTGTTCACTATGCCGAGCAGTTGGGACTGGCGGCAATGCTGGACCACCGCATTCTGGAAATGACGCTGGATCTGCTGTTCGCGCATGAAAAGGTGCAATTGAGCATGAATGTTTGCCCTGATGTTGGCGGGGACAAAGAGTGGATGAGCTATTTGCGGGCGCGGTTGGTGAATAACCCGGATGTGGCCGGGCGGTTGATGATCGAAATTGCCGAACGCTCGACGCTGGAAAATCCGGAGACTGCCGTCGAATTTGTTCGCTCTGTCAAAGAATTGGGCATTCGTGTTGCGATTGACGATTTCGGGGCTGGCTACACATCCTTCCAGCAGTTGCATGCGCTGGATGCGGATATGGTCAAGATTGCCGGTAGCCTGATGCGAGATATTGCCGAGAATGAACAGAACCGGGCAATTGTGCGTATGTTTGCCGAGCTGGCGAGCGAATTGGGCTTTGATGTTGTGGCGAAATGGGTGGTTAGTGCTGAAGTGGCCGATCTGTTGGCGCCGCTTAAGGTTGCCTACCTACAGGGCTTCCATTTCGGTGAGCCGGTGAACAAGCTGCCCGGGCAGGAGGATGATGCGCAGGCGAGAACCAAGTGATGGGTTGGTCCATTTGGCCCGTTGGGGCACCGTCATGCGCTGCAGCCCTGTCGTTCAACTGATTTGATGATTTGCTAGTCTTTCTTGCTGCGAACAACCAACTCGGAAATCGTTTTCTGCATATCGGCGATCTGGTCCTTTAGTTGTTCCAGCTCGCTCGGTTTGCTGGGTTCGGGCTCCTTCTTTGGCTTCTGGGGTGCCGAGCCGAAGGGCATGAACATCTTCATGGCATTTTCAAAAATTTCGGAATTCCGGCGAACCTGCTCCTCCATGGCTTCCATGGCTGAGTCGCCGAAGGAGTCGGCCATCTGCTTGCGCAGATTTTCCTGGTCCTTGGCCAGATTCTGCATGGTGAAATCAAGATAACTTGGCACCAGATGTTGCATCGAGTCGCCATAGAAACGGATCAGCTGGCGTAGAAAATCGATGGGCAGCAGATGCTGGCCCTTATTCTCATGTTCGAAGATGATCTGCGTGAGAACAGAGCGGGTTATATCCTCTCCGCTCTTGGCATCATAGACGACGAAATCCTCCTGCGCCTTTACCATGTCGGACAGATCTTCCAGCGTGACATAGGTGCTGGTGCCGGTGTTGTACAATCTGCGGTTCGCATATTTCTTGATGACAGTTTGATCCGCTTGTTTTGTCATTTATGCAAGGCCTCGTGACGGAATGGACACTGGTGGCAGCTGCTTGAAAAGCGCCTGCTGTTGTCCTCCAACTTAATTCGTTCATGCTGCATTGCCAAGAGCCTCTGACCTATCCTTTTAGCAAGTGCAAAAAAATAGGAATGACCAGTAAAAGGGCATGTCTATTTTCTAGGTCTTTCAGACTAGGCCCATGGCGTAATTGACTCCTTGCCACTTTCTAAACGATTTTCAAGAGGCCAAATTCTTCTCGGGAGCTGGCGAATTTGAGATTTTTGCTGCGGCGCAATAAGGGATGAGGTACCCGAAGTTGCTGTTTCGCCGCAAGAATATCGAGCGCATTTCGGGCTCGGGATAAATGGCATCCTGCGTCCATTCGGTTGGCCGGTGCACACAAGGTGAAAAGATGCGCCGAGATGTAAACTGCGATGCGCAATGAAGGCGGGCCGGACGACATTCAAAAGGCACAAAACGGACCAGGACGTCTGACTGCTTGCTGGTCTGCCCGAGGTGACGAGGGCGCGGCAGCGACAAACATTCAAGGTGGAGGAACCAGCCCGATCCGGAGAGGGGGACGGGCAATGGTTTTCATGAGGGGAGAGAGAGCATGTCCAAGGTTGCAGTTGTAACTGGTGGAACAAGGGGTATTGGCGAGGCGATCTGCATTGCCCTGAAAGAGGCCGGGTTTTTTGTTGCAGCCAACTATGCTGGCAATGATGACAGTGCCCGGGGCTTCACGGAGCGCACGGGCATCAAGGCCTATAAATGGGATGTGGGGGATTTCGAAGCCTGCAAGGCGGGCCTGAAACAGGTCGAGGAAGATCTCGGTATCATCGATATTGTGGTCAATAATGCAGGTATCACGCGCGACAGCATGTTGCACAAGATGGAATTTGAGCAGTGGCATGAAGCCATCAATGTCAATCTGAACTCGATGTATTACATGACCAAGCCGATCATCGACGAAATGCGTGCACGTGGGCATGGGCGGATCATCAATATCTCGTCCATCAATGGCCAGAAGGGGCAGATGGGCCAGACCAACTATTCTGCGGCCAAGGCAGGCGTGATCGGCTTTACCAAGGCGTTGGCGCAGGAGGTTGCGCGCAAGGGGATTACGGTCAATTGCATCTGTCCGGGCTATATCGATACCGACATGGTGTCGGCTGTACCCGAGAAAGTGCTGGAAAGCATCGTCTCCAATATTCCGGTTGGACGGTTGGGGCAGGCCGAGGAAATTGCCGCCATGGTGGCCTTTCTGGTCTCCGAGCAAGCGGCCTTTATCACGGGGGCTGTGATGACGATCAATGGCGGCCAATATATAGCAAATGGCTAAATTTTAGTCATTGCCTAAAAAGCGTTTGATAACAAACCGCAGGAGCTTTTCTTCTGCGGTTTTTTTGTCTTTGCTGAGGCGTTTTTTGATGGTCTGTTGAAAGTGAAGTTTCCATGTCCAAACGCCTGCTTGCCACGCTTGTCGGTTTTACGGCAATCCTTATGTGGTCGCTCCTTGCCTTGTTCACCGTATGGAGTGGAACAGTGCCGCCTTTTCAGCTGACCGCGATGTCTTTCATCGTGGGTGGGCTGGTTGGTCTGGTCAGCTGGGTGTTTCGCCCTTCCGCGATAAGGGTGCTCAAGCAGCCGTGGAATGTCTGGGCGCTAGGGGTGTTCGGGCTGTTTGGCTATCATGCCGCCTATTATGCAGCGCTGCGTCTGGCACCGCCAGTGGAAGCGGGGCTCGTGAATTATCTCTGGCCGCTGCTTATCGTTGTCTTCTCGTCTCTGTTGCCCGGAGAGCGGTTGCGCTGGTTTCACAGTCTGGGGGCGCTTCTGGGCCTGTCCGGTGCGGTGCTGGTCGTCACCAAGGGACAAACGATCTCGATCGATCCGCAATATATTCGCGGCTATAGCGTGGCGCTGTTCGGCGCTTTCTTCTGGGCAGGCTATTCGGTTCTCTCACGTCGCTTCTCCCATGTGCCCACGGATATTGTGGTGGGCTTCTGCTTTGTAGCGGCTGCGCTCAGCATTGTGGCGCACTTGTTGTTTGAAACCACGGTTTGGCCGGAAAATGCCATTCAGTGGATGGCAACCATCGGGCTGGGGCTTGGCCCGGCTGGCGGGGCCTTCTATGTTTGGGATTTCGGGGTCAAGCACGGTGACATTCAGGTGTTGGGAGCGGCTGCCTATGCAGCGCCGCTCCTGTCTACCGGTCTTCTCATTTTGGCAGGCGTGTCTGACTTTACGGTCATCATCGGGGCCGCAGCGCTGTTGATCACCTGCGGCGCTGTGTTGGCTTCCAAGGATCTGTTCCTGCGTCGTTAGCGCTGGGGTGGGCGCAGGGCTCGCACCAGCGGGGCGATGACCAGAGACAACAGAAACAGCATGAAGGCCCCCAGAACAATGGATGGACCGGGGTTTGAATCCCAGATCATCGACATGTTGAGACCCAGAATGGCTGACAGGCAGGCCATGATGGCGGCCAAAATCGCCATCATTTCCGGACTGCGGGCAAACTGTCTGGCGCTGGCGGCCGGGATGATCAAAAGCGAGGTGATCAGCAAGGCGCCGATGAGCTTCATCGCGACCGCGATGACCAGCGCGATTAGCAGAATGAAGACAAGATTGGCTCGCTTGGTTGGCAGACCTTCCGCAGAGGCAATGTCCTGACTGACGGTTGCCGCCAAAAGGCTGCGCCAGTGAAACAGAAGCAGGCCAAGCACCAGAATGCCACCGCCCCAGATGAGGGCCAGATCACCACGGGTGATTGAGAGGATATCGCCAAACAGCAGCGACATGACATCCACGCGCAGCCACGCCATGAAGCCCAGAGCGATGAGCCCGATGGAGAGCGAGGCATGCGACAGGATGCCCAGCAGTGTGTCGCTTGAGAGACGGTCAAGTTTTTCCAGACCATAGAGCGCCAGAGCGATCGCTATGGAAACTGAGAACACGCCCCAGAAAGGCATCAGATCCATCATCAGGCTTAGGGAAATGCCCAGCAGAGCCGCATGAGACATGGTTTCGCCAAAATAGGCCATGCGGCGCCAGACGATGAAGCAGCCAAGGGGGCCGGATACAAGGGCGATGCCGATGCCTCCGAGCAGGGCGCGTATAAAGAAATCATCCAGCATGGTTATGTCCCTCGGGATCGCAATGGTTATGGTCCGAGCATGAATGCCCATCGGCACTATGGTCACTAAGGGACGCCGGATCTGGCGGGATATCGTGAAAATGGCCATGGCGATGGCCATAGGGAGCCATGGTCTGCAACCCGCGGGAGCCAAACAGGCGCTGATAGTCGGGGCTCTGTTCCACGTCGGTCGGTTGTCCTGAACAGCAGACATGGGTGTTGAGACAAATGACTCTGTTGGAGGCGCGCATCACCATATGTAGGTCGTGGGAGACCAGAAGAATGCCGCATTTATATTTGTTACGGATGGCCTCGATGAGCTGATAAAGGGCGATTTCGCCAAGATAGTCGACGCCCTGTACCGGCTCGTCCAGTACCATCAGCTCCGGCTGACGGATAATGGCGCGAGCGAGCAGCACGCGCTGCATTTCGCCGCCCGAAAGCGAGTGGATATTGTCGTGGATCTTATGTGCGACACCCGTTTCTCCCAGTGCATCCTCAATCTGGGTGCGCTTGTAAGAGCCGGTGAGCTGCATCAGGCGCTGCACGGTCAGTGGCAGCGTGCGATCAATGACGAGTTTTTGGGGCACATAACCCAGATTGAGAGTCTTCTTGCGTTTGACGGTGCCGGACGAGATCGGTCTGAGGCCGAGCAAGGCTTTCAGCAAAGTGGTCTTGCCGCCGCCATTGGGGCCGATAATGGTCACGATTTCATTTTCACAAACCGAGACGGAAACGTCATTCAGCAATGTCTTGCCGTCAGCTTTGACAGTTATGTCTGTTCCAACGAGCAAAGGATCGGTATGGGTCACGAGTGTGCAATCTTGATTGGTCAAGGACTATAAATGGGGGTGTTACGCTATAACATTTTGCGCAAAGCGCAAGTGGTGAGCGCTACATAACACAAAAAAGGGCCGCAAGCGGCCCTTTCCTGAAATTCTCACTTTAAAATTTCTTGTCGTCATCAGACGTCGAAGGAAACACCCTGTGCCAGAGGCAGCTCGGTGGAGTAGTTGATGGTGTTGGTTGCGCGGCGCATGTAGCCTTTCCAGGCATCGGAGCCGGATTCGCGGCCACCGCCGGTTTCCTTTTCACCACCAAAGGCACCGCCAATTTCTGCGCCCGACGGGCCGATATTGACGTTGCAGATGCCGCAGTCAGAGCCGGCAGCACTCATGAAGAGCTCGGTTTCGCGCATGTCCAGCGTGAAGATGCAGGAAGACAGGCCCTGTGGGACTTCATTATGCAGCTTGAGGGCCTCGTCGAAGTCCTTGTAGGTCATGACATAAAGGATTGGGGCAAAGGTCTCGGTTTTGACCACGTCGCTCTGGCCAGGCATTTCGGCAATGGCCGGACGCACATAGAAACCGCCTTCGCATTTCTCGACAGTGACACGTTCACCACCGGTGACGGTGCCGCCCTGTTCCTTGGCCTTGGTAAGGGAATCCTGCATCATGGAGAAGGCTGCTTCATCGATCAGCGGGCCAACCAAAGTGCCGCCATCCAGCGGGGTGCCGACGGGCAGAGATCCGTAAGCCTTTTTGAGCTGTGGCACCAGCTTGTCAACCACACTCTCATGCACGATGAGACGACGCAGCGAAGTGCAACGCTGACCGGCGGTGCCCACTGCGGAGAAGCAGATGGCGCGCACAGCCATATCGAGATCGGCACTCGGGGCCACGATCATGGCGTTGTTGCCGCCCAGTTCCAGAATGGAGCGGCCAAAGCGGGCTGCTACACGCGGGCCGACAGCCTTGCCCATGCGGGTGGAGCCGGTGGCAGAAATGATCGGAACCAGCGGATTGTCTACCAGTGCTTCGCCGACAGCCGGACCACCGATAACCACCTGAGCCAGAGCAGCAGGAGCCTGATCGAAGGAGGCAATCACGCTGTTCAGGATTGCTTCGCAGGCGAGCGCGGTGAGCGGGGTCTTTTCCGATGGCTTCCAGATGACGCTATCGCCACAGACGAGTGCCAGACATGTGTTCCAAGACCAGACTGCAACGGGGAAGTTGAAGGCTGAGATGACACCACAAACGCCCATCGGATGCCATGTTTCCATCATGCGATGGCCAGGGCGTTCAGACGCGATGGTCTTGCCATAAAGCTGGCGGGACTGGCCAACGGCGAAATCGCAAATGTCGATCATTTCCTGCACTTCGCCAAGGCCTTCAGACAGGATCTTGCCAGCCTCAATGGACACCAGTTTGCCCAGTGCTTCCTTGTGTTTGCGCAGTTCCACACCCAAAAGGCGTACCAGCTCGCCACGCACAGGGGCCGGTACGGTGCGCCATTCAAGGAATGCGGCATGGGCGGCTTCGACTGCCTTGTTCATGTCGTTGGCGGACTGTTCTGCGACCGTTGCGATGGCGGAGCCGTCAATCGGGCTTGAAACGGAAATGGTGCCGCCAAGTCTGGCTGCATCAACGCCCATGGCGTCGAGCAGGATTTTTGCTTCAGAAGCGAGGGATGAACTCATCGAGGGATCTCCGGAAAGTGTGTTTGAAGACGGTTTTGAAAAGGGGAGGGAAATCAATCCGTCTTTAATATGTTGATTTTATTTGTGAAAAAGATTTTGTCGGCTGTTAGTATAATGAGCCGGGAACAGCAGAAACAGAGGGGTGTTGGGTGCCGTTTGGCAATGTGCCGAAAAATTAAAGCATTTTGCTGGAAATATGTGGTAATAGGTCAAATTAGCGGTAGCTCTTGAGGGAAAATCATGAATAAGTGAGCTAATGAAATACAGGTGAGGACAATAGCCTGTTTACAAGATTGAGCCAAGAGGCTCGATAGCATTCAGGAGAAAGCAATGCGGCGTTCGCTAGATGATCTGGACAGAAAACTTATCCGGTTGTTGCAGGCAGACGCGCGTCTTTCGACCTCTGAAATCGGACGCAAGCTGGATGTCGCACGCTCCACGGTGCATGAGCGTATTGAACGGCTCAAGCGAGAAGGTGTGATTGACGGCTTTACCGTGTTGCTCAACAGCGACCCCATGGAAGCGCTCAATCGGGCAATCGTCTTTGTCGAGATCGACCCCAAATTGCAGGGGCCTATCGTGCAGAAGCTTGAAGACTATCCCGAAATTTCCTCTTGCTTCACGGTGAACGGGGCGTTCGATCTGTCTCTGATCGTGGAAATGCCACAGCTTGAAGATCTGGATGTGCTGCTTGATGAGATCGGCGAAATTCAGGGTGTTGTGCGCACGATGACCAACATCATTCTGGCTAAGAAATTCGACCGCCGCCATACCTTGATCAATGAAACCGCCAAGAAGCTGTTTGGCAGCGAACCCTTCTAGGGTTGGATCTTTTTTGTGCATGACAATAGAGGCGCCGACGCGCCTCTATTGTCATTTTGAGCCCTTTGTTCCGCTTCCCGGCATGTCAGGCATTGTCCTTGCGGGTGCGGATTTCGGCAAACACTTCCCAATCCTCAGCATCGGCCATGCCCAACGATGCCTTAACGTCCGCGTCATTGGCACGCAAGAAGCTGTTGGTGGTCAGTTCATCCAGAATGGTCGACGGCACAGTTGGCAGTCCCTGGGCTCGCAAGCTTTTAACCTCTTCTACCCGCTGCAGAAGCAGTTCGTTTTCCGGCTCGATGGTCAGGCAGAAATTGCCATTGGCCTCGGTATATTCGTGACCGCAGAAAAAGGTGGTTTCCGGCGGCAGTTTTGCCAGCTTGTCAACGGAAAACCACATGTCCTTGAGGGTGCCTTCAAACACGCGACCACAGCCCATGGCGAAGAGTGTGTCGCCCGTGAAGGCCAACTCGGCGTCGGGTAACCAATAGCTGATATGGTCGAGCGTGTGGCCTGGCGTTCCCAGCACATAGACCTTCTGGTCGCCAAATTTGAAACTGTCTCCGTCGGAGAGAGGCTCGTCGATATTCCCTATCTTGCTGGCACTGTCGGCGGGGCCATAGACTTTGGCTCCGGTTTCTTCTTTGATGGCAGCAAGCCCTTCCACATGATCATAATGATGATGGGTGATCAGAATATGGGTCAGAGACCAGCCCGTTTCCTTTAAGGCTTGTCGGATGGCCGGTGCTTCGGGGACATCCACCAGAAAAGTGAGATTCGCCTCCTTGTCATGGACCAAAACGGCATAATTGTCCGAGCGGCAGGGAATGAGTTTTGTTTCAAGGGGCTGATTGGCCATTTGGGTCTCTCCAGTGATTGCTGTCTGGCAGTCCCGTCAACAGTGGCATGTTTTGGGGGGAATGCCCAGATTCTTTCTCAATATAAGGTTGGCCTACGCTGACGCAATCGCCAGCTTTCTCAATATGTGATTTTTGTCGCTTGGAATTGGTGATGCGAGATGCCACATTAGAAGCACTAGCCATAGGCCAACGATGGGGAGCCGCTTGCGCGGTGCGTGCTGTTTTTCATGTTTCTTGATGTTCTGGATTTGAGAAATTTCTATACCCAGCCGTTGGGACGCGTCACGGCGCATCACGTCAATCAGCGTATCCAGACTCTTTGGCCCAACCTCAAGGGGCTGAGTGTTTTGGGGATGGGTTATGCCCCCCCCTATATACGCAATATGCGCGATAAGGCGGAGCGTGCCTTGGCTTTCATGCCCTCACAGCAGGGCGCCGTTTATTGGCCTTCCGATGGCGCTTCTTCAACCGCGCTTGTCGACAGCAATGATTTGCCTTTGGCCGATGCCAGTCTCGATCGGGTCGTGCTGGTGCATATGCTGGAACTGGTTGACAATCCGGCTGAGCATTTGCGCGAAATCTGGCGCGTTTTGACGCCAGGCGGGCGCTTGATGATCGTGGTGCCCAATCGACGCGGCGTTTGGGCGCGGGTGGAGCATTCTCCCTTTGCCTATGGGCGTCCCTTTTCCAAAAGACAGCTAAGACACCTCTTGCGCGATACCATGTTTACGCCGACACGCTGGAATGACGGGCTTTTTTTTGCACCCTTCAAGCGGCAGCGCTTTTTGGGCTCGGCTCATCTGTGGGAGCGGATCGGGGCGCAATGTTGGCCCGCTTTTTCCGGCGTTCTGATAGTGGAAGCAACCAAGCTGTTGGCGCAAGGGCTGGTGAGCACGGAAGCCAGCAAGGTTAAGACCAGCTTCCGGCCTGTGTTCCTGCCGGTTCCCAACCTGCCTGCAGCGGGTGGGCATTTTCCAGCCTACAATCCCTTTGCCAATGCTGAAGATTGGCCGAAGGGGGAGAGCGACTAGTGCTTGCGGCTTAGGAGGAAAATGGCCTGTTCGGCAAACAGGTTCCAGAACCACCAGGGGGCGGAAAAGGAAATGCGCTCTCCTTCTCCCTGAAGGCCGTGGGCCTTCTCTATTTCCGCATTGGTTTCTCGGCACAGATTGACAAAATCCCGCACCGTGCAGAAATGGATGTTCGGTGTGTCATACCAGCTGTAGGGCAGGTAATCGTTGACCGGCATCGTGCCACGGAAGAGAAGATCCGAACGCACACGCCAATGGCCGAAATTGGGGAAGGAGACAATCGCCTTGCGCCCGATGCGCAGCAAATGTTCCAGCACCAGCTTTGGATTGCGCGTTGCCTGAATGGTCTGGCTGAGGATGACATAATCAAAGCTGTCATCGGGATAATAGATCAGATCTTCATCCGCATCGCCCTGAATGACCGACAAGCCACGGGCCACGCATTTGTTGACCCCCTTCTGGGACAGCTCGATGCCGCGTCCTTCCACATTGCGACTGTCACGCAGCAATTCCAGCAGGGCGCCATCGTCGCTGCCCACATCAAGAATCTTGGTGTTGGGTTCGATCATGTCTGCCACCAGCTCGAAGTCGATGCGGGTGTTGTCTGCGCGTCCGCCGACGATGAGGGCCTTCTTGTCGGGCTTGCTCATGAGCGCTCCTCCGTATCATCGTGGTTGCCGGGCTGGTCATTGTTGCGATCGGCAGCATGCAGGAAGCCGTTGATGGCATCGAAGAATTCTGGCTCTTCGAGCAAAAAGGCGTCATGGCCCTTGTCGCTGTCAATCTCGACAAAGCTGACCGAAGCGCCTGCCGCATTGAGCGCGTGCACGATGGTGCGGCTGGCCGAGGTTGGGAAATGCCAGTCCGAGGTGAAGGAGACAACGCAAAAGCGCGCCTTGGTTCCCATGAAGGCTTTGGCCAACTGTCCATCATAGCTTGCGGCCAGGTCGAAATAATCCATCGCCCGCGTCACATAGAGATAGGAATTGGCGTCGAAGCGATCCACGAAGGTCATGCCCTGATGATGCAGATAGCTTTCGATTTCAAACTCGGCATCAAAGGAAAAGCCCTTTTCCGTACTATTTTGCAGATTGCGGCCAAATTTATTCTGCAGTGACTGCTCGGACATGTAGGTCACATGGGCTGCCATCCGCGCTACGGCGAGCCCCTTTTTCGGCGTGACGTCATAGTCATAGTAGCGCCCGCCATGCCAGTCCAGATCGGCCATTACGGCTTGGCGGCCAACCTCGTAAAAGGCAATATTCTGCGATGAATGGTGCGAAGCGGTGGCGATCAGGATCGCCGAGTTGACCCGTTCGGGGTAAGCAGCCGCCCATTGCATGGCCTGCATGCCGCCCATGGAGCCTCCAATTACACTGAAGAGTTTGTCGATACCCAGATGGTCCACCAGCATCGTCTGAGCGCGCACCATGTCAGGCACGGTGATCACCGGTAGATCAAGACCATAGGGCTTGCCGGTGGCCGGATTGATGGAGGCCGGCCCCGTAGAGCCTGAACAGCCGCCCAGAACGTTTGAGCAGATAACGAAATAGCGTTCGGTATCGATGGGCTTGCCCGGTCCGATCATGGTGGACCACCAGCCCGGCTTGCCGGTTACCGGCGAGGGGGAGGCGGCATATTGGTCACCGGTCAGGGCGTGGAAAACGAGGATAGCGTTGGAGTGGTCTTCGTTCAGGCTGCCATAGGTTTCATAGGCGATGGTGAAGGGAGAGAGTTCTCCGCCAGCATCCAGCTTGAGCGGGGTGTCCGGGCCGAAGGTGACACTCCGGCTGGATGGAGACAGCGCCTCGTGGTGGGCGCGCTCTTCCCGACTTTTCACTCCGGTTTCCGGATTGTTCTTGTCGGTCGGACTGTTCATTGGGCATTTTCTCCAAAGACGGACTGGTTTTTTTGTCTTGTGCAAAGTAGCTAGGGAGCATGGGGGGACAAGTCAAATCTTTTCTTTGCTTTTGTGGTGTCTCCCTTTTAAGGATACTATCCAACCAAAGGGATACTATTCGATTAAGCGCATTGAACGGCGCGCGGAAATCAGCCTGTTGCCGGATGCGTTTCATCGGCTCATCGGCGTTGGCCAAGAGACTGCGCAAAGACAAATGAAGACAGGACGATCATGACGGATAGCAAAGAGGGCGGCGCGCAAAAGGACGAGCCGACACTGGATGAGCTGCGGCAGAGAATTGACAGCATTGATGAGTCCATTCACCGGCATTTGATCGAGCGCAGTGAAATCGTTCAGGCCCTGATCGCGGTGAAGCGCACGCATAAGCCTGGCGCGGCCTTCCGGCCCGGACGCGAGATGGACATGATGCGCCGGCTTGTCGGGCGGCATCGGGGTATTTTGCCGATTACGACCGTGGAGCATCTCTGGCGCGAAATCATCGCCACCTTTACCCATATGCAGGCCCCTTATGATGTGATTGTCGAGCCGGGCGTTGACGTGCGCGATGTCGCACGCTTCTATTTCGGTTTCACGGTTGGCTTCAAGGAAGCCGCCGACAGCGCTGGCGTGATCGAACAGGTGCGCGTGGGCGATGGGGCTGCACTCGGGCTGGTCGCCAACCAGAACGACGCCAAGAGCGCCTGGTGGGTTCCGCTTTCCAAAGATGGCGTACAGATCATCGGTCGCTTGCCGGTGATCAAACAGGCGGGGCGCCCGGTGGATCTGGATACCTTCGTGCTGTCCATGCCATTGATGGATACGACCGTACCGGATATGCGTCTGGTGGCACTTTGTGCTCCGCATGAGGAAGGGGTGCAGGATGCTGTCAACCGCATCGGTGGCCAGTTGATTTCCTGCGTCATGGAAGAGGGGCATTGTGAATGCCTTGTTGCCGTGCCTTTCTCGGTGTCTGATGTGGAAGTGGAAGGGCTGACACGCTCGCCGAGCAATCCGATGGTGATCCGCGGGGTTGTTGGTGGCTACTGGACGCCAATTGCGCTCTCTGCTGCCGAATAGGCCTTGATTTTGCTTTGATAGGCGCGAATTTTCGATCTTTCGATCAAATCTGGCTCTTTGATCGTTCAATCCCACCTTTTTGCTTGAATGGGCTTCCGGCTTGGCTGTAAGACTGCCGGAAGCAATTGTAGACTTAAGATTATCAGGAGTGGTGAAATGTCCTCTTCCGGACAGCCCCAACGGCCTCAGCCGCGTGAAGGGCTTCTCGATATCCCGCTTTATGTTCCCGGCAAGGCCGAGATTGATGGGGCGGCGCCCATTCACAAACTGTCCTCCAACGAATCTCCTTTCGGTGCAAGCTCCAAGGCAATGGATGCCTTCCGTCAGATGACGGGCAATCTGGAGCTTTATCCCGATGGCAGCAGTGTTGTTCTGCGCGAGGTGATTGGCGAGGTGCATGGCCTGCATCCTGATCGTATTCTGTGTGGTGCTGGCTCTGACGAAGTGCTCAGCCTGCTGTGCTATACCTTCCTTGAGCGTGGCGACGAAGCAATCTACAGCCAATATGGTTTTGCGGTGTATCCCATTGCCATTCGGGCTGCGGGCGGTGTTCCTGTCGTTGCCGAGGAGCAGGATCTGACGACCGATGTGGACGCCATTCTTGCTGCCGTGACGGACAAGACCAAAATGGTCTTTCTGGCCAATCCGAACAATCCGACTGGTACCTATATTCCAGTGTCCGAAGTGCGCCGTTTGCATGCCGGTTTGCCAAAGCATGTGGTTTTGGTTCTGGATGCGGCCTACTCGGAATATGTGGCTGAAAATGACTATGAGGCTGGCATCGAGCTTGCCGCGACCACAGAGAATGTGGTGATGTCGCGCACCTTCTCGAAGGTGTATGGCCTTGCCGCGTTGCGCCTTGGCTGGTGCTATGGACCGCAGGCCATTATCGATGCCATGAACCGTATTCGCCCGCCGTTCAATATTTCCGGTGCGGCTCAGGCTGCTGGTGTTGCTGCTCTGCGTGATCAGGATTTCATCCGCAATGCCGTGGTGCATAACAAGGAATGGCTGCCAAAGACCTCTGCTGCTCTGGAAGCACTGGGACTGAAAGTGACCCCGAGTGTGGGCAACTTCATTCTCATTCATTTCCCGGATGCACCGGGCAAAAGTGCAGCAGAAGCAGACGCTTTCTTGCAGACCAAGGGCTGCGTGCTGCGACAGGTTGGAGGATATGGTTTGCCAAACGCTCTGCGTATGACCATTGGCACCGCAGAAGCGTGTGAGGCCGTGATCGGCCATTTGGCGAAATTCCTCAAAGGGTAAATTGGATGACAGACTTTCTTTTCAAGCGCATGACCCTGATCGGTATCGGTCTTCTGGGGTCTTCCATTTCTTTGGCCGCCCGTCAAAAAGGGCTGGTCGAGCATATCGCGGTGCATACGCGATCAGACGCCACATTGGCGCGTGCTGAAGAATTGGGCTTGGGAGACAGCTATCACAAGGATGTGGCTGAGAGCGTAAAGGATGCCGACTTCGTTGTGGTCTGTACGCCTGTCGGTGTTTGTGGCACCGTGGCCGAGGCGATTGCGCCCAACCTGAAAGAAGGCGCCATCGTCACGGATGTCGGATCGGTCAAGATGTCGATCATTCGCCAGATGCAGCCACATCTGCCCGCTCATGTTCATTTCGTGCCGGGGCACCCGATTGCGGGCACCGAGGAATCCGGCCCTGATGCGGGCTTTGCCGAGCTCTTTGTCAATCGCTGGTGTATTTTGACGCCACCTGAGGGCACGGATGAAGGAGCGATCGAGAAGGTCAAGACCTTCTGGTCAACGGTCGGGTCCAACGTGGAGCTGATGGATGCGCATCATCACGACAATGTTCTGGCCATCACCTCTCACCTGCCGCATCTGATTGCCTATAATATCGTGGGTACCGCGTCGGATCTGGAAATGGTGACCAATTCCGAAGTCATCAAATATTCTGCCGGTGGTTTCCGCGACTTTACCCGTATTGCGGCATCCGACCCGACCATGTGGCGGGATGTCTTTTTGCATAACAAGGAAGCTGCTCTGGAAATGCTGGGGCGCTTTACCGAAGATTTGACGGCTTTGCAGCGGGCCATTCGCTGGGGAGACGGAGATGCGCTGTTCGATCTCTTCTCGCGCACGCGTTCCATTCGCCGCAGCATTATCGATGCCGGTCAGGAAATTGCCGCATCGGACTTTGGCCGCCATATCAAAGAGGGCGAGACCCATGCGCCGACTCTGAGCAGCGACGATCACGAATATACAGGCAGCTGATCGCTATCACTGGATGCGCAAGCGTGAGGTATCTGGTTTTCGGCCCTAACGCACTTTGTTCTAAAACGCTATCGTAAAGCAGGCAGGGTTCCCAAAGGCAGGAATCCTGCCTTTATTGCACCATTGATCAGTGTGATCTTGACTTCAGAGCCGACCAGATCTCCATCCCGAACTGGTTTCCCCATCAATTGCAGGCCGGTGAGCGGGCCGTTAAAGCCGTCGCGCTTGGCCGAGAGGGTCGGCTTTATCTGGGCGGTTTCAAGGTTGGGATTGAGAATACGCAGCTTGAGGGTGCCATTGGCAAGACCTGCCTGATTGAAGGTGATGTCACCCTTCAGCTTCAGGGTCTTCTGGCCAATTTCCAGCCAACCATCGATATTCTCGATTTTGCCCGATTGGCGTAGCCATAGACCGGTCGGATCCCTTCGGTCCTGTAACAGGGCATTCAGGCCTTCCTTGGCGGTGAAGGTCATTTCGCCATTGAGAACAGGGATGCGGTCGATGGAAAGCTCACTGGCCTTGAAAGTGAGATCCAGATCGCCGGTTGTCTGCTGTCGTGGGCTGGCATTGAACTCAAGGCTGTCAGCCTTGATGGTGCCAACGGGTTGGCCAAGGGCTGCATTGTTGGCGGCCAGCGTGGCGTCCTCCGCTTTGAAGGATACGGCGCGTATGCCATTGGGCGGGGTGAGCAAAACTGAACTCTGGATCAGGCTGCCCGTGATGTCATAGCTCTGGCCAAAGGCTGGCTGCTCGATATGCATGGGGGCGTGGGTCTTGATACTGGCCTGACCCGGCTCATGAATTTGCCAGTAGACTTGCAAGGGGCCGCCGGTGACCTGCCATCCGGAGGCGGGATCGACAACCGCGTAGGACGAACAATCAAGGGCCAGCCGCACCGGGTAGCCGCCTAGAGTGCGATCCTGACAGCGAACTACTTTCTGTCCGTTCACCTCACGGGCGACAAAGCGATCCACCAGCGCCTGGGTCGTCGTATAGCCATAATACCAGAAGCCTGACCATCCAGCTGCGATCAGGACAAGAATGATGGCGACACCCCATAGGAGGTGTTTGGCGCCTTTTTTCTGCTTGATCTGGTTGGTTTGCTCAGCTGGCTGTTGAGGCATTTGGCACTCGTTCTGTTGCAAATGTCGATCGGTGTTGGTATTTCACGTCCTTTGTTGCTTTATCTTATGGCGCAATCATGGCGGTTTTTATAGCGAACCGATTTTAGTTGTTTGTATCCTGTTTGGAGGCAGTTGGCATGCGCGATCTTTGGGTCTTTGGTTATGGCTCACTCATGTGGCGACCCGGATTCGACTTTGAAGAATCCTATATTGGTACCCTCGAAGGCTATCACCGCGCACTCTGTGTCTATTCCCATGTCTATCGCGGATCGCCGGAAAATCCAGGACTGGTGATGGGACTGAGTGAGGGCGGTTCCTGCCAGGGGATGGTGTTCCGCGTCGACGCCAGCCAGCGCGATGCGGTGATTGACTATCTGCGTGCGCGCGAACAGGTTACCTCCGTCTATCTGGAAGAATTCGTGCCCGTCAAGATCGCTTCGATCACGGCTGATGGTGCCCCGCGCAAGGTGGATGCCGTGACCTATATTGCCGACACAACGCATGGGCAATATGCCGGAAAGCTAGGCCTTGAGGAACAAGTTAAGATTGTTCTGAAAAGTCAGGGTGACGCCGGTCCGAATATCGACTATGTGCTCAACACGGTGGATCATCTCAAGGAGATCAATATCGAGGATGAAGCTCTTTATGAGCTGGCTGACGCACTAAGGCAAAAGGCCAAACCCTAAAGGCACGACGCAGCGGAGAAGCAAGAGCGATTATATGAGAGGCGGCTATCATGAGGCCGTCTGTAGCTTTGAGCCTGATGTGTCTCAGGCGCTGAGCAGACAGATTTCCCGTCCGGCATCGCGTGCCAGATCGTCAATGACCTGTTGACGTTCATGTTCGCTGCCTGCCAGCAGGTGAACATAGACCGCAACATCCTTGATGTCCTCAGGGGCGATATCGCGAAAGGCGAGCGGGGACAGATCCGAAATTTCGCCGATCCACTTCAATTCAGGCTGAAGCTTGTCGGCGCTTTCGGTGGCCAGCAACAGGATGCAATTTTCAAAGCTGGAAATGTCATCTTCGGGAATCTGGGTGAAAATATATCGATTGCCGCTGTCGCTCTGCCAGTAGCAGAAGCGATTGCGCAGGCTGTCGACAGCAAAGTCCCCAATGGCCCCAAACGACATACTCGATCCCCAACACATCTTGATCTTGACGAGAACAAATATAGAACATTCCTTAATGGGATGCAACTTGTTCTTTATCTACATTATGTAGTTCGATTCTTAAAAAATACAATATTTAGAATCTAGGCTTCGGTTTTTGTTGGTGGAGGGAGGTCTTTGTTCGCGGCACGGGCTTCGGAAATCAGCCGATTTGAATGCGATTCTATGGTTTTACTAAGTTGTTCGAAAAATGGCCGCATCCCCATGCCCGGTTCGATCGGAGGTAGAATCTCGATGATGATTTTGCCGGAATGGCGAATCGGGCTGCCTTTCGGCCAGAACAGACCGGTGTTGAGAGCCACCGGATAGCAGGGCACTTTCAGGGCATGATAGATATGGCTGATACCGAATTTATAGGCTGGCTCGGTGTCCGGGCGCCGGCGTGTGCCTTCGGGAAAGATGATGAGTTGCCGGCTGTCGGCGGTCATTTTCTTGCGCGCTTCGAGCAGCATGCCGCGCAGGGCTTTCAGTCCGGCGCTGCGGTCGATGGGGATCATGTCGGTTTTCAGCAAGGCCCAGCCGAAAAGTGGATAGCGCAGCAATTCGCGCTTGAGAATGAATAGTGGGTCGTCCACCAGCGGTACCAGAGCGAAGGTTTCAAAGGCGCTCATATGTTTGGAAGCGAGGATGATGCTCTGGCCTTTGGGAATATTTTCCGCCCCTCTCACCTCATAGCTGCCGCCCACGATGGTGGTGAATAACCATGCACAGACCTTTGCCCAAATGCCTGCCAACTTGATCAGATAGCGGCGGGGCAGGGGGTAGGTGAGAATGGATATGATCAGCATGAGCGCTGTCGACAGATAAAAGGCTGCGTTGAATAGCACGGATCGGATAATCAGCATCTGGGTCTTGTTCCGCTCGGGTTATCTGATGCGTTTTTCTTTCATTCGGCTCTTCCGGTTTGAAAGACACGCACTGGTCCATTGGTTTTTATGTGCCTTTGTGCAGCTCCGAACGCTCAGCTCTCGGATCTGGCTTGGTGAAACCATTTATCGGTGAAAATGACAGATCTGTCCAGAGACATGATCGTCTCAGGCTATTGCCCCCGATGGCTCAAGAGTCTCTCGGTAGTCCCGTGCAGTACAGCGGCCAGAAGCTTGAAATATTCCTTGGTTAGCAGGTGTACCGTGTTCCAGTTGATCAGGCGCGACAAGAGCGGCTGTTTGGTTGGTCCGGCTACGAGATCGCTTTGGAAGGATACGTCTGGTGCAGCACGGCGCATTTCCAAAAGGGTCCGGGGCATGTGATAAGCGCTGGTGACGATGATGAGGCTTTTGAAATTGTTTTCCTTGGCCCAGATCGCCGTCTGGGTGGCATTGGCAACCGTATTCAGCGCTTCCCTGTCCAGATCGACACAGCAGTTGATCATTTCTTTATCCAGATCGAAACGGGCAAAGAGCGTGTGGTCCGAGTTTCTGTAGTGAACGCCGGAAATGAGCAGTTTGTGGCCTTTGCCTTCCTTGAGCAGCTCAATGGCTCTTTCCAGTCGTCCTGCGCCTCCTGTAACAACCACGATGGCGTCGGCTGGCTCAGGGGGCGTTTCGTCGGCTGTCAGCGCGTAGGCGATGAAGATTGCCCAGCCGATCAACAGCGCACACAGACCAATAGAGGCTGCGAACAAAAGTGCGTATAGCCCTTTTCTCAAGGCAGAGCTCTGTTGTGCGAGTGACTGGGGCATTCCGGATCCGGCGTTTGTTCTAATGGGTGCTTTATCCGCATTTGGGCATAGCCTGTCGAGGCCAATTCTGCTCAGGATAGTTTTTTCAACGTATTCATAACTGTCAATCGTGTTGTGATTGCGGTGAATACGGCGATCAAGATCACCAGAGCGAAGGTGCCAAGATAGGCATTGGTGCCCAGTTGCACCACGCCGAGCAGGGCCTGCATCTGGTCAAGGGCCGCAGACCCTTCCTGAGCGCGCAGCAACACCTGTATGATGAGGAAGGTGACGACGGCGGTTCCGCCGCCAGCAAGGGCGCCCTGAAAGCCGAGGGTAAAGAATTTGCGCTGGAATTCGCCAGCAATGAACTTGTTGCTGGCCCCCACAAAGTGGAGCACCTCGATCGTTTCCTTGTTGCCCGACATGGCCGATCTGGTGGCAAAGACCACAGTCAAAACCGTGGCTGTGACGACCAGCACCATGATGGTGAAGCCGATGAAGATGGCGGTTTCGGCCATGGAACGCAGTCGTTCCACCCAGAAGCGGTGGTTATCCAGAACGGCGCCGGGCACCTGCTCCTGCAATTGCTTGCTTAATGAGGCGAAGTCCACTGCCGAAGGGTCATCGATGGTCAACTCAATGAGACGTGGAATTGGCAGATCATCAAAGGTGATATCCAACCCCAGCCATGGCTCGAGCAGCGAATTGGATTCGTCTGAGGTGAGGGCCGTGGCGCTTGTGATGCCCGGAGTCTGGCGCGCAATATTGATGGCCTTGGCCAATTCCCCTTCCATCTCGACGCCCTCCAGCTGTCTGATCTGGATGGTTGCGCCGCGGCTGATGTCAGATTGCCAGTCCCGCGTGGCATCGGAAATGATGGTCACGGCTGCGACAGTGAGTGCGGCAAGGAAGCTCATGATGGCGATCACCAGTACGAGCGCGTGACCCGCGATGGTTCCTTTGGGGACAATCGGGCCGGGCTTCTTGTCCGAGAAGGGGATCTGCTGGGTAAAGCGCTTGGGCTTCATCTGACGCAGCTGGCGCATTCTGGAGCTTTTCTTGCGCACCTTGCCCGGTTTGGAGAGCGGATTCTTGCCCTTGGTCAGGGAAGGCAGCTCATTGGGGCCTGCCGGTTGTCTGGTGCTGGCATGCGGCTTGAACGCTTCCTCGCCCACAGGACCGGGCCTGGGACCAAGATTGGGGCCGACGCGTGGCGTGCTGGACGGCATCGGGGCGTGCGTTCTGTCTTGTCCGTCTCTATCGGTGGGGCGTCTGGCCATGGGGCTCTCCTCTCTTAATCGTAAATGTAGAGAGTTCCATCGTTCAGCACAATGCGGCGCGCCTCAATCTGATCCATCAGACTGGTGTCGTGCGTTGCGATGACAATGGAAGTACCTGATCTGTGCAATTCAACAAACAGGCGCAGAAGGCGGCGGGCAAGAATCGGGTCAACGTTACCGGTGGGCTCGTCTGCCAGCAGAAGCTTCGGGCGGGAGATGAGGGCACGCGCAATCGCAGCGCGCTGCTTTTCCCCACCAGACATTACAGGCGGATAGACATGCATACGGTGGCCAAGACCAACCCATTCCAGCAATTCGGCCACATCGGTTCTATAGGCACTCTCAGACATGCCCTTGACCCGTAATGGCAAAGCGACATTTTCGAAGGTTGTTAGATGGTTGAGCAGGCGGAATTCCTGAAAGACAAAGCCGATCTGTCGGCGCAGCTTGGCAAGTTCGTCATGGTCAAGGCGAGCGGTATCACGTCCGAAGATCTTGATCAGGCCGCGGTTGGGCTTGAGCGAAAGGAACATCAGTTTGAGCAGGGATGTCTTGCCAGCCCCCGAGGGGCCGGAAAGAAACTGAAAGGAGTTCTGTGGGATGTGAAAAGACACATCGCGCAGCACTTCCTGTCCCATTCCATAGCGCAGGCCAACATTCTCAAAGCGAATCAATATGATCTTCCTTCTGGTCGTTTGATGGCAGCTTGCATGATTTGGTGTCCCGATTCACCCGATAACTATACACAATCATTGATCTTTGAGCGGGGCTTGGCAAAGCCTTAATGGCTGATATCCTATGTTGTGGATGATTCGCCTCCTTTCAATGCTTTGTCTAGAATGTGGGCGTCAAAAGGCGGGGAGCCGCTTATACCCATTCCTTTGCAGCGTTGAAGCACCGATGAAGATAACCTGCCCAAATTGTGCGACAAGCTATCAGGTCCCCGATGATTATATCGGCGCTGAAGGGCGGTCCGTGCGTTGTTCCAGTTGCGGGGAAACCTGGCATGCGGAACAGACCCCTGAACCGAAGCCTGAAAAGGCACCTGACCCCAAACCAGCCCCAAAGCCAGCGGCAAAAGAGCCCGAGGTGCAGCCTGCTGAGGGAAAGGAACAAAGTCAGGATGATATCGATGCCTTGTTCGATAGCCCTTCTGGCGGTGGTGAAGAGCAAAGTCAGGATGATATCGACGCGTTGTTCGACAGCCCCTCAGGTGGTGAAGAGCAAAGTCAGGATGATATCGACGCGCTGTTTGACAGCCCCTCCGGTGGTGAAGAGCAAAGCCAGGATGATATCGACGCTCTGTTTGACAGCCCGTCTGGTGGCGAGGAACAAAGCCAAGATGATATCGATGCTCTGTTTGACAGCCCTTCCGGCGGTGAAGATCAAAGTCAGGATGATATCGACGCTCTGTTCGATAGCCCCTCCGGCGGGGAGGAGCAGAGCCAAGACGATATCGATTCCCTGTTTGATGAGCCTGCTGGCAAGGTGGAGAAACCTGAAAAACCCAAGAAAACTAAGAAAGCTGAAAAACCCAAGAAAGCTGAGAAAGCCGAGGCTTCGCCTGCAGGAGAGTCTGATGCCGGGTCGGACGACGTCGCTGCTGATGATGGGGCTTCCAAGCCCTTTGTCGTGAAGGGGGACGGCGGGGATGATTTCCAGCCTCCTGTGGTCGATCTTCTGGATGCCGCTGCTTTTGAAGCGCAAAAGAAAGTCGCGCGCGGCGGAACAGAAGCCCGAGCACGTCGCCGACGGCGCAAGGCGCGAGCCAAAAAGCAAAAGGGGGGAGCTGGCGCCAGCCGCTCAGTGAAAAAGGAGTGGGTGCTGGGTGGCGCCGCTCTTGCCGCGACGGTGATTTTGCTGGGGGCCCTGTTCATGGCGCCTCAATTCTGGGTAAAACGCATTCCAGACCTTGCCTCTCTTTATTCCATGTTTGGAATGGATGTGAATGTGGTCGGTGTCGATATCGAGATGGTTGATGTGCGCCTTGAGCAGAAAAGCGGGTCACCAGTGCTTGCTATCGAGACGGAACTGGTCAATCCGGGCACTGAACCTGTGATTCTTCCCTCTGTGGAGTTTTCCGTCCTTGGCAAGGAGCGTCTTGAGCTTTATTCATGGACCATCGGACCGGACCATGTGGGTCTCGGGCCGGGTGAGCGCAAGCTGATCGAGACGTCGATTGCTGCGCCTGCGCAAGCACGATATCTCTCGATGCGCGTGTTCAACGAATAGATCATCAAAGGCCAGGCCATCTGACAGAGTCTGCGTCTGAAGGGAAGCCGGAAAAATTCATGACAGATACCATTGAAGTCCTCTATGACGAGGCGACACTCGCCAGCCGAAATCAGGAACTGGCAAACGCCATCGCAGAGGCTGGTTATAAAAATCTGCTCGTTATTGCCGTCCTCAAGGGAAGCTTCGTGTTCGCAGCTGATCTGCTGCGCGCTCTGTATCGCGCCGGCGTTCCGCTGGAAGTGGAATTCATGTCGCTCTCTAGCTACGGCTCTGGCACCAAATCTTCAGGCAATGTGAAGGTTGTGCGGGACATCGAGGTCATTGTGAAGGATCGCGATGTGCTTCTGATCGATGATATTCTGGAATCCGGGCGTACTCTGGCTTATGCTAAGAACCTGTTGCAGGAGCGTGGCGCCAACCGGGCTGACATCGCCGTTTTGCTCGACAAACCGGGAAAAAGAGCTGTCGATCTTAATGCCGAGTATGTCGGTTTTGAATGTCCTGATAAATTTGTCGTCGGCTATGGAATGGACAAGGCACACTCATACCGGGAAGTGCCGTTTGTTGGCTATCTGGAATAAATTAATCAATAAAATCAAATATTTGAATTTCTGTGACGTTGAAAGCGCAGGTCGAGCCAATGGGTTTGATTTGCGCTTTTCCTTATGTGTAAACATGCCGGTGCTTCAATTTTTCCGTCCCGTTTTCGCTTTTGGTAAACCTTTTGGCTGTCAAATAGAGGAGCAAGATCGGCAAAAGATCTTGGTGTGACTAAAAAGAGTATTTTGGGGGTAAGGTTATGGCCCGAATTCTTCTTACCGAAGATGACGACGGGGTTCGCATGTTTGTTCAGCGGGCATTGATGATGGACGGGCATGACGTCAAAACCGCTGAAGACGGAACAGATGCTATGGATCTTCTTGCTGAGCATGGAGGGTCTTTTGATCTGCTTCTGACTGATATCAAGATGCCCGAAATGGATGGCATTGAACTGGCCAAGTCTGCCGCAACCAGCTGGCCGGAAATGACCATCCTTATGATGACCGGATTTGCCGATCAGCGCGAGCGCTGTGATAGCCTCGCTGCTATTGTGCATGATGTGGTGTCAAAACCCTTTTCTCTGGCAGAAATTCGCCGTGCCGTAAGAGAGGCCCTGTCTGGAGAGGCGTCTCTTGGTCCGGTTTCCATGTCGCGTGCGATGTATGGATAAGATGGTTTCCGCCTGGAGCTTATGACAAGCGTTTAAAAAAAGGGATGGCATTTGCCATCCCTTTTTACATTCAGCTATCGGTCGGACTATTCTTCCAGCCAGTCTGGCACACTGTCCAGCGCGAGCAACGCGTCATAGCTCTTGCGTTCTCGGATGACATGCCACTTGTCGCCACTGACCAGCACTTCGGGCACCAACAGGCGGCTGTTATAAGTGCAGGCCTGCACCGCGCCATAAGCTCCCGCTGACATGATAGCCACCAGATCGCCTGAATCCATATGAGGCAGGGGACGATCCTGCGCCAGGAAATCTCCTGTTTCACAAACGGGTCCTACAATGTCCACATTCGAGACTGGGGTGTCGTAGGATGGTTCGGTTACGGGTTTGGCCTCGTGCCATGCTTCATAGAGCGTGGGCCGGATGAGATCATTCATGGCACCATCGACGATGACGAAGGTTTTGCCTTCCCCTTCCTTGCGATAAATGACCTCGGTGACCAACACGCCCGCGTTGCCTGCGATGAGGCGACCGGGTTCGAAATAGACCTTGCAGTCGAGATCCTTGACATGCTTCTTGACCGTTTCTGCATAGTCGCGCGGCAGAGGCGGTGGCGACTGGGTGTTCTGGTAGGGAATGCCCAGACCGCCCCCCAGATCCACATGATCGATCTCGATGCCGTCGCTGCGCAATTGTTTGACCAAATCTTCAAGGCGCTCGAATGCAGAATCAAAGGGTTCCAGATGGGTGATCTGGCTGCCGATATGCATGTCGATGCCGGTGACCTTGATGCCGGGCAGGCTGTTGGCGCGTTGATATACCTCGCGGGCGCGCTTCCAGGGAATACCGAATTTGTTTTCCGATTTTCCGGTCGCGATCTTGGCATGGGTCTTTGCATCCACATCTGGATTGATCCGCAAGGAAATGCGTGCCTCTTTGCCAAGCTCTGCTGCGATCTTGCTCAAATGCTCAAGCTCGGGCTCGGATTCGACATTGAAGCAGAGAATGTCCTGTTCCAGCGCAAAGGTCAGCTCGCGGCGGGTTTTGCCTACGCCGGAGAAGAGGATTTTGGAAGCGGGAATGCCTGCGGCCAGAGCGCGCCGCATTTCCCCTTCAGAAACAACGTCGGCACCAGCGCCAAGGCGTGCGAGCACCTTCAGCACAGCCTGATTGGAGTTGGCCTTCATGGCGTAGCAGAGCATGGAGTCCACATCACTAAAAGCCTCGGAAAACACCTTGTAATGGCGTTCGAGCGTGGCGGTGGAATAGACATAGAAAGGGGTGCCGACTTGCTTGGCGATATCCGGAATGGAAACGCCTTCGGCATGCATGACGCCGTCGATATAATCGAAATGGTGCATGGCTATCTCTTTTCTTTTGGCTCTTCAGTCGAAAGCACACGCTTTTGCGCGGCAGACGAGGGGGCATGGTTTCGATTCCGGGCGCCGGAGGGCCGTACCGTAAGGCTGGTCCTAGAGCAGAGGGTCGAGGAAGAAGCTGTCATTGGCCGTCTTCGTCGGGGTGGCCTGAGGCTCTTGCTCGTCAACGGCTCCTTCGCTTGCCACCGGATCCTTGATGGTGCTTTGTGCATTGGTGTTGGCTGACGGGGCCTGCAGTGGTCCGCGCACGCCACAGGCGGCTAGGCTGGCCACCATGCCCAATGCGATGAGGCCGGTTGCGGCGGTTTTGACGACGGACTTTGAAAAAATGCCATGAGCCATCGCTTGATATCCCTTTTTCTTCGCATGGTCTGAATGGTGGCGGAGGTCGGCGCACCGTGAACAAGGCCGGGCCTTGCTGGCTCCGGCCTGTTTGTCACTGTTGACTATTGCTTGGCTGCTTTTTCTTTTTCAAGCTTTTTCAGCCAGCTTTTTGCCTGTTTTTTGACATTGGCCGGGGCGGTGCCCCCAAAAGAGACGCGACTGCGGACGGATTTGTCGACCGAGAGCACGGAGAATACATCTTCGGTGATGGTCGGCTCGACCGTCTGCATGTCTTCGAGGCTAAGCTTGTGCAGCTCGATATTGCGCTCAGCGGCCATGGCAACAAGGCTGCCGGTGACATGATGAGCGTTGCGGAAGGGCATGCCCAGTGTCCGCACGAGCCAGTCGGCCAGATCCGTGGCGGTGGAATAGCCAGAGCCAGCGGCCTTTTTCAGCTCTTTCACATTGGGTTCCAGATCCGCAACCATGCCGGTCATGGCTGCGACACACAGGGACAGATTCTGCAAGGCGTCGAAGACCTGTTCCTTGTCTTCCTGCATGTCCTTGGAATAAGCAAGCGGCAGGCCTTTCATGACGATCAACAGGGCATTGAGCGCACCGATGATGCGGCCGGATTTGGCGCGGACCAGCTCGGCTGCGTCCGGATTGCGCTTCTGCGGCATGATGGAAGAGCCGGTGGAGAATTTGTCCGAAAGCTTCACGAAGCGGAACTGGGCTGAGGACCAGATGACCAGCTCTTCAGCAAAGCGCGAAAGATGCATGGCGCAGATGGAGGCGGCAGACAGTGCTTCAAGAGCAAAATCACGATCAGAAACCCCGTCCAGAGAGTTGGCGGTCGGGCGGTCAAAGCCAAGGGCTTCAGCCGTCATGTGACGGTCGATCGGGAAGGAGGTGCCAGCCAATGCGGCAGAGCCCAGTGGGCATTCATTCATGCGCTTGCGGGCATCCTGCACCCGGCCCCTGTCACGGGAGAGCATTTCCACATAGGCCATCATATGGTGGCCGAAGGTCACTGGCTGGGCGCTCTGAAGATGGGTGAAGCCTGGCATGACGGCATTGGCGAACTCTTCTGCCTTGCTTGCAAAAGTGCTCTGTAGCTCGAGCAGCTGGCCATCAAGGGTATCGAGGGTGTCGCGTACCCAGAGGCGGAAGTCGGTGGCTACCTGATCATTGCGCGAGCGGGCTGTATGGAGCCGTCCGGCATTGGGGCCGATGAGGTCTGAAAGGCGGCTTTCCACATTCATGTGAATGTCTTCCAGCGCGCGCGAAAAAGTGAAGTCCCCTGCCTCAATTTCTCCAGCGATTGTGTCTAGACCTTGTTCAATGGCTTTGGCATCATCGGCAGGCACGATTTCCTGCTTGGCCAACATGCGCACATGCGCTTTGGATCCGGCAATGTCCTGGGAGTAGAGTTTTTTATCGAAATCGATGGAAGCATTGATTTCTTCCATAATGGCGTCCGGACCTTCGGAGAAGCGGCCGCCCCACATTTTATTACTCATGATGCTTATTCCATTGATCAGATCGGTAAGTCGTGTTGCTTTATGCCATAACAAAATGGGACTGTCAGCGCCAATACTGAGGAAAGATCGTTCACTTGTGGCTCATTGTGATGATTTCCCGTCTTCGGCGGGGGTCTTGATTGAAGAAGGGGAAACAGAAATGCTTTCATTTGCTCAAAAATTCCGGCCCTTGCGTGCTGGCCTGCTTTTTCTGATGGCCCTTTCCGGCGCTGTTGCCATCGCGGCTCCCTCCGTTTCCGCGCAAGAAAGCTGCCCTGCTGCCAAGCAGCAGATTGGTGTCATCGATCCCATGATCAAGGGGCCGATTGCGGCGCTCCAGACCAGCGGGCATCCGGTGGATTTCTCAGGACTTGCGTTCAAGCGCGAGGATGGCAGCGCTGTTTCTCTTGCCGATTTCAAGGGCAAGACGGTGCTTCTCAATTTGTGGGCGACCTGGTGCGCGCCCTGTCGTCACGAGATGCCCGATCTTGATGGGCTACAGGCTGCGCTCGGGGGGGATGACTTTGAAGTGGTCACGGTGAGCCTCGATCGCAAATCGCCAGACAAGCCCCGTGCCTTTTTCGATGAGATCGGCATCGAGCATCTGACGCTTTATTATGATGAGAAAATGGGAATGTTTCCGGCCCTGCGCTCAAAGGGCATGGCGTTTGGTATGCCCTCAACGCTGATCATCAACAAGGATGGTTGCTCGTTGGCGCATATGGCAGGCCCTGCTGCCTGGGCATCAGCAGAAGCGCAAGAACTTGTTAAAGCGATTGTTGACTCGAACTAGGGTACGTGGGGAAAAGCAGCGCAGGCCTTTGAGGATGGCTGCGCGGCTTTGCTGTCAGGGCGTGTTTGAGCGACCTTATGCCTTGATATTGACTTCCTGGCCCATGCCTTGCGGAGCCGAGCCGCTATTTTGCATCCCTTTCTGGACAAGGGCATCAAGGGTGTTGGCCATGTTGCTATCAGCATCGTGGGCCATTTTCATAAGGGTCGAACCCAGATCCATGCTAGTCTGGGCTGCGTTGGTGTAGGCGATTGCCGCACCGGACGAAGCGACGCTGGACATCGAGTATTCTCCTTTTGGGGTTACTCCTGTTTCAGGGTTTGCCTTACCCCAATTGTCCGGTAGCTCTCTTAAGACTGTGTTAAAGTGTGTTTAAATAGTTTTCTGTGTTTTTCTATATTTCTGTACAGAAAAGCCAGCCCAGATGCCGGGCTGGCTTGATGTTCGATGGGGGGGGCGCCTGATCGCTTGGGTACAGCCTAGCGCGTCGGGATGGGGGTCTCGCTGCGATAATCATAGAAGCCGCGCTGTGTTTTTCGACCCAACCAGCCGGCTTCGACATATTTGACCAGCAGCGGGCAGGGGCGATATTTGCTGTCCGCCAATCCATCATAAAGCACCTGCATGACGGACAGGCAGGTATCCAGTCCGATAAAGTCGGCCAATTCCAGTGGCCCCATCGGGTGATTGGCCCCCAGCCGCATGGCGGTATCGATAGCATCCACCGTGCCGACCCCTTCATACAGGGTGTAGATGGCTTCATTGATCATGGGAAGCAGGATGCGATTGACGATGAAGGCGGGGAAGTCTTCCGAGACGGCAACGGTTTTGCCCAGACTCTCGACGAATTTTTCCGAGGTTCTGAAGGTCGCCTCGTCTGTCGCTATGCCGCGCACAAGTTCGATCAGCTTCATGACGGGCACGGGGCGCATGAAATGCATGCCAATAAACTGCTCTGCCCTGTCGGTGGCCGCCGCAAGGCGGGTGATGGAATAGGACGAGCTGTTGGATGCTATCAGAGCTTCGGGTTTGAGGAATGGCGTGATGGAGGCAAGAACCTTGCGCTTTGTTTCCTCATGCTCGGTGACAGCCTCGATGACCAGATCCACATCAGCCATGGTCTGCAAATCCAGCGTTGTGGTGACCCTGGCCAGCGCTGCCAGTTTCTGCCCATCGGAAATGCGCCCCTTGGTGACCTGTCGCTCGAGATTGCTGGTGATTTCGGCAATGGCCTCATCGAGTCTTTCCTGATTGATGTCATTCAGGAGCACATCATACCCAGACAGACCACAGACATGAGCAATGCCGCTGCCCATTTGTCCGGCTCCAATGATACCAACTTTCTTGATTTCAGACATTTCACTGCTCACCGATTGCTCTGCTATGGTTCTCTGCTCGTTGATACGGCGGCTGGAAGATGCCCAGGGCATGGCCTCCAGATGGTCGGGCAAGTTTGGCAGATTGTGCATTGCTTCGCAAATGCAAATGAATGCATGGAATGTGTGCAGCAAGTGCTAAGCGCCTTTGCTCGACAAAACTACGATCAAAGTTTGATAGTTGTGCCAAACAATGGGGATAATTTGCCAGTCCCGTGAGGCCAGATATGAAAAATCCCGCACTCCTTATAGAGCGCGGGATGAATGGGATGGTGCGTTCCGGTTCGTCATCCGACCGGCTTCGCCAGATCGGTACGGCCATTCGGCGCAAGATCAGAGGGCTTTTTCAAGCTCTGGCAAAATGTCGAACAGATCACCCACGATGCCATAATCGGCAACCTGGAAGATCGGAGCTTCTTCATCCTTGTTGATGGCAACAATGACCTTGGAATCCTTCATGCCTGCCAGATGCTGGATGGCACCGGAGATGCCTGCTGCGATATACAGCTCGGGAGCAACCACCTTGCCGGTCTGGCCGACCTGCAGGTCGTTCGGTGCGTAGCCAGCATCAACAGCTGCGCGTGAAGCACCAATGGCTGCGCCCAGCTTGTCGGCAATCGGGGTCAGAAGTCCGTTGAACTGTTCTTCAGATGCCAGACCACGGCCCCCGGCGATGATGGCGCGGGCGCTTGCAAGTTCGGGACGATCCGATGTGGAAAGCTCTTCGCTCACGAAGGTCGTGGTGTCCGGCGCGTCAGCTGCCGCAACATTTTCGATTGGGGCAGAGCCTTCAGATGCTGCGGCTGCAAAATTGGCCGTCCGTACCGTCATGACCTTCTTGCTGTCGGCGCTTTTGACGGTCTGGATGGCATTGCCAGCATAGGTCGGGCGCTCGAAGGTGTCGGCCGAGACAATCTTGGTGATTTCGGACAGCTGCATGACGTCGAGCAGAGCGGCGACACGCGGCATGAAGTTCTTGCCCACGGAAGTGGCCGGAGCCACGATTGCATCATATGCGTCAGCCATGGCAACGACCTGAGCAGACAGGGCTTCTGCAATATGGTGGCCAAGGGCATCGCTTTCAGCAACCAGAATTTTGGCCGCTCCGCTCAGTTTGGCCGCTTCTTCAGCAGCAGCTGCGCAATCCTTGCCAGCAATCAGGATATCCACGTCACCACCCAGCTCGAGCGCTGCGGTCAGGGCTTTTGCAGTGGCATCATTCAAAGCCGCGTTGTTATGTTCGGCAATCAGAAGGGTTGTCATAATCTATCTCCTCGCTTTGCCTTAAAGCACGCTGGCTTCGTTTTTCAGTTTGTCGACCAGTTCGGCCACGCTTTCAACCTTGATGCCTGCCTTGCGGGCTTCCGGCTCTGCGGTGGAAAGCACTTCAAGACGCGGTGCGATATCGACGCCAAGGTCAGCTGCGTCCTTTGTCTCAAGCGGCTTCTTTTTGGCCTTCATGATGTTGGGCAGAGATGCATAGCGCGGCTCGTTGAGGCGCAGGTCCGCGGTCATTACGGCAGGCAGCTTGATCGTGACATTCTGCAGGCCGCCGTCGATTTCGCGCGTCACGCTGGCAACATCGCCTTCAACCTTGATGCCCGAAGCAAAAGCACCCTGGCCCCAGCCAAGAAGTGCGGACAGCATCTGGCCGGTCTGGTTTGCATCATCGTCAATGGCCTGTTTGCCCACGATGACCATGCCGGGCTGTTCTTCTTCAACAACGGCCTTGAGCAGCTTGGCAACGCCCAGTGGTTCGATGGGGGCGTCTGTCTTGATGAGGATGGCACGGTCGGCGCCCATGGCCAGACCGGTGCGCAGGGTTTCCTGCGCCTGCTGCACGCCGATGGAGACAACAACGATCTCGCTGGCCACGCCGGCTTCCTTCAGGCGAACGGCTTCCTCTACCGCAATTTCATCAAACGGGTTCATGGACATTTTGACATTGGCCAGATCGACACCAGTGCCATCGGCCTTGACGCGGATTTTGACGTTGTAATCGACAACCCGCTTGACGGGTACAAGGATCTTCATGGATTAATTCTCCCATGTGAACCGGCATTAGGCCGGCTCAATTGACTTGAGCGTTGTGCAAGAGAACTGGCTTTGGCTCGCTGCGAGCGCCTGGAGTCTTTATGCTCCGTTGTGCCGTCCCTGCTGTTTGAGGCCCACGAGATCAATTTCTGATGTCTTGGGATTTCAGAAATTGATCACAGATATTATTTGGCTGACATCATTTGGAAAAGACCATCCAATATCAGCGGCTTCATTGTTTTGTTCCTGATCGGGGAGGACGGTAATGGCAGCGTTTGGGCCTGTCAACAATCCGTCAGTCTGAGACGCATGAGTTTCTGTCATGGCCTTCAACCTTTGGGTAGTTTCACGTAGCGCGTTGGAACAGGGGGACCGTTTTTCGCTTCATAAAGGGGATAAGAATGGCCCCGGTAATCGCTCCGCCCACATGGGCCCACCATGCGACGGTGTCTTCCGTGCTGGTCAGGGAGTTGAAAAGTTGCAGCCCGAGCCAGGCACCAAGGCAGTAAATGGCGGGAATTGGAAGGGGTATGCGGCCAAGGATCAGGATCCAGACGCGCACATCGGGATGCAGCATTAGATAGGCGGCGATAATGCCCGCTGTCGCGCCCGAGGCTCCGATGAGCGGCACCGGCGAGCCCCAGTTGGCCAGAGCATGCAGCAGGGCTGCCCCTGCGGCGCAAAGGCAATAGAAGACGAGAAAGCGGACATGCCCCATCGCGTCTTCGATATTGTCGCCAAAGACCCAGAGAAAGGCCATGTTGCCTATGAGATGCATCCAGCCGCCATGCAGAAAGGCGTAGGAGATGAATGTGGTCCAATGCATACCAGAGGCTGGCCCGAGCAGGTCTGGAGATTGCCAAATCAGGCTACCCGGAATGAGACCATAGGACACTGCAAATCTTTGCAGGGTTTGTCCGTCGTCTGCGCCGCCACTGATCAGGAAAACCAGACAATTGGCAAGGATGAGGCCGAGCGTGACATATTGCCAGCGGACATAATGCAGGGCATTCCTGTCATGCAAGGGTATGAACATGCTCAGCGTGCCTCCGTTGGCCTGTTTCTTTGGTGTGTCGTGCTCAGGCTCAGCTCTGGTCTCTTAACGATTCTGGCCGGGAACCCAGAGCACATCTGCGGTGCCCTTGTCATTGGCCCAGCGAGCCGCAACGAAGAAGAAGTCGGAAAGCCGGTTAAGATATTGAATGGCCTCAGCGGATACGGGTTCGCTTTCCTCTGCGGCAAGGGCTGTTACCAGACGCTCGGCGCGGCGCGAAACCGTGCGGGCATAGTGCAGATAGGCCGATGCTCTGGCGCCGCCGGGCAGAATGAAGCTCTTCAAGGGTTCCAGATCTGCATTCAAGTGGTCAATCTGCTTTTCAAGGCGCTCGACCTGACTGGCAATGATGCGCAGCGGTTCATAATCGAGCTTTTCGCCGCTGTCTGGCGTGCACAGATCGGCGCCCAGATCAAACAGGTCGTTCTGAATCTGGGAAAGCATCAGATCCAGTTCCGGGCTGTCTGTCGTTTCCAATCGGGCGAGGCCAACAATCGAGTTTGTTTCGTCAACTGTTCCGTAGGCTTCAACGCGCAAATCGTGCTTGGCGCGGCGCTCGCCTGTGCCCAGCATGGTTGTTCCCTTGTCACCTGTACGCGTGTAGATTTTGTTGAGACGAACCATCGAAGATCTTTCCGTTTTTGGCTATGGGATTGCGGCGCTGTCACAAGCTGCGCCGTTGAATGAAATATGGTCACCAGATTGAACGAGTCGGCACATACAAAAAATGCGCCTGATGCAATGTCAGACGCACTTTAAATGGTTCCTGATCAGACGCAAGATGACGGATTGCCCTTCTCTTGCTTCAAGCGGCCTTTGTGTCAGCCCGCAGGCTTATCAGAATTTGTATCCGACGCGTGCGCCGACGTTGGTCAGGCCGTGGTTCCAGTTTCCAAGACCAGCGTTGGAGCTGTGCTCAACGGTGAGCATCACGCGGATGCGATCATAGTCCAGACCGATGGAAGCTGATTCGTGGAACAGGGCACGCGTGCCCAGAGGCTCACGGTCAGGGTCGGTATTGTTCAACTTGCCGTCATGCACCATGCCGCCGAAGCTGCCTTCAACGAATACAGGGCCGTAGACCGGGAACAACCAGCTAAAGCCTGCATAGCCGTAAGACGTTTTGCCATCCGTGTTGAGGGAAGCACCGATATGAGGGCGTGGCGTCAAAAAACGCTCCCAGACAGAGGCGTTTTCTGATGGTGTGCCAAAGGCATTGAAAAGAACTTCGGCCTGCAGATCAACCGTACCGTCTTCGCGGCGGGTCGCGTCATGAGCCATGACGCCCATACGCAGTTCGCTGAGAAAGCCCATATCGCCGGATGCGGAATAGTCGGCTGCGTTGGCTGCACCAGCGGCACAGGTGAGCATTAGTGCTGAAATAAGAGCGGCATGTTTCATGCTAATCGTCCAAGACAAAGGTATTGTTTTCTTATCTCTAGCCCAAGGCAGCGGTGAATGTCACTCGAAATCAGGATTTTTTTATTCGCTCGCAGGCTTCTTCATGGGGGCGTGTTGTTTTGGTCACAGGGGTGGCTCTTGCCTGCTTGGCCCTTATTGCAGGAAATATAAACTCGCCATGACGATGACGATCGCCAACAATTGCAAAAGAACGCGCCAACGCATCAGCCTTTGTGATCGATTGGGGTTGCTGCCGCGCATCATGGTGATAAGGCCTGCGACCAGAATCAGCGCAACGGCGAGCAGAGCGATTGGAATGAGAGCGGAAAGAATCGAAGACATGCTGCACTCCTGATCTGGGGTCAAGCAACATGCGCGATTCTTCATTCTTGCAGGATGCTGCCAAGGCGCCCTTTTTGTTGATCGCGGTTTCTCTTTTGATCTCTCTGGAAAAGAGGGGCACTCACAAGGGCTTGTCGGCGCAGTCTAGCAGGAGGGCATAACCGCATGAAAGATCTCCGTTACTGAACTTTGGTTGGGCGGGGTCAATCCCCGTAAGCGCGCAAAAAGGCATCAAGCGCTCTGGTGGGCAGAAAGCGACGCAAGACATTCATGATGTAGGTTGGTACGGTTACCATATAGCGCGGTTTCGGGTTGCGGGCATGAAGGGCGTGGTGCAGCTTCTTGTAAACCGCTTCGGGCGGCAACTCGAATTTGCCCGGCGCATCGGATTCCATGGCCTTGAGGCGATGCTTGTAGCGCTCGCTATAGACAGATTTTTCGGTGTCCACCGTTGCGATGAAATTCAAGCGGGCATTTTCACGAAACTGGCTGGTGATCGGGCCTGGCTGGATCATCGAAATGGAGATGTTGCTGCCGTGCATCTCGATGCGCATGGTGTCCGTCAGGCCTTCAAGGGCATATTTCGAGGCCACATAGGCACCGCGGAATGCAAGGCCGGTAAGCGCCAGAACCGAAGAACAATGGATGATCCTGCCATATCCCTGCCGCCGCATGACGGGAATGATCTGGCGGGTCAATTCGTGCCAGCCAAACAGATTGGCCTCGAATTGGGCGCGCAGCACATCGGTCTTGAGGTCTTCCACCGCGCCGGCCTGTCCATAGGCGCCATTGTTGAAGAGAGCATCAAGCTGGCCACCGGTATGGTTCAACACCGCTTCCACACAGGCCTTGATCGACTGGTGGTCGGTGTAGTCCATGTAGATGGCCGTGACCCCTTCATTCTTGAGGGCTTCTATGTCTTCGATCTTGCGGGCGGTAGCGAAAACCTGCCAGCCCTCATTATGAAGTTGCAGCGCACAGTGGTGACCAATGCCTGAGGAACAGCCGGTGATGAGGATGGAACGCTGGGTCATGATATCTTTCGGGTAATGTCTTCAGGGCCTGGGGGAGGATGGCGCGCTTAACAATCGCGCGGGGGGAGGGAACGCTCAGATTCTTTCGAGAATGGGTGTTTCCATTCGGGATGTTTTGTTTCTTCGTCCTTCATGGCCTTGCGCCAGTTGCGAATGGCCTTAAGGGACGGCAAGCGCGGGATATGGGCCAGCTCCCAATGGATGCCATTGATTGGGTCATTAAAGAAGGTGGCATAATAGCCCGGCGCATAAAGCGGATATTCAGCGGGTGTTTCTGTCACCGGCACGTGGTTGGGCAAGAGAAACCCTTTGTGGAAGGCATCCACTTCCTTGCGGTTTTTCGCCCAGAGCGCGATGTGATGCACGCCGACAGGGCGGGCCGGGAAGTCGAATTTTTCTCCGCTCTTGGCGGGCTGAATGCCGATATAGCTGTGCGGCATGGGGAAGCGGGCCATGTAATAGGTGGAGCGGTAGCCCACATCCAGAGTCCAGAAACTCTTGTAGCCGAGCCAGCCAAACATCAGATCGTAAAAGGCAATCGATTTGTCATAATCGAGGACTGAAAATTCCACATGATTGATTCCGCGCCAGCGCATTGTCTTTTCCTTCCTTCTTGATCAATTGGAGTTAAACGCGCCTGAGCGCATCGGATCAAGAGCTTTTCCCTGATTGATGGCAGAGGCATGACAGGGTTGTGAAAAAGCCTTATTTCGCAAGGAATGGCAAGTGGCAAAATACATAAAGGGAAGGCGTGGGCCTCCCCTTCATGATGCTGGTTGTGGCATTTGCTCAGCTGGAATGCTGGCCTAACTGCGCGTGTCCAGAAGGCGGCGCGCGATCACCTGTGCCTGAATTTCGCCTGCTCCTTCGAAAATATTGAGCACGCGGGCATCGCACAAGACGCGGGAGATGGCATATTCCAGCGCGAAGCCGTTGCCGCCGTGGATCTGCAAGGCATTGTCAGCAGCGGCCCAAGCGACGCGAGCGCCAAGCAGCTTGGCCATGCCTGCTTCCAGATCGCAGCGCTTGTCGTGGTCTTTCTGACGGGCTGAATAATAGGTGAGCTGACGGGCCACCATGATTTCAGCGGCCATCATGGCCAGCTTGTCGATGACACGTGGGAAGTTGATCAGCGATTTGCCGAACTGCACCCGCTCTTGCGCGTATCGGAGGCCAAGATCCAGAGCATTCTGGGCCACGCCAATGGCGCGGGCAGCTGTCTGGATACGGGCTGCCTCGAAGGTCTGCATCAATTGCTTGAAGCCTTGCCCTTCTTCTCCGCCCAGCAAATTCTCCTTGCTGACTTCGAAATTGTCGAAGGCAATGTCATATTCCTTCATGCCGCGATAACCGAGTACTTCGATTTCGCCGCCATCCATGCCTTGCGCAGGGAAGGGATTGTCATCATCACCGCGTGGTTTTTCTGCCAGCAGCATGGACAGGCCCTTGTAGCCAGCTTCGGCCGGATTGGTGCGGACCATCAGGGTCATCAGGTCAGCGCGCACAGGATGAGTGATCCATGTCTTGTTGCCGGTCACCTTGTAGGTGCCCCCGTCCAGCGTGGCGCGAGTCTTCAGGCTGGCAAGGTCGGAGCCGGTGTTCGGCTCGGTGAAAACAGCGGTTGGCAAGATTTCGCCTGAGGCGATCATCGGCAGCCATTTTTCCTTTTGCTCTTGCGTCCCGCCGCACAGGATCAGCTCGGCGGCAATCTCGGAGCGGGTGCCGAGTGAGCCCACGCCGATGAAGGCACGCGAAAGGGCTTCGGAGACCACGCACATGCTTTCCTTGCCAAGCCCCAATCCGCCATAGTCTTCGGGAATGGTCAGGCCAAAGACACCCATTTCGGCCATTTGTTCGATGATTTCCATCGGAATATAGGCATCTTTGAGATGCCACTCATGGGCATGCGGGGTGACTTCGCTTTCGGCAAAGCGGTTCATTTCATCGCGGAAGGCTTCCATGGTTTCGTCAAGGCCCGCATCGCCAAAGGAGGCGGCCCCTTCTGCCGTTTCCATGAGAGCGACAAGACGGGTGCGGATTTCCTTGGTGTTGCCTTCGGCCATAAGGCGGGCCACTTCCGGGCTCTGGGCGGCTGCGATGGTCTCGGCAGACACGCCAAAATCAGCAAGGCGCACGATTTCGCCCTGCGTCATGGGAATGCCGCCAAAAATCTGTGCCAGATATTCAGCAAAGGCAAGGCGGGTGACGAGCGATTCCATCTCGCCATAGCGCCCTTCATTACTCATGGTCTTGCTATAGCCGCGCATTTCCTTGAGCGCTTCCACATAGGTGGCAAACCATGCAAGGCCGTGGGTGAGGCGCTGTTCTGCTTCCACTTTGCCAGACTTGACGCGGCCATCCTCGGCCACCTTTTCATAGACGATATCGACAAGGCCTTTGAGCAGGCTTTCGCAGGTGGCGACCGTTGCGTCCATGTCGGACATCAATGTGTCAGGAATGGCGATTGGCTGGGTCTCGATGGTCAAAGACATGGTTTCTCCCCCCTGATGCAATGTCTGGCCTGTCGATGGTCTTTTCCGCCAGATGACGGCTTGAGACAGGGTGACGGGTGCAATCAAATGCTTTTATGTTGCAGTGCACATTGAAGGGAGAGGGCTATATTTGCAATAAGCCAAAGGGGTAAAGCATCAAAGACGTTCGTATGATATGTTGCGGTGCACACGACTTTTGTCGCAGAATTTTCCGTTCTCTTTGAGGTGGTCGACGGGCCGTTGCTGTCAGCCTTTGCTACGGCTGGCCAGAATGACGCCGAGGGCGGTGACGATCATGCCGGCCACCTGCATGGGCGTGATGGGCTCGCCAAAGAGCAGAAAGGAAATGGTCGCGGTCACGGCGGGTACGAGATAAAAAAGCGATGCGGTGTTGGACACGGCCCCCTTCTCGATGAGCCAGAGCAGCAGGAAGATGGCGCCGATGGACAGCACCAGCACGAGCCAAACCAGCGCAAAGACGAATTCACCGGACCAGATGATGGTTTGGCTTTCCGTTAGCAGGCTGAGGCCACCGCATAAAAGCACTGCGGCGATATATTGCCAGATAGTGGCCGTGCGGATGTCCAGATTGGCAGCGAAGCGCTTCTGGTAGACCGTTCCAAAGGAAATGGCGATGACGGCCACGAGGGAGACGAGAATCTGCATCGGGGTGACAGAGAAAGCCCCGCCGCTGAGACGCGGAAGCAGCACCATGGAGATGCCTATAAGCCCGAGGACAAAGCCAAGGGCGTGGTTTTTGGTGATCTGCTCTTTCAGAACAAGATGGGCGAAAAAGGCCGTTAATACGGGCTGCAATCCGGTCATCAGGGCGAACAGGCCTGCAGGCATGCCATCATCAATCGCCCAGAAGACGCCCGATAGATAAACCCCATGAATCAGGAAACCGGATACAAAGGCATGAAAGCCTTGGCGCGGATTGGGCCAGCGCGCGCGCTGGATGAGCGAAATCGCCAGCAAAAGCAAGAGCACCGAACCAAAGCGCAGTGACAGGAATGTCATGGGTTCGGAATAAGGTGCGCCCATGCGCGATCCGACAAAGCCCGTTGACCAGAGGACAACAAACAAAAGAGGAGCGAGGATCGGCAAGATGCCGGTGATGCGAGATGTCATGATTTTGCCCGGGCTTTTCTTGAGGGGTGGTCGGAAGAAAAGGTGGAAAGGTGAGAGGCTATAGCTTTATCTGCTTGGGAAGAAAAAGTCCAATGGGAACCGGAACGACAGGTTATGCATTGATTGTCATATGGGCTTGGGCGCGTTCCAATGACAAACGGACTGGATTGCTTTTTTATATCAAAAGCCTATAAAGACTGTGCGCATGGCGGGAACATTCTCTGAAAATCAGATAAGCGTGCTGTCCTCCATATCTGTCTGTCTTTTCTGTCTTTCACATGGAGCATGCTGTGTTTGTGGTTTCCTGTTTTTGCGTAAGGCTGATGAATTCGGATAGTTGGATATGATGCGTCTTTGGGAATGGATAGTCGTGCCGGTCCGGATTTTCTGGCGCTTTTCAGACAATCACGGTTTTGCACTCGCCAGCAACATTGCCTTTTCCATGCTGCTGTCAATCTTTCCCTTTTTGCTGCTGCTTACGGGGGTGTCCGTCTGGATCGGTGGCGATGCGCTGGGCAAGGTGCTGCAGGATATGCTGACCTTGCTGCTGCCGGACGCAATTGCCGATATTTTGCAGCCTGATGTGGATGCGGTTATCGCCGAGCGTACCCGTAGCCTGCTGTCTATTTCTCTGGTCGTCTTCCTCGTTACTCTGACGTCACTGGTGGAGAGCCTGCGCGAAGGGCTTAATCGAGCCTATGGCTATTATGAACGCCGGTCGATCCTGTCGCGCAGGGCTATGGGGCTGCTGGCCATTTTCGGGGCGACGGGCGTGATGATCATTGTTGCCTCGGCCCTGTTCTTTGCGCCCATCGCATGGAATATGCTCAAGCCGCATTTTTCATGGATCGAGGATTTTCAGTACACCTTCAACGTGGTGCGGTTGGGGATCGCCATCCCGCTTTTGACCCTGTTTCTGGTGGCGAGTCATCGCTGGCTGCCCATGCGTACGACCGAGTGGGCCGATCTCTGGCCCGGAGCCTTGACCACGCTTGTTTTGTGGTGGTTTACGGCCGAAGCCTATTCCTACTACCTGTCGCATTTTGCCCAATATGCACGCGTTTATGCGGGCCTGGCCGGTGTTGTGGCAACGCTGATCTTTTTGCAGATCATCTCCATGATCTTTCTGTATGGCGCCGAGGTGAATGCCTGGATTATTCGCTGGCGCCGTATTCAGCGCAGCAAGCATGCCAAGCCCTATCCTGATCCTGATGAAAAGACGGCCATGCCACCACCGGAAGAACCGGCCAATGATTATTAGGGCCCGAGCTGGCGTGTGTGCGGTCACACGCTCATAAGGTGATGTTGAACAATTGGCGGGAAAGAAAAAGCCGGGATATCCCGGCTTTTGTTTGTCTGCTTTCCAGATTGGCCTTGCCGGTTAGGAGCTGCGGCTGGCCAGAATGGTTTCTTCCAGCGTCTTGAGGCCCGTTCTGGTGGCATTGACCATGCAGGACATGTTGCCCGGTTGATGCTTATTGCTCAGCATCAATTCATGTGCCTTGGGGATTTGCTCCCATGTGAAGACATCTGACATGCAAGGATCGATATGGCGGTCGATCACCATCTGATTGGCGGCCATGGCCTGTTTTAGGTGGGCAAAATGGGAGCCCTGAACACGCTTTTGATGCATCCAGACATAGCGGGCATCCATGGTCAGGTTGAAGCCTGAGGTTCCCGCACAGATGACCACCATGCCGCCGCGCTTGACGACGAATGTGGAGACCGGCATCGTGGCTTCACCGGGATGCTCGAAGACCAGATCGACATTCTTGCCCTTGCCGGTATATTCCCAGATGGCCTTGCCGAATTTGCGCACTTCGGCGAACCAGTCGGCATATTCGGGGGAGTTCACCTTGGGTAGCTGGCCCCAACAATGGAAATCCTTGCGATTGATGACACCCTTGGCTCCAAGGTTCATGACAAAATCGCGCTTGCTTTCATCGGAGATGACGCCAATGGCATTGGCGCCTGCTGCCGCTGCAATCTGCACGCCGAAGACACCCAAGCCACCCGAAGCTCCCCAGATCAGCACATTCTGACCAGGCTTCAGCTCATGAGGCATATGGCCGAACATCATTCGGTAGGCGGTGGCGAGGGTCAGCACGTAGCAGGCGCTTTCTTCCCACGTGAGATGCTTGGGGCGGGGCATCAGCTGCTGCGCCTGAACCTTGGAGAATTGGGCAAAGGAGCCGTCTGGCGTCTCATAGCCCCAGATGCGCTGGGTAGGCGAAAACATCGGGTCGCCACCATTGCACTCCTCGTCGTCGCCGTCATCCTGATTGCAATGGATGACAACTTCATCGCCGACTTTCCAGTTGCGGACCTTGCTGCCAACCGCCCATACAATGCCGGAGGCGTCAGACCCTGCGATGTGGTAAGGCTGTTTGTGCACGTCGAATACGGAGACCGGTTCGCCAAGGCCTGCCCAGATGCCATTATAGTTGACACCGGCGGCCATATTCAGAACCAGCACTTCGTGGCTGTCCAGTTCCCATGTTGGCACCACTTCGACCTGAAATGATTTTTCCGGTGGCCCATGGCGTTCGCGGCGGATGGCCCAGGCATACATTTCTTTCGGCACATGGCCCAGCGGTGGAATTTCTCCGATTTCATAGAGATCTTTCTTCTCACCGGTTGTGCCTTGGGCAAGCAAGTCCTCGGTCATTGGTGCTCCTCCCGATCATTACGAACTGTCAGCGATTCTGGTTATGTTGCGGTGCAGCAAAAATGGGTGAGCTTGGTCCCATTTTATGGTGCGATTGCGAAATTATCCAAAATTATTGGGCCAGAAGATATAAGTCTTATTGCCAATTTGCATTTTGCGTGTGCGAAGAGACACTCGGAGCTTGAAGAGAGGCAATCTCTCCTGAGGCTGTCTTGAGGGGCATGAAGAACGGGAGAGTAGAGGGGAAAAGCCGTAAGACCTTGTCTCAATTGAGCTGTCCGGATGCGTTCGGCGGCGGCCTGACAGGGAAGGGGGCTGAATAGGAGCGGAGCCCGTGCGGCCTTTGCGGGAGGAGAGCAAAATGAGTGGCGCAGAAGCTATAAACAAAAGTATGGAAGTTGCCGGTGCCAAAAAATCCGTGTCCGGTCAGGAAAAGGACCGCCCATGGATCTTTCGCACCTATGCGGGGCATTCAACCGCCAAGGCATCCAATGCGCTTTACAGAAACAATCTGTCCAAGGGGCAGACGGGTCTATCGGTCGCCTTCGATCTGCCGACCCAGACGGGCTATGATCCGGACCATCCGCTGGCGCGTGGTGAAGTGGGCAAGGTTGGTGTGCCTATTGCCAATATCGGCGATATGCGGGAGCTGTTCGATCAGATACCGCTCGAGCAGATGAATACCTCGATGACGATCAATGCAACGGCTGCCTGGTTGCTGGCGCTCTATATCGCGGTGGCTGACGAGCAGGGGGCTGACAGAGCCAAGCTTGCAGGCACCACACAGAATGATCTTATCAAGGAATATCTCTCGCGGGGGACCTATGTCTTTCCGCCCAAGCCATCCCTGAAGCTGACAACCGATATCATCGGCTTTACCTACAGCCATATGCCCAAGTTCAACCCGATGAATGTCTGCTCCTATCATTTGCAGGAAGCGGGCGCGACACCGGTGCAAGAGTTGGCCTATGCGCTGTCAACGGCGATCGCCGTGCTGGATGCCGTCAAGGCAAGCGATGTGCTCAGCGAAGAGGACTTCCCAAAGGCTGTGGGGCGCATTTCCTTTTTCGTCAATGCGGGCATGCGCTTTGTGACCGAAATCTGCAAGATGCGCGCCTTTGCGGAATTGTGGGATGAGATCTGCCACGAGCGTTACGGGGTGGAAGAGGAACGCTATCGCCGCTTCCGCTACGGAGTGCAGGTCAATTCGTTGGGGCTTACCGAACAACAGCCCGAAAATAACGTCTACCGTATTCTGATCGAGATGCTGGCGGTGGTGCTGTCCAAGAATGCCCGCGCCCGTGCGGTTCAGCTCCCCGCCTGGAACGAAGCGTTGGGTCTGCCTCGCCCGTGGGATCAGCAATGGTCTTTGAGGATGCAGCAGATCATGGCTTTTGAGACAGACCTTCTGGAATATGGGGATCTGTTTGACGGGTCATCCGCGATTGATGCCAAGGTCAGGGCACTCAAGGCTGAAGCCCGTGAGGAAATGGTCCGCATTGAAGAAATGGGCGGTGCGATTTCGGCTATTGAATCAAGCTATATGAAGCAGAAGCTCGTTGAATCAAACGCCAAGCGCCTTGAGGGGATCGAGAGTGGTGAACAGGTTCTTGTCGGCGTCAACAAATATCAGGAAAGCGAGCCTTCCCCGCTCTCATCCGGCGAAGATAGCGGAATCCTGACCGTTGATCCTGCTGTTGAAGAGGAAGCCATTAACAAGATCAAGGCTTGGCGCGAGGCGCGCGATGATCTTGCTGTTGAAGATGCGCTGACAGCTCTGCGCGAGGCGGCCGAGGCCGGGGCCAACATCATGGAGCCTTCCATTTCTTGCGCCAAGGCAGGCGTGACAACCGGCGAATGGGCCGCCGTGTTGCGGGATGTTTTTGGAGAATATCGAGCCCCAACCGGCGTTGGCAAATCCGCCCGCATGGAGGGGGACGATGTTTCCGATGTGCGTGAAGCGGTGAACAAGGCTTCGGAAAGCCTTGGTCGACGCCTCAAGATTCTGGTCGGCAAGCCGGGCCTTGATGGTCATTCCAACGGTGCGGAGCAGATTGCTGTGCGGGCGCGGGACGCTGGCATGGAAGTTGTCTATCAGGGCATTCGCCTGACGCCGGAGCAGATCGTCAATACCGCGCTGGAAGAGGGTGTTCACGTGGTTGGTCTGTCCATTCTATCTGGTTCGCATCTGGCACTGGTGGGCGATGTCATGAAGCTGATGAAGGAAGCCGAGCTCGATGATGTGCCGGTGGTGGTGGGGGGGATCATCCCACCTGCAGATGAGGAGATCCTCAAGGGCTATGGAGTTGCGGCCGTTTACACGCCGAAGAATTTCCAGATCAACGAAATCATGAAGAATATCGCTGAGCTGGTCGCTTGAGCCCGTTTTAAACAGAGCCTTCCAGCATATGAAAATGCTGGCACATACAGAAAGGGCCCATATTACGGGCCCTTTTTCATGGTGTTTTACCGATGCTGGCTTGGTGGTTCGTTATTTTACTGGCTTTTAGGCCGATCAAGGGTGCTGCCTGCAAGGCAGGATGTCAGCAGCTCATAGAGCGTATCCGCTTCAATCGGGCGTCTGAGCCACGCCTTGAAGGGCGCAATCGTCTGAGGGGCATCGTCTGCAGAGATGGCAACGACAGGCAATGCGGTGTGATTCTTCTCTTGCTTGAGTTGCTTGATCAGGTCCCATCCGCTCATGCCATCCATGCGGATATCAAAGATCGCCAGATCCGGCTGGATGTGCTTTAGCAACTCAAGCGCTTCGCTGCCTGATTGTGCGGTGATCGGGCTAAAGCCCAACGCCTTCAGGATTTCGGCCAGAATAAGCAGATTGGTTTTATTGTCATCGACGATGAGGATTTTTGCCCGCTCTTTGTCCTCGCCTTGCTTCTCGGCCAGGGCGCGCTTGATGCTGGGCCTGGATGGCTTGGACTTTTCCGGCTCGGGAAGGCGGGCTTGTTCCAAGGGCAGTGTTATGAGAAAGCAGGCTCCGTGTGGCGTGTTTTCCTGTGCCGTGATGGTGCCGCCCATGACGGAGAGAATGTGGCGTGCGCTCCATAGGCCGAGGCCCTTGCCATCTGAGGCGCTTTGACCTTCGCCGCGATGGTAGGGCTCAAACAGCAATTCGGGAATTTGTTCCTGAAAACCCGGACCATCGTCGCATACGGTGAGCAGGATCTCGGTGTCTGACTTGAGCGCGGCGGTTAGCGTGATCGTTGCTTGCTGCGCATATTTGAGGGCATTGTCGAGCAACAGCATCAGGGTGCGGTGCAGATAGCCCGGCGCAGGGGCCAGAGGGGCACTATCTTCAAGATCTGAAGAAATTGCCAACTGGAACCGGGCACCATGGGAATTGGCCAGCAGTGACGCCAGACCTTCGAACTCTTTTAGCCAGCAGCTCAAGAGGATCGTCTCCTGTTTGGGCTGTTTGTATAATTCGGTCCCGCCTTCCACCATGGTCATGGCATTGCTGGCTGCAAAATGCAGAGCCTCAATGAGGGCTGCCGTTTTCTGCTGATCTTCGGATTTGCGGATAAGGTCCGTCAGAGACACAATAGCGCTCAAATGTGTGCGCAAGTCGTGACGAAAACTGTCCGTTTTTTGTCTTTTTGTATCGGTATTCAGGCTGTTTCTTGTCATGATTTATGCTATAGGCACACATTGTTGTTTCATTAGAGTACGGGTCTGCATCCTAAGATGCCCTGTATTTTCGGCTGGTTCCAACACAATTTTCCTCGAACCGCTTGTCTTTTCGGTCAATGGTCCTTTGTCGTGGGTTCTTTTGCTAATGTTCCGGGAACAACGCCCCTCGAACGATCCCTTCCTTCCGGAGCTCTTATATGCTCGATATTTTTAATATTGTCTTCCCGATCTTTGCCTTGATAGCCATTGGCTATGGGTTGATCTTCAGCGGTCTTATTCCCAAGGAAGCTGGCGCTGCCTTGTCTAAGTTCGTTTTCACCGTACCCCTGCCATTGACCATGTTCCGCTCTTTGGCTACGGCCAATCTGTCCGAGCAGGCGCCTTGGTCCCTTTGGTGTGCTTTCTTTCTTTGTGTCTTTGCCATGTTTGGTCTGGGCATGCTTGTCACACGCTTTCTTTTTGGGAGGGAAGGAAGCGTATTGGCAGTGGCTGGTATCTCGAGCGGCTTTTCCAATCTGGTGCTGCTGGGGATTCCGGTTATTTCGGCCGTGTTCGGGGAGGATTCACTGGTGCCGCTGGTCATGTTGCTGACGATCCATTTGCCGATCATGACCTTGCTCAGCTCCATCATGGTCGAGGTCTATGCGCGTGAGCCGGGGCAGGCACTGCATTTCGGTGCCATTCTGCTCAAGGTTGGCAAAAGCCTGATGCGCAACGCCATCATTCTGGGCATTCTGGCCGGTGGTGTCTGGGGCTTCATCGGGCTGCCGATCCCCGAGCTGGCTTCGGGCGTGATTGACCGGATTGTGCCGGTCACGGTGCCGCTTGCCCTGATGGCCATGGGCATGAGCATGCGTGAATATGGCCTGCAGGGGGATGTCCTCAACGGTCTTGCGCTGGCTATCATCAAGACGGTGGCTTTTCCTGCGCTGTTCTATCTGATTACGGCTACCATCCTGCCACTGCCCAATGCATGGACCGCGGTGATCCTTTTGGGGGCTGCCAGCCCAACCGGGGTCAACGCCTATCTTTTGGCCAACCATTTTGGCGTGGGCCACAGATTGTCAGCCAACACGATTTCCTTGTCCGTGCTGGTCAGTCTTGTGACACTGCCTTTCTGGATTTCGGTGGCACATACCATCATGGGCCACTAGGCGGTCTTACTCTTAGTCAGCCGTAAATGCTTCAAGGTCGGCGTCGCTCCAACGGATCAGCTTCCTGATCTGGGACGGGGTGACGCCGTCTTTGCGTAATGCCCTGAGGCTGAGGCTCTGGCGCGATTTTGACAGCTTCTGCCCCTCAATGTCGGTGAGCAGCCGGTGATGATGATAAAGCGGGGCGGGCAGATCGAGCAGGCTTTGCAGCAGCCGGTGCAGACTTGTTGCCGCATAGAGATCCTGTCCGCGCACGATATGGGTGATGCCCTGGGCGGCATCATCAAGCACCACCGAGAGATGATAGCTTGTCGGGCAATCCTTGCGTGCCAATATGACGTCGCCCCACTCCTGTGGGGATGCCGCTGTTTGGGTGGCTTGCGGATAGGTGGGGGCGAGAGGGCCGGTCTCTTGCCAGAATAGCGGGTGGCTATAGGTGCTCAGCGCTTTTTCCATGTCGAGCCGCCAGGCTGCATCTCCCTTATCCTTCTCCCTTTCTGACAGGAGGGCGCGCGGATAGTGAACGGCGCCATCGGGGTCTCGCGGCCACGGGCTTTTGGCTGTTGTCTCCCATTCTTTTACGGCCCTTTGAATGTCCTTGCGGCTTGCCTGCGATGGATAAAGCAGCCCCTTGACCTTTAGGCGTTGCAAGTGGTCTTCATAAAAGGCGAACCGTTCGGATTGGCGCATGACCGGCTCTTCCCAACGGATGCCCAGCCAGTCGAGATCGTCGAGCATCTGTTCGATCTTGTCCTCAGTGCAGCGGACGGTGTCGATGTCTTCAATGCGCAACAGGAAACGGCCACCGGTCTGTTTTGCAGCCTCGAAATTCAGAAGAGCCGAGAGGGCATGGCCCAGATGCAGGGCGCCGTTCGGGCTGGGGGCAAAGCGGAAGAGTGCTGGCATGAGGCGAAATGGGGTCCGGCTGGTGTTGCGTGCTGCATTGATAGCCTCTAGATGTGGGATTCGTCCAGCATATTGGCTGCATCTGGGCAGCATCCATCTTTGATAAGGAGAGGTCCTGGTGTCCTATTTGCATTGTCAGGCAGATCTTGATGCGTCGCTTCTGCGGCTGGTTGCACTTGATGCGCGTCTTGTGCCTCTTATGGAGCCGTGTGAGCCGATTGCCTTGCGACGTCAGCCAGCAGGACTTGAGGGGCTGTTGCAGATCATTCTGGCCCAGCAGGTTTCGGTGGCGTCAGCCCGTGCTATCTGGCAAAAATTCACGACGCGTTTTCCGGGGTGCGATGTCCAACTGTTAGCGGATGCTAGCGAAGAGGACTTACGCGCTTGCACGCTCTCGCGTCCCAAGATCAAGACGGTGCAACGGATCGTTGAGGCCATCAAGGGCGGGTTTGATCTCGATGCGTTGGCAAAGCAAGACCCGTCAGAGATCCGGCGCGCGCTTATATCTCTCCACGGCGTCGGGCCATGGACGGCGGATGTCTATCTGCTATTTTGTCTGGGGCAGGCCGATATATTCCCCGCTGGCGATTTGGCGCTTCAGGTTTCGGTGGCCTCAGCGCTGGGATTGGATGATCGCCCCGGTGAGAAGGCGCTTGCGGCTATGGCCGAGGCGCTTTGGGCGCCGGAGCGCGGAGCGGCGGCTCACCTGTTCTGGGCCTTCTATCGGCAGATAAAGAAAGGGCGCGAGGGTGTTCTGTAACCCGCACGCCCTTTGATTTTTTGTCCGCTGGCAGAGGCAATCAGGCTCGGGTCTTGACGATTGCCTGCATCCAGTTGCCAAGGAAGGGCAGGCGCGCAAACAAAGGCGCCAGAGCATCTTTGGAAAGGAAGGCGCCGCACAGCGCGATGATGACCTCAATGGAAGATAGCACTGCGTTCCAGCCACCAAAGGACAGACCGAGGATGCGCAACTGGGCGACATCGCAGCTGATCAGCTTGGTGGTTTTCAGCTGGGCCAGAAGGTTGGAAGCGTCTTTGGTGACAGGAATGGTATTGGCGCAGTCATTCGGGCCAAGCCAGAATTCCCATTCCGCGCCGGCTTGATAAACGCCAACGCCAGCTCCATAGATCAGCACGCCAGCTAAAATGATGAAGGCGAGGCGCACGACGACCGGCGGCAGTTTGCGCCAAACGGTAAGCAGTGTGACCAGTGTCAGTGGGATCAGCGTATAATGAATATGACGTTGAATGTAGCACAAATGGCAGGGCTGATAGCCGCCGATATGCTCAAAGCCGAGAGAAGAGGCTGAAATGAAGAGGGCGCCGAGTACGAGAAGTGTGGCAGCCAGTGCTTGGGATTTGCCGATAGGAGCGGTCAGATTCATGAGGCTATCTTTCAGAGGTATATCTTACGATATGTCGCTAAAGAGCAACCATGTCCAAATTTTGTCAATGGCCGTGGCTGCTGCAATTCGTCTCAAGGCCGGGCTTAGGTCACAACAGATATTTGACGGCAGCGAAACCGCCCACGAGCAGAAGCATGAGAATGGTGAAGACAAGGCCGAGGCGCTTTTCTATGAAATCGCGGATTGGAGGGCCTAGCCAGAAGAGCAGGGCGGCCAGAACGAAAAAACGCAAACCACGCGCCACGATAGAGGCGGCCATGAAAACGGGTAGTGACAGGCCAGTCGCGCCGGAGGCGATGGTGATCACCTTGTAAGGAAATGGCGTGAGCCCTGCGATCAATACGATCCAGACGCCCCAGTCATTATAGCGTTCCGTAAATGAAGCGAATTTGTCGGCATATCCATAAAAGGCGAGAATAGGCTCGGCCACCTGTGTGAAGAGCAACGCCCCGATGGTGTAGCCCAACAGGCCACCAATCACCGAAGCAACGGTGCATATCGTGCCGTAAAACCATGCCTTTTCTTTCTTGGCGATGACCATGGGCACGAGCAGCGCGTCGGGAGGTATGGGGAAGACGGAGCTTTCAACGAAAGAAACGCCTGCCAGTGCCCAAGTGGCGCGTCGGCTGCTGGCCAGCCCCATCGTCCAATCATATAGTTTGCGAAGCATGGCCGTTGCTTTCTCTTTTGCCTAGCGCACCCTCTGCTTTTAGAAGGAGGCACTGTGTCGAAGAAGGTTGGCGCCCTCATTCTCTTGATAAGTCGAAGCCTAAAAGTAAGTGCTCGCACGTGCTTATACCAGTCGCGTTCATATCGGAAGGGGAAAACAAGTGTCAATTCGTGTTGACTATGAGAAATTTATGACGGTTATGAGTTGACGGGACAGATTTTGCTTCTATATTCGGCCCTCAAATAGCCCCTGTGGCGGAACTGGTAGACGCGACGGATTCAAAATCCGTTTCCTTCACCGGAGTGCCCGTTCGAGTCGGGCCAGGGGCACCATATAGTTTATGGACTATCAAAACCACTCAGACCTTTAATGGTCGGGTGGTTTTTTGCGTTTGTGTATGCGCTTTGTCGGAAAGGAAAGGGGAATAGCTACCACAATTCAAGTGCTAATGAGATGAGTTCTGGGGCGGCTGTTGATGTTCAAGTATAGGTAAATAGATTTTGACTATCTGGCGCTTTTTCTGTTCTTTTATTTGTAAATCAGCGTTTTTGTTCAGTGCTGTTTAATGATTTGGGCAATGGATTTTTTGAAATACAATAGTTGTTTGATTTAAAAATATATTCATGTTAATTATTTGTTAATAACTGAATTGATTCTAAACTTGTCTTTATTTGTAGTTTCCGGTGATAAGGCAGTGTTGCTGACAGGGGGTTAGCCATGCACTTGGAGGAATGGGATCTTGGGGGCGTACCATCGAGTGAGGCGTTAAGTGAGGCTGCTTCTGTCGATATGTTCTCGGAGGAGCAGCTTCCGATTGAAAAGACGCTTCGTGTGTTGGTGCTGGAAGATGACGAGACCGACTTCCTGATCACCAAGAAGGCGCTTCTCTATCTGGATTCCTACAGGGTGGATCTGGACTGGGTGACGTCTGTGTCCGATGCGGTGATTGCCGCTAGAAAGACGCATTATGACGTCGTGCTGGTGGATTTCTGGATTGGCGTGGAAACGGGGGTGGCTGCGATCAATGCCTTCGGGGACATCAATTCCAATTCGGTTGTCATTTTGCTGACCGGGATGCCCGGAGAAGACGTGCAGAAAATCGCGCTCAAGGCAGGGGCCCGGCACTGTATCAACAAAAACCAGCTGACGCCTGTGTTGCTGGAGGCGACCATTCGCAGCGCACGCCATACCCATCGATTGGAACAGCAGCTGCAGCAAACCATAGACAATCTCAAGAAGGCCAATGAAGCCAAGGATCGCTTTTATGCCACCATGGGGCATGATTTGCGTACGCCTCTGAATGCCATACTGGGTTATTCGGAAATGATTTTGGGCAACAGTCTCAATCTGCAAGTGCCTGATGAATATCAAAAATTTGCCACCAAAATCCATACCGGCGGTTTGCATCTGCTCGAAGTCATCAACAATCTGATGCTGCAGAATGGCAATGCGCTTGAAACGGTCAAACAGCAGCTTGAAGACGTCTATCTCGATGAAGTGATCGCAAGAGCTGTTGAACTGGTTCAATTCTTTGCTTCAGACAAGGGGATGGAGCTCGGTGTGCATGTGCCTGAAGAAAGACTCCGAGCGCGCTGCCATCGATCTTTGATGACCCAGGCGCTGGTGAATATTCTGTCCAATGCGATCAAATATACCCCGGCGCATGGCCGGATCGATGTGGCGCTGGCTACGACATCGCGTGGCTGTGAGATTACGGTCAGGGATAACGGACCGGGAATGAGCGCTGAAGAGATCGCATTGGCACGCAAACCTTACGGACGCGTGCAACCCTCTGCCGAGTTGGCTCAGGAGGGAACGGGGCTCGGGCTGCCGATTGTTGAGAAAATCATGGATGGGCATGGTGGAAAGGTTCTCATAGAGAGTATGCCGGGTGAGGGAACCTGTGTTTCCCTGTGTCTGTCCCAAGATCAAGCGTGAAAGAACCCCGGCCATTGGCTTCACAAGATGACAGCAAGGCGACCCTGTTTCTGATTGAAGACGATCAGGCGGATGTTTTTCTGGTCACGCGTGCGCTGGCAAAGCATGGTGGCAACATCGCGCTTGTCAATGCCCGTGACGGGGCGGAGGCGCTGGAGATGTTGCGTGGCGGAGAGATTGAGCGACCGTTCGTCATCTTGTCCGATCTCAACATGCCGGGCATGTCGGGCTATGAATTTCTTGATGAAATCAGGGAAGATGCCGCTTTGAGAGACAGCATCATCTTTGTCATTTCCAGCTCAAATCTGGCAGAAGATGTCAATCTTGCCTATCAGCATTTCGCGTCCGGCTATATCGTCAAGGAAATGGAGCCCGCCAAGATGGCGCGCTCCATGCAGTTGCTGTTCGATTTTTGCGAAATCATCCGCTTGCCATCCTGAATGTTGCTGGCGGGGAGGCTATTTTCCTTGTTTGGGCCAGGTGAAACGAAATGTCGTGCCCGGCTCCATGGAAGGATCCGAGAGGATTGTCAGCGTTCCGCCTACGGACTCAATGGCTTTCTTGACCAATGCCAGTCCCATGCCGTTTCCGGGAACCTTGTCCTTGCGTTCCAGCTTCCTGAAGGGGAGCAGGATCTTGCCGTGATGCTTGGGGTCGATGCCCGGTCCATCATCGGAGACAGCAAAGGCCCATGCATCGCCCAGATCTTCCTGCCAAACCTTCACCACGCCATTGTCCTTGTCGTGATATTTGATGGCGTTTTCAATCAGGTTGCGCAGCACGAGCAACAGGGGCGCACGGTAGGTGTGAATGCTCTCCTGTGGCAGGCTGGTTTCAAAGCGGATGGCGTCGCTGCGGTCCACGATATCGAAGATGCTTTGCAGATTGATGGTCAGATTGATTTCTTCAGCCTCCTGAACATTCGAACCGGCTTTGGAGTAATCTGAAAGATCTGCGATCAGGCTGCCCAGATGCGAAATCTGGTCCTTCAGCCGGTCGATATGCTCCTGGATCTCGTTTTGGGTATTTTCGTCGAGATCTTCCTCGATCCATGTGGCGGTGTGCTGGATGGCGCGAAGCGGCCCTGCCAAATCGTGACTGATGATATGGGTGAACTGATTGAGATTCTCGTTGATCAGCTTGAGTTCCTGATTGTGCGCTTCGAGTTCCTTTTCCGCTCGCACCCTGTCGGACACATCGGCCAGCACGGTGCGCGTCTGTTCAACGCCTTTGCCGTCTGCGACGATGATGGTCGACATTTCTACATCTATGATGTCTCCGTCCTTTTTGACCATCTGGAAAGGAATATTGTCGGCCTGCTTAATTTGGGTGGTCTGAGGCAATACCACCTCATAGGCATATTGCGTTGAGGCCTCCGTCATGAATTCTTCCCAATGGTGGCCAATGACTTCCTCGCGTTCATAGCCCAGCGTTGTGAGCCATTCTTCATTGGCCTCAACAATAATGCCATCCTTGTCGAGGGAATGCATGATGACCGGAGTTTCCATATAGAGCTTGCGGAAGCGTTCCTCTTCTTCCATGAACATGTTGTTGAGCATTTCCAGCTTCTCTTGCTGGTCCCTGCGAAACAACTCATAGCCAATCCAGTCGGCGATGCGGTCGACTATCGGCTGGTAATTCTCAAGATAGCTTTTGCTGATGGGGAATTTCGAGGCAAATAGTATGGCTCCGTTGGCCTCGCCATTGCTCATGGTCGGTGCGCCAATGACCGTTTGATAGCCTTTGGAATGGAATATGTCTGTGGTTCGGACAATGCAGGCGATGAAATAATCCCTATAGGGTATGTCCTCATCAGAGGTCAGAGCATGCTGGCAAGAAGCGCACGGGGTTGAGAAGGTCTGCCCAACCGAGAGCTTGCCCTTTTTCATCCCGATAATGGTGTCGACTTCGATCTGCTGATTTTCGAAACTTATTTTCAGCGCAGCAGGTAGCCTTGAAACCTCGGATACGCGGGTCAGAATGCGCTCGATCTTGTCGTTGAGGTCAAGATTGGTGCTCGCCGCTATGCGGTTGAACTCGCTGATCAGATTTTCCCGTTCGACAATCTCCGTCACATTGTGCAAGACCGCCTGTATCTCGAAAATCGCTCCATGCTCGTCTCGCAGGATGTTGAAGCGGCATTGCAGCCATTTGCTGGACTTGTCTGCCTGTTTGAACTCCCATTCAATGGAGACATCCTGCTCCAGATTTTCAATCGCGTTGACCAGATCTTCCTTTTGCGGGGTTTTCAAAAGATTTTTGAAAAGGGTGCCCTTTATGGCGTCCGGATCGATGTTGAAGAAGGCATGAAAGGCACTGTTGGCGTATGTTATGGTCGTGTCCGGCTTGAAGCGGCAGATGAGGTCGCTCTGTAGATCGACGACGGTTTTGTAGAATTCGCGTTCTTGTTTCACGCGCTCCTGCGCGCGCTTCAATTCATCGATTTCAAACACGGTAATGACGGCGCCGGTGATGGTTTCCAGTTCGGTCTTGTAGGGCAAAATATTCAACATGTAGCTTACGCCATCGCACTCGACTTCTCTTGAATGTTCGGTGCCTCTGGTGATGGTTTCCAGCGTGTGGGCCAGCAAATCGGTGCTGTCAAAACGGCAAGTGACATGGCCGATGGGGCGGCCCACGTCATGGGGCATCAGGTTGAAGGCTTTTGTCGAGGCTGGTGTGAAGCGACGGATTTTTGCCTCTTCATCAAGAAAGATGGTCCCGATCTGCGTGCTGCGCAGCAGATTCTCCATGTCATCCGTCATTTCTGTCAGTTCAACAATCTTGCGTTGATGCTCGGCGCTGACTGTATAGAGCTCTTCGTTGACCGAATGCAGTTCTTCGTTGGTGCTTTGCAGTTCCTCGTTGGAGGCGGTCAGTTCTTCGTTTGTCGCTTGCAGTTCCTCGTTGCTCGTTTCCAGCTCTTCGATGGTGGTCTGAAGGCTTTCACCCGTCGAGCGAAGTTCATTTTCCAGTTCGGCAATGCGGCTGAGATAGATCTCTTCATGTTCCAATATGGGGGCGTTGCTGTCTTTGATTGTTCGCTCGGAAAGCGTTGATTTCCTCTCTTCCAGTGTGATCAGCAGGAAAACACTGTGGCTTTCCACATTCAGGATCTTGGTAACCCGGATGGTCAGACGGGTCAGATTGTCTTCGGAATCCTTGATCTGGACGGAGCGCTCGAAGTCTGGTTCGTGGTTGATCGTCATGGCGCGTTCGATGCCAGACGTGATCGCGAGTTTGAGATCCGACTGTACCAGTTCCGTGATGCGATTGCTGAACAACCCCTTGCGGACCTGCAGGAATTTGTCCGCATTGCCAAAGATATGCATCAATTCGCCAAGGTCATTGATCAGGAACCCTGTCGGCGCATACCGCTCTAGCAACCTGTCATAGGCGCCATAGAGGGCTTGGCGGGTGAGACTTTCCTTTTTGGCAGCCGCCAGATTGTGAGAGCGCGTTTCTCTTAGGGAAAGGCCATTTTCCGTGCCCTCTTTTGAGCGTGACGAGGCGGGCATCAAGAAGGCCGCATCACGGATCTGGCTGTTGCGTTTTTTCTGGAAGATGCGCCATCTCTTGTCGATGGAGGCAAATTCTTCATCCAGATGGCCCACGGTTTCGCTTGACCCCAGAAAAAGGTGTCCTTTCTCCTTGAGGGCAAAATGGAACAGTGACAACACCTTGCGCTGGGCCAATTCATTGAAATAAATCAATAAATTTCGACAGGTAACCAGATCTATCTTGGTAAAGGGCGGGTCTTTGAGCAGATTTTGCGTCGAGAAGACGACCTTGCGCCGGAGGCTTTTCTTCACCTGATAGCGGTTGTCGACAAAATCAAAATAGGTCTTGAGCAATGTCTCTGGAATATGAGCAACGCTCTCGGCGTTGTAGCTTCCTTCTGCCGCGATTTCGAGGGATCTGAAATGGATGTCGGTTGCAAATATTTTGAGGTTGGGCGTGATGCCGTTGCGCTTGGCGATTTCGCTCACCAGTATGGCGATGGAATAGGCTTCCTCACCGGTTGCACAGCCGGGAACCCAGATCCGGATTTGTCTCTCCGCAGTCATCGTTGCAACAAGTTCGGGCAGAACCTTGGACTTGAGTGCCTCGAAGGCTTCCTTGTCGCGGAAAAATTCGGTGACCCCAATCAGCAGGTCACAATAAAGGATGTCCATCTCTTCTTTGTCGAATAGCAGGCTCTCGCAATATTTGTCGAGGCTGGCCTCTCGCTTGAGCAAAGCGCGGCGCTGAATTCTGCGATGGATGGTGGCGTTCTTGTAGAAGGTGAAATCCGTGCCGTAGGATTTTTGCAGGATGGCCAGAATGCGGGATTCAGGATTGTTCGCATCTATGGCTTCCGGTTCCGGGCGGGGAACCTCTGAGCCACTGATCACCGCTCGAAGGATTTCCGGCATGTCCTTCACATCTGCAACATAAGCCGTGTTGATGGTGTCGATGACCTTGCGGGGCATGGAGTCGAACTTGGCCGTGGAGGGTTCTTGCGCGATGACAACGCCCCCATGTTGTACGATCTGCAAGCTGCCTCTGGTACTGTCCGATCCTGTTCCCGACAGGACAATCCCGATGGCATGCTCGCCCTCTTCCTTGGCCAGAGAGGTGAAAAAGGCATCGATGGGTAGGCTCAGCATATCATTGTCGGGATAGGCGGTTGCCGAGAGTTTGCCATTCTTTATCAGGAGTTCGGTTCGGGGCGGATTGAGATAAATGACGTTGGGTTCGATTGCCATCTGATCTTCCGCATGGACGATGCGCATATGCGTGTGGCGGGCGATCAACTGATCCATCATCGACTGGAAGTTGGGAGAGAGGTGTTGAATGATGACAAATGCCACATTGGGGTCTGTGGGTAAGGCATCAAAAAACTGCTCGATCGGCTCCAACCCACCTGCTGACGCGCCGATCGCAACGATGCGAATCGGATTGTCTGTTTGACGGGGCTCTGTTTGCGGATCGTCCGGAACTGTTTCTTCTGCGGGCGCATGCGATATTTGTTCAGATGCATCTGCTTTGGTGCTTTCCGAAGGGGCTGCCCCGTCCTGCTCTTTCTGTTCGAGCGCTTCTTGGTCCGGTGTCGCCGAAAGCTGTTCGGAATCAGTATCTTTACTCATGATCAATCCTCCCCCAAGGAATGAAAAACACGGTTCTCGATGCAAGGTCGCCCTGCGCTCGGCTGATGACCATTGATCGATGACTTTTATAATCAATATAAAGGATCAGTTTTATCTAGACATATCCGAAACTTAGAGGAGAGATTAACACCAAATTAACCATAGTTAAATATGTCTATACATCTTAAGGTTGTTTGGTGCTGATTTTTCACGGTATCGAGGGCTATTGTGATGACCGATGAGGACGGTGGTGTATACTGCAGATTTTTTGGGGGGGAGATTGGACGGTTGTCCACGCGAACCGCAATCTTGAAATCAGCTGTCGGATTCCGCTCAATGTCGATCTCTTGCAGGAGCGGGGATCGGACCTGCCCTGATGCGCAGACCCGACCCGTTTTGATGTTCTAGTTCTGCCCTCTAATAGAGAACCGAGCTCATGGACAGATTGTCCCAGATTTCCTTCACCGTATGCTGAAGGTCCTTGCGGCGATCCTCATAGTGCGTATGCAGCAGGTGATGGGCTTTTTCCGAGTTTGGCGCTTGCAGAAAATCCCTGTAAAGGGCCTGCACCTGCATATTCTTGTGCGACTGGCGCACGTTGGTTTTCCGGTCGACATTATAGATGGTTTCCCGCCGCGCCATGGCCAGCGGCAGATAGGCTTTCTTGGAGCGCAGGGAGCCGCCGCCATCGACGCAGCCCCCCGGACAGGCCATGACCTCGATAAAGTCATAATCGGCTTCACCAGAGCGGACCATTTCCACCAGCTTGCGCGTGTCACCCAGCCCATGGACCATGGCCACCTTGACCTCGCCGATTGGGCCTCCCAGATTGACTGTTGCTTCGCGCACTCCTTCAAAGCCACGCAGCTGGGTAAGCTCCACTTTGTCGAGCTCCTTGCCGTTGACGACAGAATAGATGGTGCGCACGGCTGCTTCCATGACGCCGCCCGTGGTGCCGAAGATGGCGGCAGCGCCAGAATATTCGCTCATATACGGGTTGTCGAAGCTGGAAGGCTTGATGGTCTTGAGGTCGATCCCTTCGCGGCGCAAAAGGCGAGCGAATTCTCGGGTGGTCAGCACGACGTCGGTATCCTGCTTGCCTGCTTCACCCAATTGCGGGCGGGCTGCTTCGTCTTTTTTGGCGATGCAGGGCATGATGGAGATGACACGGATCTTGTCGGCGGCAATATCCTGTTTTTCCGGTAGGTAAGCCTTGGCAATGGTCGAAAGCACCTGTTGGGGTGATTTGGTTGACGACAGCAGGGGCAGGATATCGGGATAGTGGGTTTCGGCAAAATTGATCCATGCCGGGCAGCAAGAGGTAAAGGTTGGCTTGCGGCCCTCCTTGAGGCGGCCGAGCAGCTCGGTGCCTTCTTCCATGATGACGACGTCAGCGGCGAAATTTGTGTCGAGCACGATATCGACGCCGATCTTGCGGCAGGCGGCAATCACCTGACCTTCCACATTGGTGCCCGCTGGCATGCCGAATTCTTCGCCAAAGGCAACGCGCACGGCTGGCGCAAACTGGACCACCGTTGTGATGTCCGGATCACAGATATAATCAAGTGCCTTGTCGATTTCGTCTCTCTCGCCCAGCGCCCCGGTGGGGCAGACCAGAACGCATTGTCCGCAGGAGACGCAGATATTGCTCAGAGGATCGGTGCCATCGCGCAGGGCAACGACGCGGTCATTGCCGGTGCCTTCCATGACGAGGGCATCAATGCCCTGATGATCGCGACAAATGGCAACGCAGCGTTGACAGCGGATACAGCGACGCATGTCGCGGATCATGGATGTGGAGGCTTCGTCCACCGGGCGGCTCTCTGCCAGAAGCCGGTCAAAGAAGCGGTTTTCCGTCAGGCCCACATATTGGGCCACGTCCTGCAACTCGCAATCACCATGACGGATACAGGTGGCGCAGTCCTGCAGATGGTCTGCCATTAGCAGCTCGACCTGCAGCTTCTGCATGTCGCGCGCTTTTTTGGAGCGTGTCTGGACGGTCATCCCTTCGCGCACCGGAGTGTTGCAAGAGGTGACGATCTGCGCGCCATTGTGTTTTGAATGGGTGATTTCCACGACGCAGACGCGGCATGTGCCCGGCGTGTGATCGATATCATCCAGCTCGCACAGGGTTGGGATGTAGATATCGTGGCGTCGCGCACAGGACAGGATGGTCTCGTTGGGAAAGGCCATGCATTGTTTGTTGTTGATCTGAAGCTTGATGGTTGCCTCGGCAGGATCGCGTCCGGCATAGCTGATGGGCTCAGTGGTGCACATGGCTCAGGCCGCTCCTTCGGGGATGGAATGCTTGGTGATGACGGAATAGAGGCGATAGCAGCGCATGCAGCGTTGCGCCTCGGTATAGGCGTCTTCCAGACTGATGGTCTGTTCCACCTCGCCGAACATTTTCTTGCGCAAATCCGGATCAAGCGCCGGATTATGCACGCGATAGCCATTGCGCACCGGCGTTTCTACGGCGTCATTGGCGAGGAAGGCATTCTCGTTGATCAGCTCGCGCATCCGAGAGCGCTTGAAGAAGCGCGGCGTGCCGAACTGGATCCAGTCGTCGATGCTGCGTGCGGCCTTCAACCCTGCCGACATGGCGTAGATGAGGGTGGAGGGGCCGGTAACGCAGTCCCCTCCGGCAAAGACGCCAGGTCGGGAGGTGGTCAGGGACTTGTCCGCTTCCACGCATTTCCAATGGTTGAAGTCGATGCCTTCCTCGGCAATGCGTTCCTGACTTTCCACCTGCTGGCCGATGGCGGCAATGACCGTTGAGCAGGCCATGACATGTTCCGTGCCGGGGATGGGGCGCACGTTTCGGCGACCGCTTTCGTCCGGCTCGGTTTCTTCCATCTCAACCAGTTCAATGCCGATAATCTTGCCATTCTCGCTGATAATGCGGGTCGGTGTGCAAAGGGTGTGGAAGTCGATATCTTCCTTCTCTGCTTCTTCCACCTCTTCAGTGTCGGCAGGCATGGCATCGCGGGTGCGGCGATAGATGAGGTGAGCATTGTCGGCACCAAGGCGGACCGCCGAGCGGACGCAGTCCATGGCAACGTTGCCGCCACCGACGACCACCACATCGCCCTTGAGCTGGAAGGTGTTAATGCCATCCACATGGTCATGTACTTTGAGCAGGAAATCGATGCCGGTGAAATAGCCTTCGCGCACCTGTTCTTCATTCTTGAGGCCCAACATGGTGCCTTCCTGACAGCCAAGGCCAAGGAAGACCGCCTTGTAACCGCGCTGGAACAGATCGTCGATGGTGAAGTCGGCTCCCAATTGCTGGCCAAACAGGAAACGTCCCCCCAGATCAACGATGATGTCGGTTTCCATGGCGAGGGTATCTTTGGGCAGGCGATAGTTGGGAATGCCGATCTGGGCCATGCCGCCGGCTTTATCCTGCTTTTCAAACACATCCACATGATAGCCATGCAGCAGCAGATGATAGGCACAGGAAATGCCTGCCGGTCCGGCACCAATGACGGCGACCTTCATGCCATCGGCGAGGGGCTTCTGGATCATTTCCCGGGTGAATTTGAGGGCATGCGGCCCTTTCTGCTGGTCCGCAACAAAGCGCTTGAGGGTTTTGATGCCCACTGCCTCGTCCACGAATTTGCGTCGGCAGGCCTGCTCGCAATAGCGCACACAGACACGGCCACAGGTGGCTGCCATGGGGTATTTCTGTAGCAACACACCCAGTGAGTTTTCCGGTTTGCCATCGCGGATATAGTCGATATAGCGCGGCACATTGACCTTGGAGGGGCAAGCCTCGATGCAGGGAGCTGTCATATAGGCCATGCCATGCTGAGCGCGGATGGGCATATGATTGGCCACTTCCTTCTCGATTTGCTCGCGGAAGTGATGGATGACCTCCAACAGGGCGATGCAGCAGGTCTGTCCCAGACCACAGAGGGAGGTTTCCTTCATTTGGTCAGCCAGCATTTCGATATCATCGAAATCGAGCGGGGAATCCAGCCCGCGGCGCATCTTGTCCAGCGCGTCCCGTATCAGCACTGTGCCCATGCGGCAGGGCGTGCAGGCACCGCAGGATTGTTCTGCAGCCTTGTTGATATAATGAAAAAGCCCGTCGACCAGACTGACGCTCTCATCAAAGACGAAAAAGCCCCTGTCCGCAAAAAAGGCACGGACTGCATTTCCCTCGTCAAATTCGTCGAAATTTCGCAAGGCTGCGAGTGGCGTGTCCTTGCCGGGCAAATCGCGCCGTGCATCATGAACAACCCCATCCCAAACGCCATACACCACTTGTGCCACAGTGACCCCCGTCGCGTAGAATAACCAACGTAAACAGGAAGGCATCCAGGCTCAGTTGCGGAGTATGACAGCAAACTCTTCCGCAGCTGATTTGGCGCCTTCGTCGTAGATCCACCCTTTGGACAAAGCCGTTTTCTTGTTTTGGCCCATGTTCGGTCAGAAAAGGGTAAAAATCTTGCGGTAAGTCAAACTGCTACAAAGCAACGAATGTGATTTTGGGTTGGATATGTTTAATTCAATGCGTGAAATATTTGGCAATTCTTTTTATAAAATCCAATTTGTTTGAAAAGGCGATTAGATTGAGTGCTTTACGGAAAATTGTAAATCATTTCTAATATGTTGTTTTGTCGCGGTACTAATACCGAGAATTGATGCATTTTGACCTTGTTGTATATATTTTATACTTTAGTTCTGTAAACAAAAAAGACTTGTTGAATATGATCCTTTGGGATCAGTTGGCGAAATTTTGCTTTGAATTCTGTTCTTCTCTTTGGATTTTAGTGGTGTTCTAGTCGGTGTGGAGCAGCTTGAGGAAAAAGGGAGAATAGAGATGTTTTTACCGTCGGACATGCAAGTTGATCGGCGTTCTTTGCTCAAATGGGCGGCTGGCTTGGCTGTTGCCGGGGCGCCTTTCTCTCTGGGCGGCCTGTCGGCCAATGCGGCTTCTGGTGGCAGTCTAACCTTGTGGGGCATTCCTGCCTCTCCTTCTGCCGTCTTCGCCCGTGCAGTGGCCTCTGGTGCTTTGGAGGGGATTGCGCCGGATTTGCGGTTTGATGTTTGGAAAAGCACCGACCAGATGCGGGCGGGCATTGCCTCTGGCGACTTCAAGCTGTTTGCGACCTCCACCTATGCTGCTGCCAATTTCTTCAATCGCGGCGCAGGCACGGTGATGCTCAATGTGGTGACATGGGGTGTGCTCTATGTGATGGCCCGCGACGAGGGCATAACCAGAATTGAGGATCTGGCGGGCAAGCGGGTTTTGCTGTCCAACAAGAATGAAGCGCCCGATTTGTTGTTTCGTCTTGTGCTTATGTGGGCTGGACTGGACCCGAACAAGGATGTGACGCTGGATTATGTCGGCTCGCCGGGGGAAGCGGTGCCGCTTTATCTCTCAGGGCGCGGCGATGTGGCCGTGTTGCATGAACCCGCATCGACTGCGGCGCTGTTTCGGGCCAAAAAAGCCGGGCTGCCTCTTTATCGAGCCATTGATATCACTAAGGTTTACGGCGCTCACACGGGGCGAGGGCCGCGCATTCCGCAGGTGGGGTTGGCGGTCAACCCTGCCTTTCTTGAAGAGAAGCCGGAGGTCGTTGCCGCCGTGCATCAGGCCTGCGTCGAGGCGGGCGAGTGGATAAAGGCCAACTGGGATGCTGCAGGTAAGCTGGCTGCGCAATCTCTTCCCCTGCCTGCGCCGGTGATCGCCCAGTCTCTGCCCTATGTGCATCTGGATGTGCAGTCAGCCAAAGAGGCGCGCGCGGATATCGAGCTTTATTTTGAGCATCTGATGAGCCTTGATCCGGGCATCGTTGGTGGTAGGAAGCCGACGCCGGATTTTTACTGGGGGTAACGGGTGGCCAAGCGTGATCGACAAAGTTCCGGATATTTGAGGCGGGGCCTGCTGTTTGCTGTCGGCGTCGGGGGAATGCTGACGCTATGGCAGGTGGGCCATGTTGCCTATGGCTCGCTCGTGCTGCCCGGCGTCGGCGAAACCTTTGTTATGCTTGGCCAGATGATCAGGGCAGGGGAGGTAGTGGCCGCAGTTCAGGCCACGGCCTTCAATGCGCTTGCAGGCTGGTGCATCAGTGTCGTGATGGGTGTGATGGCAGGAGGCATGGCCGGTCGCTTCAAGGATGTGCGTTTTGTTTTGCAGCCGGTGTCCATCATCCTTCTCGGCATTCCGGCGATCGCGTGGATCGTGTTGGCGCTCCTGTGGTTTGGTGGCCGGTGGGCGGTGGTCTTTACGGTTGCCGTGGCGACCGCGCCGATGATCTTCGCTGCCGCCTTGCAAGCTGTGCGTAGCCTTGATGGGGATCTGGCGCGGATGGCTCGCGCCTTCCATACGCCACCACGGGCGATGGTAAGCGATGTCTATGGGCCTCATATGCTGGCCTATCTCTATCCGGCGCTGGCCACAACGCTGGCCATGTCATGGAAAGTTTCCATTATGGCCGAGTTGCTCTCTGGCTCGGGTGGCATCGGCGATGGCATCGCAGCGGCGCGGGCGCGGGTGGATACGGCCCAATTGCTGGCGTGGGTGGTTGTTGTCGTCTTTATCCTGATTGTGCTTGACCATCTGCTGCTGCGCCTCGTGCGCGAGCGCATGCATGTCTGGCGCAGGCAGGAAGAAGGGGGCAGGCATGGGGGATAATCTGCTCTCTATCGAGAATGTCCATTTTGCCTATGGCTCCCAACCGGTGCTGGCGGATATATCGCTGACCTGCTCAGCACAGGGAGTGGTGGCGCTTATGGGGCCTTCTGGATGTGGCAAGACAACTTTGTTGTCTCTGATGCTTGGACTTTTGAAGCCCGATGCTGGCCGGATTGTCTGCGCCGAGCAGCGTCTTTCAGTGATGTTTCAAGAGCCCTTGTTGTTGCCATGGCGGACGGCCATCGACAATGTGGCTTTTGCCTTGAAGGGGCAGGTTGCTGCTCGTCGTGAGCGGGAGGAAAAGGCGGCGGCTATGCTGAAGGCCGTGGAGTTGCCTGAGGAGCATTATCGGCAATTTCCCCATCAGCTTTCGGGCGGTATGCGTCAACGGGTTTCGCTGGCGCGGGCGCTCGTTGTCGAACCGGATATGCTGCTGTTGGACGAGCCATTCCACGGGCTTGATTTCAGTTTGGTCCAGCAGATGCAGGCGCTGTTGTGTCATCATGTTGATGCACTCGGAATGGGCCTGTTGATGGTGACCCATGATGCCCGCCATGCTGTGGCGCTGGCCGATGAAATCTTGTTGCTGACATCCGCGCCGGGTCGCATCGTGACCCGTTTTGAGAATTATGGTCGGGGCAATCGGCAACAGGAATTGGCGCTGGCCGATGAGATTGAACACGCTCTGATGGGGGATGTCACAGCACGCTTCGGGCTGCGCCCAAAAGCATGAGCAGCGCCAGCGCCGTGATGATCACTCTGAAAATCTTGCGAAACAGCGCCTCATCCATGACATGGAGAAGTTTGCTGCCGGTGCGGGTGCCCAGATATCCAGACAGGATCATGGCGCCGATAAGGCCCAACCAATTGGTATAGGCAAAGCCGATAAAACCGAAGGCGATGATCTTCAAGGCGTGGGAGAGTGTCATGGCTGCGGCATGAGTGGCAACGACCCCTTGCCGGTTGGCGATCCTGCCGGAAATGAGGGCAGCAAGCAGTGGCCCGGTGGCGCCCACAAACATGCCTGCCAGAGAAGCGATAAAAGCACCAACTCCAACAGTGCGATCTCCGCTTTTCACCCGCCTTGGTGTGGGCAGCCAGGTGATAGCCAGAACGAACAGGGCAAGAATGATCTTGAGAAGGGCATCGGGTAGGGCGATGACGATCTGAGACCCAAGAAGGGTGCCGACAATAGCGCCCAGCGCAATAAGCCCAATCAGACGCCAATGGATATGGTTTCGCAGATGCCATGCACGCCCGGCGTTGGACCCCATCTGCACTGTGCCATGCACGGGAATGAGCGTGGTTACAGGAATGACCATGCCTAAAATCGCCAGAAGGGTCACGCCGCCGCCAATGCCAAAGGCGGCCGTGAAGGCAGATGTGAAGAAGCTCGCAATGATGAGCCCCCAGAGCGTCACCTCTGTAAGCTGGGTATGGGCAAAAAGGGGCAAGGTTTCCAGCAAAGGCGATTGTCTCTTTTGCGTTGGGTATTTTGGGGTGTACTGCGTTGAAAAAAGAGCCGGGCGTAAGGCACCGGCTCTTTCAAATGACTTGCTTTAAGCTGGCAGCAGCTCTTCGACCAGTTTGGCCCAGTAGGAAGCGCCAACCGGAATGACTTCATCATTGAAATCATAGTTGGGGTGATGAAGCGGAGCAGAGTCGCCGTTGCCGATAAAGATGAAGGCTCCGGGGCGTTCTTGCAGCATGAAGGAGAAATCTTCAGCGCCCATGGTGGCAACCACGTCATCAACCACCTTGTCCGCTCCCGCGATGGACTTGGCGACCTTGACGGCAGTTTCTGTCTGGGCCGCATGGTTGACGGTCACTGGATAATCGCGCTTGTAATTGAGGCTCGCCTTGGCGCCATAAATAGCCGCAGTGCCTTCGACTATTTCCTTCAGGCGCTTTTCAGCCAAGGCGCGAGTTTCAGGATTTAGCGTGCGGACGGTCCCCTCAATCAGGCCGGTTTGCGGGATGACGTTGTCGGTAAAACCTGCTTCGACATGGCAAAGGGAAATGACGATGGAATCTTGCGGGTCGACATTGCGGCTGGCGATGGTCTGAATGGCCTGAATGATGGCGGAAATGACCACCACCGTGTCGATGCATTCATGCGGCTTGGCTGCATGCCCGCCACTGCCTTCAACATTGATATAAATGCGGTCGGCCGATGCCATCAGTGAGCCGGGACGAATCTGGAACGTACCGGCAGGCACGCCGGGCCAGTTGTGCATGCCATAGACCTGTTCGATGTTCCAGCGGTCCATCAAACCGTCTTCCACCATGGCACGGGCGCCGCCGCCCCCTTCTTCGGCAGGCTGGAAGATGAGCACCACTTCGCCATCAAAGTTGCGGGTTTCCTGCAGATATTTGGCAGCCGCCAGCAGCATGGAGGTGTGTCCATCATGGCCACAGGCATGCATTTTGCCTTCAACCTTGGAGGCGTAAGGTTTGCCGGTCGCCTCATGCAGCGGCAGGGCGTCCATATCAGCGCGCAGGCCGATGGTGCGGCCGGACTTGTTGCTCTTGCCCTGAATGACGGCAACAACACCGGACTGGCCAACGCCGGAGGTGATGTTGGTAATGCCATAGGATTTCAACTCGGCGATGACGCGGGTTGTTGTCTTGTGGACGTCATATTGCAGTTCCGGATATTCGTGAAGGTCCTGACGTACTTTCTTGATCTGATTCTGAAACTCGGCAATTCGGTTGATGATAGGCATTGAAGTGACCTTTTGCTTTTCCGGGAGGCTTCTCGCACGTCGTCAATTTACGGCGATTTTTATGTCTGGATAAGACTGCATGGTGATGAGGTTTGCCATGCATTTGAGAGCAGATTAGTCATATGGCTAGGAGGGGGCAAGCGCTTTTGTTGTAAAATCGAACCTTCTTCGCACCCTTTCTTGCCTCCGTCATATGAGGCCAAAGAATGGATCTTTGGCGCGCTGCTCTCTTGTTCGTGCCATGATCTTGGGTTAGAGAAGGGACAGGATAATTTGCCAAGCCATTGCCCGCTGCTTTTGGGAGTTCTCTTTCTTCATGATCGACCTTTCTGTCATCAGATGCCCGCGTCTGTCCATCAAACGGGCGGTCTGCCGTCCCGTTGTTCTGGCCTTTCTCATGCTGGCTGGCATCTTTCATGCCCATCTCGCGCTGGCCAATGCTGCCGCCAATGGACAGGGGACTTTGCCGGATCTGGAGATCTCTCCCAATCCGCTGCTGCTGATGGATGTGGCCACGGGCAATGTGCTTTATCAGCGTGATGCCAACAAGAAATGGTATCCTGCCTCTCTGACCAAGTTGATGTCGGCCTATGTCATTTTTAAAGCCATCGAGGCGGGTGAAATTTCTGAAGACAGTGTGTTGACCGTTTCAAAGCATGCGCTCTCCTATCCGCCTTCCAAAATGGGTTTCCCGGTGGGCACAAAGCTCACTGTCGGCAATGCGCTGCGCATGATGCTCGTCAAGTCGGCTAATGATATTGCTGCCGCTCTCGCCGAGCGGGTCGCTGGCAGCGAGCCTGCCTTTGCCAAGCGTATGAATGCCGAGGCGCAGCGGCTTGGTATGCATGCATCCCATTTCGTCAATGCCAACGGGCTTTATGCTTCGGGGCATGTGTCTTCGGCGCGGGATATGGCGTTGGTGGCGCGGCAGATTCTCGTCGAGTTTCCACAATATCGCACCCTGTTCCAGATACCGGCCATCCGGCATGGCAAGAAGGTGCTGCGCTCCTACAATACCCTGCTGGAACATTTCCGTGGTGCCAACGGCATGAAGACAGGCTTTGTCTGTGCGTCGGGGTATAATATCGTTGCCTCGGCCACCCGTGGCGGGCGGCAGTTGCTGGCGGTGGTCATGGGGGCTCCCAATTCACAAATCCGCGCGGAAACAGCCGCTTTTCTGCTAAGCGAAGGCTTCCGGCGGCAGGATATGCGCAGCGGCGCTGGTGTTCCGATTACGCAGGAGGCCGCTTTCGGCCCTATCGCCTCGGCTGGCAATATGCGCTCTGAGGTCTGTCCCAATGGGCAGGTGAAATGGAATCCGACCGTGAAATATAGCTCCAGCTATCTCTCGCCGCGCTTCAAGCTCATGGAGCCTGTGCGGGTCTATGCGGGGGCGCGGTCGGTGGAACGGCCGGTGATCCTGCCGCAAAATCTGGCTCAGTTGCCTTTGTATGCTCCGAGGGACAAGTCTGTGCTGCCGCTCAAGCAGCAGAAGGGTTCGCAGATCAAGCTGGCTCAGCTGCCGCGCGCCAAGCCATGATTTTTTCTTGAGCTCAGCTTTCTGTCGCCTGTGATCCCTTTTCAATGATAAAGGTCAGGGCGTTGCTCTCCTTGCTGCTTTCCAGCAGTTTGTGGCCTTTCTGATTGCAGAAATGAGGCAGATCGATCGCTGCCATGGGGTCGGTTGCGACAACGCGCAGCCGAGCGCCTGCAGGCATTTGTCCGAGGGCTTTCTGAGTATGCAGAACAGGCAAGGGGCATTTGAGGCCTGTAAGATCCAGATCTTTCATCTGCGGCTCCTGTTCCTCTTGCGCGGGGCTGCCCGGGATAGGGCACGAAGACACACTCGGGCACGGTCTTTGAAAGCTCTTGCTTTGTCTTCACTGTTTCATTCAACTCTGCAAGAGATCTATATGCGTTTTTACATAAATTTGCGAGACAAGATATGACCGAACCACATGATGTATTGAATTTCTGGTTTTCTGCTGATCCGAAGCTCTGGTTCAGCAAGAATGCGGCCTTTGACATGCGCATCCGCGTGGCGTTCGGATTGGCTTTGGACGATGCCCGCGCGGGGCGTCTTCAGCATTGGGAAGAGGATCTTCGGGGCAAGCAGGCGCTGATCATTCTGCTTGATCAATTTTCACGGAACCTTTTCCGTGGGCTTCCCGAGGCATTCTCTCATGATGATGTCGCCCTGAGGCTGGCCTATGAGATGGTTGATATGCCCAAGTGGGATGATCTCGATGCAGCCGAGCAGCAGTTTGCGGTTATGCCGATGATGCATTCGGAGGCGCTTGAGGATCAGAAAAATTGTCTGGCATGGATGAAGCGGATTGGCGTCGGGGGAGCGATCAGTGCCGCACAGGAGCATTATGATATTATCGCGCAGTTTGGACGCTTTCCGCACCGCAATGCGATATTGGGGCGGGAGACAACAGAAGCTGAACGCGCTTTCCTCGCAGGCGGCGGCTTTTCTGGTTAGAATAGAGCGCATTTTCGATCTGTTTGCAGTTAACCAAATTTTAGGGATTGTGTTTTGCATTAGGGTTTTTGCGTATAAACTAAATACAGCAAGACAGAGATATGGTTGAAGAGGAGCCTGCCTTCAAATTTGGTCAGAAGTTTTCTAATTTTTGCTATTTAGAAACGGATTTTTGAAAGAATGACTATTTCCAATAGATTGCCAACCAACAGAACGGCCGCAGTTTTGTGGGAAATTTGAGACTATGCTCCAGCACATGACGCTCACGCAAGAAACTGCCAGCTTGATCGATCAGTTTGATAATCCATTTATCGATGATGTCTTTTTGCGTGGCAGTGAAGGGGTCTTCACTGATGGTGAGCTCTCTTGTGTGCAATCGGGGGGATATCGTCTGCCGTTCCAACGCATGCGCAATGCTGGCTCGCTCGGGATGCCTGTTGCGCAGTTTCTTGCTCATGGCAGCAGTCCTCTTGGAGGCGCTTTCTTTAATCCAGAAGGTAGGTATGAGCGAGGGGAAGCGGATTTTCATGCCGCTCTGGATCGTTTCGCAGCTGAAGCAAAGGTTGATATTTTGCTTTGGCCCTATTTCCCGCTGGAAGCGCGTGAGTATGGCTGGCTACAAAATTGGCTGGTACATCAATCAGGTTTTTCCGAAGCATCTCGTTCTATTCCTATGGCGCGGCAACATCGGCGCGCTTATCTCAATTGCATTTCGGATTCTGTTTCGGCAGATGATAGTGGACTGCATCTAAGCCGAAACAGACGCAAGACGACAGGACGCCAATGGCGCAGGCTATCCGAGCTTGGCAAGCTTGAGGTTCTGTCGACGCAAGATGGGCTGAATCATGATGAGGCCATAGAAACCTTCCTGCACGTTGAAGCTTCGGGTTGGAAGGCCACCAGGCGCACGGCGCTGGCTGTTGATGCACAGTTGAATGCCTTTGTTCATACCGTCTTGCCTCAGATGATCGCCGAAGATCGGGTGCGGATTGACCTGCTGTCGCTTGACCGGCGCTGTATCGGCGCACTGCTCTGTTTCCGGGCTGGGCGCGGGCTTTTTACTTGGAAGACCGGAATGGACGATGTCTATAAGCGCTATTCCCCCGGTACTCAGATTCTTCTGGAGGTAAGTCGACAGGCTATCGCCGATCCGGGGATCGATTATATTGATAGCCTTGCTGACAGTGGGCATCCGATTGCTGAGCATATTTGGGATGGGAGAAGAGCCATGGCCCTCCTATTCATTCCGCTCAACAAGCGTGGCAGACTTGCGGCTGGCGTTTTGCGCACAGCTTATGCCAACCACGATAATGCCCGTTATTGGGCAAAGAGGCTATTGGGGCGCGTTTGACTGAGCGGCTGGCGGTTGATGCCATCATCCGGCTTGGCCAGAATGAGCGACCAGAAGACCTTGTATTTTGCGTCCCCTCTGAACTGGGTTGCTATGCCCATTTCGGTCACGCCTTCCTTGAGCATATTCTTGTTATGGCGACGAGAATCCCGCCATCCTGAAAAGGCTTCCGCGAGCGTCCAATATCCTGCCCCTATATTTTCGGTTGCCAGAACCGGATCATAGTTGGCTCGTTTGAGGCGCTTGATGAGGGTTAGATCCGGCGTGAGAGCGTGGCTGACCTTGACTGCCTTGGCCATGGCGTCTGCCTCTTCCTGAGCCGCAGCGTTGAGCTTTTCACTCAACGTGAGGGTGGAGAGGCCATGGCGCTTGCGGTAGGCGTTGATCATGTTCAGCGCCTCCTGCGGGTTGACGCTGACATCGCCTCGACCAAGATTGTCATACATGGCCGGAGAGCTTGGCCCCGGTCCGCCCGAGCAGCTTGCAACAAGCAATGTCGCCACTGCTGCGGCCATCATTCTGGTCTTAGTCATCGGCCGCATCGGCGTCACCTTCTGCTGTGTCTATGGTTTGCGCATCATCGATATCAATTTCGTCGGCTTTAGGGCGCGCGCGTCTTTTACGCGGCTTTTTTGCCTGCTGTGATGCGGCGGCTTTCAATTCTTCAGGAAGGGTGACCGAGCGCACATGAACATCGCGCTGCGGGAATGGAATTTCGATATTGGCCTCTTTCAGAGCCCGGAAAATCTCAAAACGCAAATCGCTTTTTGCGGTCAGGGAGTTGTTGACGTCTTGCACATAGCAACGCAAATCAAAATCGAGAGAGGATGCACCGAAGTCCATGAAGTAGACGACAGGGGCCGGATAGCTGGTGACATAGTCATTGGCATCGGCCACCGCGAGCAGAATTTCGCGTACGCGGTCCGGATCCGCATCATAGGAAACGCCAACGGGCACGATGATGCGGCCCATGGAGCCATTATGCATCCAGTTCATGACCCGGTTGGAGATCAGCTCCGAGTTAGGTACAACAACCGTGGCTCGGTCGAAGGTTTCGATCTTGGTGGCGCGCACGGAAATTTTCTTGATGTAGCCCTGATCGGCGCCAACGACGACCCAATCACCGGTCTTGATGGGACGTTCCACCAACAGGATAAGGCCGGAGACGAAGTTGTTGACGATGCTCTGCAAGCCAAAACCGATACCAACGGAAAGGGCACCGGCTACCAATGCAATGTTGGAAAGATCAAGCCCCACATAGGAGAAAGAGATCATCGCAGCGATGATGACGCCCAGATAGCCAAGGCTGGTCTGGATTGAGCTTTTGAGCCCTGAATCGAGATTGGTGGCAGGCAACCAGCGCTGTTCTATCCAGCGTTCGACACTCTTGAGCAGTACGATGGCAATGATGAAGACCACCAGTGCGCCAACGATATTGATTGGCGAGATGGTCAGATCGCCCAGTTTGACGCTGAAAATGGCATTTTGCAGCGAGGTTATGAAGTCGGTTGATTCAACGCCCCACGGGGTGAAGATCAGTAGGGCCGCAGTGATATAAAGGAAAATTCGGACGATGCCGTTCAGCAGAACACCGAGTTGGTTGACTGCACTGGTGGAAACGCCGATGGCCTTCGATATGCGTTTCTTGGGGCCTTCCGCCGAGTTAAGATGCTCCAGTAGGAAATTGTCTATGAGGGCCGAGAAGATACCCAGTAGGCCAAGAATAACGAACAAGCGCCCCAACTGTTCGGCCACAAAGGCACCCAGCGAGACATAGCCCAGAATAGGCGCTGCAGCCGTGATCAGGCAGATAAGCCAGATCAGAGGCTGAAGAAAACGAATGAAGCGGGGTAGGGAAAAGCCACCCTGCTTCTCTTCTTCTAGGACTGTTGTGCCATCATTCTCAGGCTGTGCGGCGATCAGCATGCGCAAACCAAGGGAAACCAATATGGCAACCAGGAATGATGCCACTCCATTGACGAATATCGTGGTTTCCAGCGGAGCGAAGAGCAGTTCGTCCACTTCATCAAACAGGGTTTCCACCATAAAGGTGATGGTCAGGGCCAGCGCAATGCTGAAGAGGCGAGTCGCATCGCCTGTTTCCAGATTGAGAGGGCGATAGCTTGGTCGGCCCGGTGCCAGCAGTACCCGCGCAAGGCCATAGGATAGAGACCCGGCAAAGACCACGAAGGACAGATGCTGGAACAATATCTCAATGCGGCCGGGCAGCAGGTTTGCGTTGCTCAGAATGAGCGTAAGCGCCCAAAAGATGGAAATGGGGAAAATCGTATAGACCAGCACAGCCCAGCTGGCAAAATAGCTGCGCTGCAAGGCTGTTGGCGATTCAAGGCTTGCAAGGCGCGACAGTCCGGTGAAGAGCAGGATACGCAAGGGGCCGAAAATGAGCAGGAAGACGAAGGTCAGTGTTGCGAGTATCTGCCAGATCTGCTCGGAGCCCTTGGTGGAAAGGTAACTGCCCCAATCCGACATCAGGGTAACAGTGACGCGCCATGTTGTTGCAAGGCCTGTCAATCCCTTTACCCAGAGGGTCGGGTCGAGGATCGAGTTGCTGCGTTCAAGCAACTGGTTCGTGAAGCGCTGTTGTCTGGCAAGAGTTATGCGGTTGCTCAGCTGTTCGGCGCGCACAAGGGTTGATGTGACCAGCTTCAACTGGGCATCCAACTCGGAGATATGCGTTTCCAGCTCGGTGCGTCGTTTGGCTAGCTCTTCGGTTTCGCTGTTCGTGCCAGCGATGGCCGGGGGGGCTGCGGCAGCTTCAGCAGAGGGCGTTTCTGAGGCGTCCTGTTCATTGTCTGCAGACTGCTGCAATTGCAAGGAATCTGTGAGGGTCGTTGATTGTGAATCAGTTTTCGCTTCGCTGTCTTGTTCAGCCGTGGCTGGCTTGAGAGCATCAAAACGGGCCTGGGCTTCCTGCAGTTGGGGTTCCAGACGGTCTTTCTGGGCTGTTGCTTCGGTTTTGATGGCGCTCAGCTCTGTCCTGAGTTCGGCATAGGTCTTATCGGATAAAGATGTCTGTGACAGAGTGGCTTCAATCTGATCCAGTCGGGCAATAAGAGATTCTGTGCCATTGGATGTAGAGGTCGGTGTTGTCTGTGCACCGGCAACAGAGAGAGCCGCAAGGAGCAGGCAGATCGTCAGATTGGCGATGATCAGGAAGCGATGAACAGGGTTGAAATGTGCCACGCAGTGATCCTCTTGCAAAAACGAAACAGGCAGAGCCCGCTGAGCAAAGTGTATTTTTTGTCTAATGGAAATCGAAGGTGAACTCAATTGCTTCGATTGGTCAATCAAATCATACGCCAAATATGAAGGAAATATGTCTTTTTGGAACTTCCCTACTGGTGTCATGGTTGTCCCAGCAGTAGGCTTCAATTCAAAATGCTTGATTTAAGAGGTTGAGACAAAAAGATGACGTTATCATTTGATCTGGACGATCCGGTATTTCCCGAAAAAATTGAAAAAGAAATTATGCAAAGCGGGGGGTATCCCTATAAGAGCAAACTCAAGCGCAAGAAATATGAAAAGGAACTGGAGGCTCTGCAAATCGAGCTGGTGAAGGCGCAGGAGTGGGTGAAAGAAACCGGTGAGCGCGTTGTCTGCGTGTTCGAAGGGCGCGATGCTGCGGGCAAGGGAGGCTGCATCAAGGTGCTGACCCAATATACCAACCCAAGAAATGTGCGCTCTGTAGCGCTTTCCAAGCCCAGCGATGTCGAGCGCGGGCAATGGTATTTTCAGCGCTATGCGGCGCAACTGCCCACGCGTGGCGAAATCGTTTTGTTCGATCGCTCCTGGTATAACCGTGCAGGTGTTGAGCCGGTGATGGGATTCAGTACGCCTGAGCAGACGGAGAAATTTCTTGTGGATGCGCCGCGCTTTGAGAAGATGGTGCGCGACAGTGGGACGCGGCTGTTTAAGTTTTGGCTCAATATTGGCCGGGAAATGCAGTGGAAACGGTTCCATGATCGCCGCCATAGTCCGCTGAAGCATTGGAAGCTTTCGCCGATTGATCTGGAGGCTTTGGAAAAATGGGACGACTATACAGAAGCCCGCAATCGTATGCTCAAGGAGACGCACAAGGATCATTCACCATGGATCGTCATTCGCGCCAATGACAAGCGTCGCGCCCGGCTTAATATGTTGCGCTATTTGCTCAACGAGCTGCCTTATCCGAAGAAAGACCAATCCTTGCTTGAGCCGATTGATCCCAAGATTCTCGGGTTTGGCTATGACTTCCTCAAAGATGGGGATTGAGGGGCTTGCCGCGTTGGGTTGTATATAAGAAAAGCGGGTCTTTATACCCGCTTTTCTCTTTCCGAATCTTTGCTGCCGCAGGGTCTTTAGCGGGAAATAGCGGCGATATCCATCAGTTTAATCGGGATTGCTGCCGGATATCTTATTTCAAGCATTCGGTTAGCTTGTCAGCGTTATAACGCATCAGATTGGTATAGAGATCGGGGCCAAGATCGAGATTTGTGCCAACCGGATCAAGCTGACCGATCTTCGTGTCAGTGCCCTCAATCAGAGTGGTGAGGATTTTGTCGGAAAATTGCGGTTCGGCCATGATGCAAACCACATTGAGATCCTTGAGTTTTGCACGAATTTCTTTGACCCGCGCAGCTCCGGGAGCAACGCCGGGCTGAAGCATCACAGAACCAACGGCTGAAATGCCAAAGCGGTTTTCGTAATATTGATAGGCGTCATGGAACACGATATAGGGCTTGCCCTTGATCGCGGCCAGTTCTGCTTTGATGCCAGAGATCTCGCTGGTCAGCTTTTCTTCAAACGCCTTTTCGTTGGCGGCATATTTGTCTGCGTTTTCAGCATCAAGCTTGCTGAGTGCAGCTGTAATGGCCTTGGCCATTGTCAGGCCATTCTGCGGATCCAACCACACATGAGGGTCATGTCCACCGTGGTCATGATCGTGTTCCTCATGGTCGTGATCGTGTCCCTCATGATCGTGGTGATCTCCGTGGGCGTGAACATGCTTTTCCCAATTGCCGCCGGTTCTAACCTCTAGTTCGATCAGGCCATCCAGCTCGCCCAATGTGAGGATCTGCGCCTTCGCAGGAAGGGTTTCGACAGGTTTTTCCAGGCTTGGTGTCAGGTTTTCACCAATCCAAATAACGAGGTCTGCTTCTTGCAAAGCCTTGGCGTCCGAAGGACGAAGTTTCGCGGAATGCGGAGACGTGGCCTGATCAATCAGCAGGCTTGGAGTGCCGATATCTTTCATGATTGCTGCCGTGATTGAATAGACTGGCGCAATAGATGTGGCGACCTTTGGGGCTGCGTTAGCGGCATGATAGGCGGTTGTCGAGAGAAACAAAGCCGATACGGCAGCGAGCATGGTTCGTTTGGTTCTGTTTTTCATGGTCTGATGCGATGCCCTTCAGGAGTCTTGAACGGTATGATTTGATGTAACTGATATGTTATAACGTATCAATTATAGTGTCGTATAAAGCCTGTCAAGCGCCATTTTATTCGGTCTAGAGTAGTTCTTAAATGTTGTTTCTTGGGTGTGTGAAGCATTCTTTTGGTTTCTATTTTGTTTTAGGCAAGAAGAGATAATATAGATTCATTTTTCCTTATGTTAATATGGGTAAATTTTCAGAAGTAAATTTTTTTATTAACCAGCATTGTTTACCTCGGATTGAGATTTCGCAATTTGAATAAAATGTGAAACGTCAAGAGCGCACCGGGAGGAGCGGGAATTGTTCAATTTCGCTAAAAACAACATGGTCACAAAAGACAACCAAAATATGGTGACGCGCGCGAATAATGCTTCTGTAGACCAATATGGTGATGCCGACGCCTTGGAAAAGGCGATGGACACATCTTCAAAAGACAATGCTGGCCTTGTCAGGCTGATGGGAGACCTCAATGGTTTGGGGCAGGATATGGCCGATGTGGCCGGGGAAGTCGAAATGATCAATATGGAAACAGAAGCCTGTTTCCAATCCCTGTCGCAACTGGTCTCAGCTTCGAGCGAAGTGCAGAAGACCAACGATCAGATTCTGGATTCCGCAAGCCGGTCCTTTGCCATTGCCGAACAGACCTCCAGTGATGTCGGGCGTAGTCGCCAGATGTCTGAGACGACGCTTGAAAAGGTGGGTGAACTGATGCAGGCGATCACCGGCATCAGCGAGCAGTTGCAGGGGTTGCAGACCGCCTTTTCGTCCGTGCGGGATGTGGCCGGTGTGATCGATGCAATCGCGCGACAGACCAACCTTCTGGCGCTTAATGCCACCATCGAAGCTGCCCGAGCTGGCGAGGCTGGCAAGGGGTTTGCCGTGGTGGCAACCGAAGTGAAAGCGCTGGCCAGCCAGACCAGCAAGGCGACCGAGACGATTGGGGCGACCCTGAGCGATCTCGATAGCGAGGCACAGGCGCTCATATCTCTCAGCGATGAAGCGACCAGCTTCATGGGAGAGGTGGAAAGCAGCACTGCCTCGATGCAAGACGTCATACAGGATCTGGATCAGGCCTTCTCGACAATCCGTGAGGCGTCGGCTTCCATCGAAACGCAGGTCTCCGAGAATAACAGCTCACTTGGGAGCCTTGTGGGGGATGTGGATGCGGTGCACAAGGCCTTTGATCTTACCCATTCCGGTCTCAACAAGGCCAGCAAGCGGCTTTTGCAGTCTGTGGCCAAGTCCGACAAGATGATCGCGGAAACCTCCCTTGACGGGGTGGAGACGGAAAATACCTTCTGTATCCAATCTATTCAGCGTTTGGCCGGAGAGATCGGGCAGGCCTTTGAAGAAGAGGTCAAAGCAGGGCGCATTTCCCTTGCTGATCTGTTTGACTCCTCCTACACGCCGATTCCGGGAACCAAACCCGAGCAGGTGATGACGCCTTTCACCGAAATGACCGATCGCGTCATGCCACAGTTTCAGGAGCCGATTGTGGCTGAGAATGACAATGTGGTCTTTGTGGCGGCCGTCGATAAAAACGGCTACCTGCCAACCCACAACAAGGCCTTTTCCAAGCCGCAAGGCGATGATCCTGTCTGGAATGCCGCCAATTGCCGCAACCGTCGCATCTTTGATGACCGGGTTGGGCTGGCCGCCGGGAAGAATACCGAGCCCTTCCTGCTGCAAACCTATCGCCGGGATATGGGCGGCGGCAATTATGTTCTGATGAAGGATGTTTCCGCTCCGATTTATGTGCAGGGGCGTCATTGGGGCGGGTTGCGTATGGGATACAGGGTGACCTGATCAACGTACCATGTGATACAAATAGGGGGCGCAAAGCCCCCCTATTTGTATGCATTCTCGGATTTAAAGCCCCTGTTTGAAAAGAAGGGCTGATGTGACATGACCCTGTCTATCAGCGTGCCTGTGGCAGCGTTGTCAGGGTGGTGGTCTCTTCATCCGTGCTTTCGCTGTCGCCCTCTGTCAGGGGTTTGAACGGGGAGCTTATCGCAGAGCCGAGCTTGGCGAAGAAGCTGTTAGACGTCGGAGCACCCGCATTGGTCGGCGCAGGGGTGCTTGCTGTGGCTTGGGCTGTCTGGCTGGATGCCGCAACCTGCTCCTGAGGCTGCGTTGCAGCTGGTTGAGAGGCTGTGGCGCTGGAGGACGGATTGCCTTTTAGCAGGCCTGCCAGAAAGCCATCGGGATTTTTCCCTTCGGCAATGCGTTCCTTACGCTGCAAAACCTCCAACTGTGCTTCAAGCATTTGGTTGTTCGCTTTGGCTTCAGCCTTCTGGTCTGCTGCTTCCAATTTCTGCACGGCCTGGCTGAAGCGGACATTTTCTTGCGAGCGCAGTTTTTGCAAAGAGGCAAGAAGGGTTGGCTCCAGCGTGTAATCAGGGCAAGGCGCGGAGGCGTTGAAATGCTTTGCTCCTTGCGGGTCGAAGACATAGGTGCGATTGCAGACTTCCACCTTGGGCGGCACGTGGGTGATCTGGAAATGGTCATAGCCATTTTTCAGATTCTGCCAGAAGGCGAAGTTATCGCTGTTGCGCACGCGCGCCATATTTTCCGGCGTCATGCGGAAGGGAAAGGCATGCACGGCAAAGGAGCGTTGTCCGCCCTCGAAGGCTTCGCGCCCCAGTGCATAGATTTCCGCAATCTGATCATCTTCCATGGCGTAGCAACCGCGCGAAGAACAGGAGCCATGCACCATGAGGTGCTTGCCGGTGCGCCCGTAGGAACGGTCGAACTTGTTCGGGTAGCCGATATTGAAGGAAAGATAATAGCTGGAATGCGGATTCATCTGTCCCGGTGTGATGGTGTAGAATCCCTCAGGAGCCTGCCGGTCTCCCTCTTTCTTCTTGGGGCCGATTTTCCCGGAATAGGCGCAGATCGGATAGCTTTTCAGAAGCGCATAGGTGCCGTCCTTGGTCTGCTTCCAAGCCTCCAACACCTCTTCTTCCTTGAAGATGCGAATATAGAGCGGCGCGCCCTCGGTGGACCCGATTTTCTGGATTTCGTGTTTGAGCTTGATCGGCAGTGGCTGCGAAGCCTTGCCATCTTCGATCAGTTCAGGGTTGCAAGCGCTCAAGGCAAGGCTGCCCATCAGCGTTGTCACTAGAGCGATATTGCGGACCCAATGCCGGTGGTGCTTTTTCACGCAGTAATCCTGACTCACGTTTGTTTGCTCCAACTATTCCCCTTCTGCCATGCTGTCCGGTTTCATTCAAGGAGAAGCCGGTCACATAATCGGGAGCAGTTCCGATGGCTCAAGGCTGGCAAAGAGCCATTCTCCGGGCAATAGTCTTTGACCAAACGTTAACCAAAACAGATTGATAGATGGTTACCGACTCTTGCAAGGGCAATCGGGCCAGAGTGTGGCGGGTTTGATCGTAAGTTCGTGAAACCGAAGATGCGGAGGTCAGGCGCAGGTTTGGCCCAGGTCGGACGCAGGACAGGGCTGGTCTGGCTCAGATCCGGTACAAATCTGGTGCAGATCGCAAAAGAAAAGGCGGCAGATGGGATCTGCCGCCTTGTGAATGCCTGCTATTGGTTCGTCTCGCTTACAGCTTTGTGCCGATGGTCAGAAACTTCTCGCGGCGCTGTTTGCGGATGTCGTCTGAGCTCAAGCCGTCAAATTCGGCAAGGCAATCAGCGATCATGTTGCCTGCGCGCTTGATGACCTTTTCCTTGTCGCGATGAGCACCGCCAACAGGCTCGGAAATGATCCGGTCGATGATCTTGAAGTCCATCAGGTCCTGCGCGGTGATCTTCATATTGGTGGCTGCATCTTCGGCGCGGGTGGAATCACGCCATAGAATGGACGCCGCCCCTTCTGGTGAAATGACGCTGTATATGGAATGCTCCAGCATCAAAACACGGTTGGCCGTGGCGATGGCGATGGCGCCGCCGGAACCGCCTTCGCCTATAATGGTGGCAACGCTTGGCGTGCCAAGGGCAAGACAGGCATCAGTGGAGCGGGCGATGGCTTCGGACTGGCCACGCTCTTCTGCGCCAATGCCGGGATAAGCCCCCGCGGTATCCACGAAGGTGATGAGGGGCATGTTGAAGCGGTTCGCCAGTTCCATGATGCGCACCGCCTTGCGATAGCCTTCAGGGCGGGCCATGCCGAAATTATGGCGCAGGCGGCTTTCGGTGTCGCTGCCCTTTTCCTGCCCGATCACGGCAACAGGACGTCCGCGAAAGCGGCCAAAACCGGCCTGAATGGCCTCGTCTTCGGCAAATTTGCGGTCACCGGCCAATGGGGTGAACTCTTCAATCAGGCCGGACACATAGTCATTGAAATGCGGACGGTCCGGGTGGCGGGCGATCTGGGTTTTGTGCCAGGGGGTCAGATTGGCATAGAGATCCTTGAGGGCATTGTCCGCTTTGGTTTGCAAACGTTTGATTTCGTCGCCCACATCTACGGCTTCCCCGGTTTCCTGCAAGACAAGCAGCTCTTGTACTTTGCCTTCAAGATCAGCGACGGGTTTCTCGAATTCCAGATAACTATGCATAGCGGGTTTGATCCAACTTCTTTCCTATTGGTATCCAAGGCACCTTGCGCTCTGGCTGTCTTGCCCAGCGCAGATGCGCATTGGACGAGACTCTGAACGGCAGAGCGGGGCCATTTTCTTGCCCGTCCTGATCCATCAGGAGGCATGAATAAAATGTCGCGGCCACGTTGGCCTTTTTTCGGTCCGGCTGTCAAGCAACAGACATGGTTCGGTCTCAGCTTTGAGCCATTAACAACAACTATGATTAAGACAATGGCGGAAATAGGTCGCGCCGGATTTATTCTGCTTTCGGTTCGAAGTGATCAGACAGCGGGTGGTGATGCTCCACCAGCTCGATCAGTCTTTCATCCAGAATATGGGTATAGATTTGGGTTGTTGAAATATCGCTGTGGCCCAATAATTTTTGCACAGCGCGCAGGTTGGCTCCATTTTGCAGCAGATGGCTGGCAAAGGCATGGCGCAGAACATGGGGAGAAACGGAGCCCGCATCAAGGCCAACATCGCCTGCCAAGGCCTTCAGCTCGCGGGCGAAGGCTTGCCGGGTATAGTGCCCTTCCTTGCCGGATGAGGGAAAAAGCCATGGCTGGGCGCTGGCGCTTTGGGGGGCACCAGTTTCCTTGAGCATGGCACGGTAATCGCGCATGGCTTCTTTTGCCCGCTCAGACAAAGGCACCAGACGTTCCTTGTTGCCCTTGCCGACAATGGAGAGAAACTGCCCGTCCATATGGGCCGCAGAGCTGGGAAGCGTTACCAGTTCGGAGACGCGCAAGCCCGTGGCATAGAGCAACTCCAGCAGCACATAAAGCCGCATGGCGCGAATTTGCCGTTTCGGGGTAGGGCCTTCCAGCGATGCATTGAAACGGGCCGCTTCAATCAGGCGGTCCACTTCCTGCACAGTCAGGATTTTCGGCAATGGCCGCGACCGTTTGGGGGCCTTGAGCATAGTGGAGGGATCATCAGAGCGGAAACCGTCGCGATAAAGAAAGCGGAAGAGCTGTCGAATGGACGAGATCTTGCGCGCCACGCTGGAGGCGGCCAGATCACGATCGGCCAAATCCGCCAGATAGTCACGCAGATGCTCACTACCGCAGCTTTCAAATTTAATGCTCTTGGCTGAAAGTGTGCTGTCCAGATCATCCAGATCGCGCTGGTAGGCATCGAGCGTGTTGCCCGAGGCGCCTTTTTCCGCGCTCATGGAATCCAGAAAGAGATGAATGGCCTGATGGTTTGCCAGGGTCACGACGGTATCTCGGCTAAAGGGGCGTCAAGTTCAAGAATTGCCAAGTGAAGAATTGTCTGGGACTAGTTGATCGTTCGGGATGGAATGCGGACGACCATTTCGCGCTGTGTTGGCTCCACAAAATTGGCCAGCGCAAAAATGCCTCCCGCGACCAGTCCGCCCAGAACGAGGAGAAACACAAGCGCTTTGATCAGACTAGGCATTGAACAATCCTTGATTTTGGTTTTGCGACAATATGATGCCAACCTAGCATCAATAGATTGTTAATGTCATTTGTTTGGCGTTTCTTTCCAATCCATTTTGGTTGAATTGGGGACGGGAGCGCTTTGAAAGCGTTGAATTTGAAATGGTTGCTTGACAGATTTGACCTTTCCGGCGCAAATCTGGGCCGATCGTTAACGGGACAGGGTGAACGGGCCTCAGGGACGCATATGGCGGATACGAAGACAGCTGGTAACAAGGAACGGGAAGCGCGTGTTGTGGCAGCCCTCGGTGGGCGCCCTATTGTGCTTGTCGGGCTTATGGGTGCTGGCAAGACAACCATTGGACGTCGCCTTGCCAAGCGGTTGTCCATCCCCTTTCGTGATGCCGACCATGAGATCGAAGCTGCTGCCAATATGACCATTGCCGAGATTTTTGCGCAGCATGGGGAAGCTCATTTCCGTGATGGCGAAAAGCGCGTGATTGCGCGCCTGCTTGATGAAGGCGATCAGGTGATTGCCACAGGCGGTGGTGCCTGGATGAATGACGAGACACGGGCACTTGTTGCCGAACGCGGCATTTCCGTCTGGCTGAAGGCTGAGTTCGATGTGCTGATGGAGCGCGTCCGGCGCAGATCCCATCGTCCATTACTCAAAGATCCCGATCCCGAAGGGGTCATGCGCCGTCTGATGGATGAGCGCTACCCAGTCTATGCAACGGCCGATGTTATGGTGATTTCGAAAGAAGCCCCTCATGATCGTATTGTAACATCCGTCATCGAGGCTCTGGAGAGCCACACCGGAACGGCCAACAAGGCCTGACCGGAGCGTATGTTAGGCATCGCGCCTGAATGAAAGATCTTTGGCGATCGCAGCGCAAGCGCCTATCTGGAGCAGCCCTGTCGTGACAGTCTTATCGGGCCGTCGGTTGGTTTGTGAGGTCGCTTTTAAGGGGCTGTTTTTAGGATTGAGGAAATAAAATGATAGATGGTGTGAAGCAAACGGTGCGGGTTGATCTTGGTGATCGCAGCTATGACATCCTGATCGGGCGGTCGATCCTTTCTGGCCTCGGGGAGGCATTCAAGACGCTGTTCCCCTCATCCAAAGCCGTCATCATTACCGATTCCAATGTGGCCGGATTGCATCTGGATACCGCCGAGGCCTCTTTGCGGGAAGTTGGTGTCGAGCCTTATGTCATCGTCATGGAGCCGGGGGAGAAGAGCAAGAGCTACAAGGGCCTGATGAAGGCCGCCGATGCGGTGCTGGACAGCAAGCTGGAGCGAGGCGATATCGTCATTGCGCTTGGGGGCGGGGTTGTTGGTGATCTGGCCGGTTTTGTGGCGGGTATCATTCGCCGTGGCATGCGCTTCATTCAGGTGCCGACAACACTGCTGTCGCAAGTGGATTCTTCGGTCGGGGGCAAGACGGGCATCAATACCAGCCATGGTAAAAACCTGATCGGGCTCTTTAATCAGCCACATCTGGTGCTGGCTGATACGGCCGTTCTGGATACCTTGACGCCGCGCGATTTCAAAGCCGGATATGCGGAAGTGGCCAAATATGGCCTCATCAATGATCCTGATTTCTTTGAGTGGCTGGAAGCGAACTGGCAGGGCATTTTTGATGGAGGCCCTGAACGGGAAGAGGCGATTGCGCGTTCCTGTCAGGCCAAGGCGGATGTTGTGGCCGCCGACGAAAAAGAGGCCAACCAGCGTGCGCTCTTGAATCTGGGGCACACATTCGGGCATGCCTTGGAAGGCATGGCGGAATATGATGCCGAGCGCATTGTGCATGGAGAAGGCGTGGCCATCGGCATGGTTCTGGCCCATGAATTCTCAGCCCGACTAGGGCTCTGCGATGGGGCGGTGACAGATCGTGTGGTTGCCCACTTGCAAGCCGTGGGGTTGCCTACCCATATAAGAGACATTCCGGGACAGTTGCCGAAAGTGGACCTTTTGATGGACTATATCGCTCAGGACAAGAAAGTGTCCCGGGGTAATCTGAATTTCATTCTGACGCGTGGCCTTGGCCAATCCTTCATGGAGAAGGGTGTTGAGCCGGCTGCGGTGCGTGCTTTCCTTGAGGAGAAACTGAACTGATGGCTACCGGGCTTTGGCTGATTGCTCTGGCTATACTGATCTTGATTGTGATGTCGGGCTTTTTTTCCGGCTCTGAAACGGCGCTGACAGCGGCGTCGCGTGCGCGTATGCATCAGAAGGAGAAAAATGGCGAGCCGGGGGCCGAAGCTGTGAATCAGCTTTTGCAGATCAAGGAGCGGATGATCGGGTCTCTGTTGCTGGGTAACAATCTTGTCAATATTCTGGCCTCTGCGCTTGCTACCAGCCTGTTTATTCATCTCTTCGGGCAAACCGGCGTCGTCTATGCCACGCTGGTGATGACTGTTGTGGTTCTGGTCTTCGCCGAAGTGTTGCCAAAAACGTGGGCGATATCCGATCCAGATAATTTTGCCCTGAAGGTTGGTCCATATGTCCGTTTTATCACCAGGATTTTCGGCCCGGCGATGGCTGCGGTGGAATGGGTGGTCAACCGGATTATTGCAGGTCTTGGCATTGAGGCAAAAGAGAATGCTGCCCAGTCCGGTCAAGATGAGTTGCGCGGTGCGGTCGACCTCCTGCATATGGAAGGAAGTGTTGTAAAGGCGGATAGGGACCGCTTTGGCGGTCTTCTCGATCTGGCCGAGCTGGATGTGTCCGACGTGATGGTGCATCGCACGGGTGTAAAATCCATCAACTTGGATGACGGTCCGGAATCAATCGTTGAGCAGGTGCTCAAGAGCCAATATACCCGCATTCCTCTTTGGCAAGGTGAGCAAGACAATTTTATTGGCATTCTGCACGCCAAGGACGTGTTGCGGGCGCTTTCCGAAGTAAAGGGCGAAGCCAAGGATCTGGATATGGTCGCGGTGGCATCTGAGCCTTGGTATGTGCCAGATACGACGAGCCTCAAGGCACAGCTCAATGCCTTCCTGAAGCGCAAGAGCCACTTCGCGCTGGTTGTTGACGAATATGGAGAGGTGATGGGGCTGGTGACGCTGGAAGATATCATCGAGGAAATCGTGGGGGATATTGCCGACGAGCATGATATCGACGTCAAGGGCGTGCGCAAGGAGCCTGACGGATCGATACTGGTCGATGGATCGGTTCCCATACGCGACCTCAACCGGGCGCTCGATTGGGAATTGCCCGATGAAGAAGCCACGACGATTGCCGGGCTTGTCATTCATGAAGCCCGCCAGATTCCCGAACCGGGTCAGGGCTTCACCTTCTATAATTTCCGTTTCCGTGTGCTGCGCAAGGAAAGAAACAGGATCACATCCTTGCGGATCACGCCGGTGCAGCCGGTGCAATAGGAGGGCGGCTTTGACCGCTGGGCATCTTTCAGGGCTTTATGGTTTCCAGCGCGAGCGCATGGATTGGACCTTTTAGCTCTTCTTTGATAATATCATGCACCATTCTGTGGGCCTGGACCAGAGAGAGGTTTGCAAAGTGAGGGCTTGCTATGCGGACTCTGAAGTGGGATTCCCCTTCGGGGCGCGCGTGCTCGTGACCTATGTGAAGGTCTGATTCATCAATCACCTCTAACATTGTGGGCTGAAGTTGATTGTTCAATTTTTTCTCGATGTTCTGCTTGACGGTCATGGCTGGGAATGGTGAACTGTCGCACTTCCTGATTTTGGGGTGATTTGGGTCTCTTTGTTATCTTTACGCAAATGGGAACGATTTTCCTGTTTTGCAATAGAGTTCAAATTCAAATTGTAGATTTGCAATTTGCGATCCTGTCATCCTTGGCGGCATCTTGGAAGAGCCTTGTATGGCTTTTCTTGCACAGATGGCTGCCAAAAGAGCAACTTGGAGTGTTTCAGCGCTGGTTGTCCGGCGCAGTTTGCCTCCATGACAATACACTAGAGAAACCGACACGAAAGACAACCGGCGTCCGGAGACAAGACTAGATTCATGAACCTCGACTCGAAACTGTTCGACTCTATCCGTATCAAGCCTGATACGGATCGTCGTAAAAAGAAACAGCAAGAAGAAACGTGCGAGTGGCCTGGGTGTGACAAGAAGGGCGGCTGCAAGGCCCCCAAACGTGGCTCGGGTGGTCGCGAGTTTCACAATTTCTGTGCAACCCATGCCCGTGAGTTCAACAAGAACTACAATTATTTTTCCGGCATGGATGATGACACCGCAGATACCGCCAAGGCGAGCACGGCGACCGGCGAACGTCCAACCTGGAAAATGGGTGTTAACGCGTGGGGCAATGCGACTGACAAAGCGGGTGAAACCATGGGCAAGAGCTGGGAAACCACCGGCTTTTCCAATGGCCGAGCCCAGCGTGCTGCAGAACGCATGAAGCGTCGCTCTCGCCACAAGGACCAAACCCGCAAGTTGCGTCCATTGGAGGCAAAGGCTTTTGAAACGCTCGGCTTGAAGCTGCCTGCGACTGCTGATGACGTGAAGCGTGCCTATAAGCGCCTACTTAAAGAGAACCATCCGGATCTCAACAAGGGGGATCGGGCTTGCGAAGAACGTCTGCAAGACGTGATCGCGGCCTATAATACCCTGCGTGCAGGCGGCTATGTTGGATAGTCGAGCCCGGTGTCTGGCCTTCATTGGCCAGACCGCCCGAGGCCCAGCTGGTGCCTTTTTACGGTTCCAATCTGCCGCACGCCTTGTGTCCTTTTTGGCGTTGTAGGCAGAAAGACATAATCTTTCCTTTCCTTTTCGGTCGCGTTTGCTTTAAGTTGCCCATCTGAACGGCTAAGCTTTTCCAGAAGGCCATCTTCAGGTGTTGATCACAACCCTTTCCAGTGACGTATATGCGAGACGAGAGCGGCCTCATCCAGAGCAGTGTTATGAATGATATGAGCAACGAGATTTCCAATTTGCCGGATACCGAGGTGTCTGTGCGCGATGTATTCGGCCTTGATATCGATCTGATGGTTCCTGCCTTCAGTGAAAAAAGCGATCATGTGCCTGATTTTGATCCTGATTATCTGTTTGACAGGGAGACCACGCTGGCGATCCTTGCGGGTTTTGCCCACAACCGCCGCGTGATGATTTCCGGTTATCACGGCACGGGTAAGTCCTCTCATATCGAACAGGTCGCAGCGCGCCTCAACTGGCCTTGCGTGCGCGTCAACCTCGACAGCCACATTTCCCGTATCGATCTGATCGGCAAGGATGCGATTGTCCTGAAGGATGGCAAGCAGATCACCGAATTCCGCGATGGTATTCTGCCATGGGCGCTGCAGAATAATGTAGCGCTGGTGTTCGACGAATATGATGCCGGTCGTCCGGACGTGATGTTTGTTATTCAGCGCGTGCTGGAGGTGGCCGGTCGCCTGACCCTGCTCGACCAGAACCGCGTCATTCGCCCGCATCCGGCTTTCCGCCTGTTCGCAACGGCCAACACGGTTGGCCTTGGGGATACGTCGGGACTGTATCATGGTACGCAGCAGATCAACCAGGGCCAGATGGACCGTTGGTCTATCGTGACCACGCTTAACTATCTGCCGCATGACAATGAAGTGAATATCGTGCTGGCCAAGGTCAAATCCCTTGTCGGTGACGATGGCAAGGATACCGCCAACAAAATGGTGCGTGTTGCCGATTTGACCCGTAATGCCTTCATGAATGGCGATCTGTCGACGGTCATGAGCCCGCGTTCAGTGATCACATGGGCTGAAAATGCCGATATCTTCGGCGATCTCGGCTTTGCCTTCCGGGTTACGTTCCTGAATAAGTGCGATGAGCTTGAGCAGCCTCTGGTGGCTGAATTCTATCAGCGGTGTTTTGGTGAGGAATTGCCAGAATCATCCCTGAATGTGGCCGTAAGCTAAGGCTTGTCGTCACTGCATCGATCAAGAGGGAACAGGCAGGAATAACAAGGCATGTCGAGCAAGTCTTCATCCAAACTGGGCGGATCTGTTGATCCAAACGAACGGTTCAAGCAATCGGTGAGCGGTACGCTCAAGGCGATTGCCGGGCCCGTCGAGTTGGATGTGCATTTTTCGGCGGACCGCCCGATGCTGATCAACGGGCAGGCTCGCCTGCCTGAACCGCCGCGCGCGCTGACCAAGGAAAAGGCGGCAATTCTGCGTGGTCAGGCGGATAGTCTGGCCATGCGTGTGGCCTGCCATGATCCGCGGGTGCATGCCAAACTCGCTCCGGACGGGGCAAGGGCACGCGGTGTCTTCGACGCCGTTGAGCAAGCGCGCGTGGAAGCCATCGGCTCCCAGCAGATGGCCGGGCTGGCGCAGAATGTTTCTGCCATGCTCGAAGACCGCTACAGCCGTTTTGTCAGTGGCGATTCCACCCGTGTGGAAGAAGCGCCGCTTGATCATGTGTTGTCCCTCTTGGTGCGCGAGAAGTTGACCGGCGCGCCAATTCCTGATTCTGCCCATCATCTGGTGGAGCAATGGCGCGGCTGGGTGGAAGAGACCGCCGGCGACAGTCTGGACACTATCGGCGAGGATATGCTCGACCAGACCAAATTTGCCCGGCATCTGCGGCGGGTTCTGGCGGATCTCGATGTGGCCGATGATCTTGGCGGTGAGGCTGAAGACAGCGAAGAGAATGCCGACGACACCGACAATGGCGCGGAAGAAAACGCCGATAGCAGCAACAATTCCGAAGATGCCGAAGGCGGTGAGCAGGAAGAACAGCAACAGGCAGAAGCCGGTGCCGACGATCTTGAAGGCGGCCAGTCCGAGGCTGACGAGCAGCTCAGTCAGGACATGGATGACTTTGATGAGCTGGATGGCGATGATACCGGCGAATCCGTCATGCCACCGGACTATGGCAAGAATGAACCGGACAAGGGCTACAAGGTGTTCACTCGTGCCTTTGATGAGGTCATTCATGCCGAGGAATTGTGCGAGCAGGCCGAGCTGGATCGCTTGCGCGGGCATCTGGACAAGCAATTGCAGAATATGCATCAGGTTGTTGCCCGTCTGGCCAACCGTTTGCAGCGCCGGCTTTTGGCTCAGCAGAATCGCGGCTGGGATTTCGATCTGGAAGAAGGCTTGCTGGATACCGCAAGGCTGACCCGCGTCGTCACCGATCCCATGCGGCCGCTCTCTTTCAAATGGGAGCAGGAGACCGAATTCCGCGACACGGTTGTGACCTTGCTGCTGGATAATTCCGGCTCTATGCGCGGGCGTCCGATCTCCATTGCTGCTGTCTGTGCCGATATTCTGGCCCGAACGCTGGAACGGTGCAATGTGAAGGTCGAGATCCTTGGCTTTACGACCAAGGCCTGGAAGGGCGGTCAATCCCGCGAGGCATGGCTGAAGGCTGACAAGCCTGCCAATCCGGGGCGTCTGAATGATTTGCGCCACATCATCTATAAGTCTGCCGATAGTCCATGGCGCCGGTCGCGGCGCAATCTGGGCCTTATGATGCGTGAAGGTCTGCTCAAGGAAAATATCGACGGGGAGGCTCTGGATTGGGCGCACAAGCGTTTGCTGATGCGGCCTGAACAGCGCAAGATTCTGATGATGATCTCGGACGGGGCGCCGGTCGATGATTCCACCCTGTCCGTCAATGCGGGCACCTATCTTGAAAAGCACCTGCGCGAAGTGATCGAAGAGATCGAAACACGTTCTCCGGTCAATCTGTTGGCGATTGGTATCGGCCATGATGTGACGCGCTATTACAAGCGTGCGTTGACGATCATCGATGCCGAAGAGCTTGGCGGCGCCATGACCGAGAAGCTGGCGGAGCTGTTCGACGAGAATGTGTCTCAGGAACCCCATGCACCGTCGCGTCGCCTCAGGAGGCGGTAGGGGCATGCAATCCAGCAAGACCGGCTTATTCAGTAAAAGCAGACTGCGATTGTCAGTCTGCTTTTCTGTTTTGGTGGCCATTGCGACCGGCCTTTCTGTGCAAGGGCACACGGCCCCTATGGAGGCGTTGCCCAAGGCTGCGCCGAGCAGCATTGCCATCGATGTTTCTGCCCAGATTATCGACCGTCTCGGGCGGTTTTTCTCGGGGCGGACAACCTATGGTCAGTTGGAATGGCTTGGCGGCCTTACGCTTTCAAGCGATGAGCCGACCTTTGGTGGTTTTTCCGGTCTTGCCTTTGTGGATACGGAGCATTTTCTGGCGATCAGTGACAGGGGCAGCGTTCTGTCGGCTCGTCTTGTTCGAGAGGGCGCGCGCCCCACTGCGCTTGCGGATACGTTCATGCGTCCCTTGCCCGGTATCGGCGTGGAGCTGCCAAGATGGCGCAGGGATTCTGAGGGACTTGCGATCAAGGGCGGTGAGGCCTTCGTGAGCTTTGAGGGCGAGACGCGGGTGACACGCTATAGCCTCAAGGGTAACGAATTGTTTCGGCTTGAGGGACGTCTTCCCTTGTCGCGCGAGATCGACGAAGCCAATCAGGCCAACAGGGGGCTGGAGTCCATCGCGACCATTCCCGACGGACTCCCTTTTGCCGGAGGTTTTGTGGTTCTTTCCGAGAAGCCGAAGAATGGACGCATCTTGGGCTGGATTGTTGGTGCAGGGGTTCCGCTGGCTTTCTCACTGCCTCAGTCCGGGGAATTGCTGGCTGCGGATGCGGATTTCACCCAAGAGGGTGACCTCGTCATTCTTGAGCGGAATTTTTCCATTCTGGGTGGGCTCGTCGTGCAAATGCGGCGGGTGCGGGCAGAGGACTTCCGGGCCGGATCGATCGCTCACACCGACTTGCTGTTTCGCGCCAGTCTGGGCGATGGTATGGATAATATGGAAGCGTTGGATATTCAGCCCATGGGCGGGGCGGGAGACAATCTGATTACGCTCATGTCCGATGATAATTTCAATTTTCTACAGAGCACGCTATTGCTGCAGTTTCGTCTGCCTGCGAATCGCTAACCCGAATGAAAGCAAACATGGCTGACAACGGGTGACAATGACGGTAACGGTTATAGAAAAAGCCGGTCTGGAATTGACCGGCTTTTTGCATGAATGGGCTTCTATTCTTGCTCCCGCTTCTTTCAAGCGGTTGCTGGCAGAGCATCCTGTCGGCTGAGCAGCAATCTGTAAGGCGCCAGCATCAGGAGCGCGACAAACATCTTGCAGGAATAATCGACGATTGCCCAGCTGACCCAGCGCGGCGCATCAATCAGGCCAAGGCTCAGCAGAGAAGAGGCTTCTGTCGGGAAGACATCCGGTGTCATGCCAAAGCTTGTATCAAGAAAAGCAAAGGACGCAGCAAAGCTGAAGCCGAAGAAGATTACCGTGTCGAGAACCGAACCGAAGAAGGAAGAGGCCAGCGGAGCTTTCCACCAGCTGTTGCGGCGCAGGCGGTTGAATACGGTGATATCAAGCAACTGGGCGACCAGAAAGGCTGAGCCGGATGCGATGGCAATGCGCGGGGTGGCGAGCCAGATGGAAATCAGAACCGCGATGGCAAAACCGGCGGCGACCACGATGCGGGCATTCCTGGAGCCGCATTTGCGGTTGGTCAGGTCGGTTACCAGAAACGCCATCGGATAGGTGAAGGCGCCCCAGGTCAACAGATCCTGCAGGCCAAACGGTTTGAACGGGAATTGAACGAGATAGTTGGACGCAGCAACGACGCCCACCATGGCCAGAACGGAAAGGCCAAGGGTTTTACGAGTAGCAACCATATGTCACCCTCCTTGATGTTGGCCGCGAATGGGAGAATAGCCCAAAGCAGCGTTGGATATGAAAACAGCGCCAAAAGAGGCGCTGCTTCTTAACGATCAAGCCAGATTTTCGGACTAATCCGAAACCGCATTAAGATGCAGCAACCTGTGCTTTTTCAATTTTCTTTTTGATCAGCTGCGCATTGGCTGACAGATCTGCTTCCTTGGCTTTGGCCAGAAAAGCGTCAAGGCCGCCACGATGTTCAACAGAACGCAAAGCGTGAGCGCTGACGCGCATCTTGAAACCTGTGCCGAGTGTATCGCTCAGCAGAGTCACATTCACCAGATTTGGCAGAAAGCGACGGCGGGTTCTGTTTTTTGCGTGGCTGACATTGTTACCGGACTGAACGCCTTTGCCGGTCAGTTCACAGCGACGTGCCATGGAAAATCCCTCACAAATTAGTAGGACGCCAATGGCGCCCGCTCATTTTCTGTTCTGTGTTCTGCCGTTTTGCTAGGATGCTCGACGGCGGAAAGTTGCCTCGGTATAGTGATCCTTGCGCCGCTCGTCAAGCATTTCTGGGTGGTTTCGCGTGTTCTTTTCAAGATTCTGACTTATTTTGCGAATAACCCCTGCGCCATTGTTGGTTTTCAATAGGCGATTGCGCTTCATTATGCACGTTCTTGTTGAGCGGATGCGCTGCAGTCTTGTGTGTTGCGTTGCATAAGTAGCGCAGTTCCCGGTCACTTTTCTTATACAGAACTTTGCGTAGGACGCGTGATTGTAATTTGTTAACCATATTCAGTGAGAGTGGGACAGAGATATCTGGTGATTGGTCTATTGGCACCGCTTTGTTTCTCAGGGCTGGGGACAGATTGTCATCAAATCCAATTGGTCAACAAAGCCGAATTGTTCAATAAGACAACCGGGCTGTAGATTTTAGGGTGTTTGGGGAAAACCATGCTTGAACGAAAACGCATGACCTCACTTGGCAAAAATTATCCAGCTGGGGCCGCAAAATGGACGGTGCCCTTGCGCGCCGTGGCTATTGCCGGTGTTGCGCTGGGCTTTGCTGCCTTTGCGCCTCAGGCCCAAGCCACGGACATCGATGCGAAATTTGCCATTTCCATTGCGGGCATCCCTGTGGGAAGCGGCTCGGTGGAGGCCTCGGTTAAAGGGCACCGCTATTCCATCGACGCTTTTGCCAAGACGTCCGGTATCTCGCGCCTGTTTATCGATAGCAAGGGGCGGGCTGTCAGTGAGGGCTCTTTCCGTGGCGATCGCATGTTGCCCTCCATGTATGCCCTCAATTCCAAGGAAGACAAGATTCACAATATTGTTCAGATCGCGATGCGGTCGGGCAATGTGAGTGATTTCTCTGCCTCTCCACCGCTCTCTAAACATTCGGACCGTATTCCGCTGCGGCGTGTGCATACGCGCGGTATTGTCGATCCGCTGAGTGGTCTGTTGATGTCTGTGCGCTCCAACAAACACAGGGTCGGTAAGTCTGTCTGCGATCGCACGGTACGCATGTTCGATGGCCGCTGGCGCTATAATATCGAGCTGTTCTACAAGGAAACCAAAGAGATCCGCTCGTCGCGCAAGAATGCCTATTCCGGCCCGGCAACGGTCTGTGGTGCCCGTATCCGGTTTGTGGCTGGGCATCGACCGAACAAGAAGAGCACCAAATATATGGAAGAGAACAAGGATCTGGAAGCCTGGTTCGTTCCTGTTGGGGATGAACCCGTGGTGGCCGTCTACAGGCTGCAAATCGGCACGATGGTTGGACGCATGGTGCTGTCAGCGCGAGAGTTGACCATCAAATAAATGGTCTTCAATATGAATTGAGAGCAAGGGGCCTTGGGGCCCCTTTTTTATTGCCTGAGTTCAAAGCCTAAGATCAATGCTAAAGCAGATGGTGGCCAACAAGGCTGGAGCCGTCCGTTTGCAATTTGCGAACCGACTTTGGACGGAATCCTGCATAAGTGTCTCATTCCGGGAAAATGTATTAACGAAGCTGCGGCAGGCCCATATCTCATGGTGTTGATGCTGTGGGGGCATCACTAGATATGGTAACCAATCTCTCTTTCTGTGTATATTTGGTGAGAACAAATCAAAAACATGCGTACATAGCCGATTCGTGCTGATTTTGTTCAGGCTGCGTTCAAATGGTTAACGGCAGACATGGAGGCGGGCCTGTCTGTTTAATGGATTGAAAAAGCGGGCTTGTTTCATATTGGAGCGTCTTGATTAAAAATTCCGAAGGTTCGGGTTAAGGAATTTCAAGCCCTGTTCGCATCTGAAATTTGGGCGGCACCAGATTTAGTGGCTGACGTAATAATGTCATCCAGATCTGTTGAGAACAAAATAGGAATCTGCGGGAGTCGCCGATTCGGCCATGATTCGTTCCAGACTCGTTCTAATTATTAATTTGCCTCGGCGGGTAATTGTTTTTACCAATAGGGCTTCGTCAAGCCTGCTGATGCGCGTGACCGTTGCGGATGGGGTGAATTGTTGTCATGATATTGGTCAAGCAGATATGACTTGGCGCTTTGTTGTTGCGTTTAGGCGTTTGGGCCACTATCTGACGTGAAATGGGTTGGCGATGCTTTAAGCGGTTGCCACCTCGCTTGGATTAAGACAATGACTGAGCCGACATTTACCGATGATTGGCTCAGAGATAGGCTATTGCCAGGCCCATGAGCAAAAAACACGATAGCGATTCTCCCTTTGCTTCGCTGGCTGAATTCGGACAATCCCTGAAAACCGAACTCGACAGGAAGGCCGAGGCCGACAAGGCCCGCCGGGCAGCGGAAAAGAAGCGTGCATTGAAAGCCGACCCGGCTGGCGGATTTTCCGGCATCGAAGCGGAGCTTATGCGCCACGCCCGTTCGCAGGGCGCTCAAGTGGCCAAGAGGCAGAGCGAAGATCCCGATGCTGTTGACTTTCGCAAGATGGAAGAGAAGGCCAAGGCCAATGTTCGTGCCAAGGCCAGTGCCGCCAAGAAGGCAAACACGGCCAGGGCATCGACGTCTGATGCTGCGGGGTCGTCTTCCTTTGCCGATGCATTTGCGAAAGATCTTGAGGGTGAGCGACCCGCCAAGCCTGCAAGGCCTGTGGTGCGGCCTGCGCCAGCCCCTTCTGCACGGAACAAGACCAATCAGGCTGAGATGCTCGGCATCAGGGCGCCCGGCTGGGCCGATGAATTCGGGGGCAAGGCTTCCAATCCAGGGGCGCAGGGGCGCGTAACGGCTGTTTTGGGGCCGACCAACACCGGCAAGACCTATATGGCCATCGAACGCATGGTGGCGCATTCCTCGGGAATCATCGGGCTGCCCTTGCGTCTTCTGGCCCGCGAAGTCTATGGCAAGCTGGTTGCCAAGGTGGGGAAGGAACTCGTTGCCTTGCACACCGGTGAAGAGCGAATCGTTCCCGATGGGGCGCGCTATCATGTCTGCACGGTCGAAGCGATGCCCGGCGAGGCCGATGTCGCCTTCGTGGCGATTGACGAGGTGCAATTGGCGTCTGACTTCGAACGCGGGCATGTCTTTACCGATCGGCTGCTGCATTTGCGGGGACGGGAAGAAACGCTCCTGCTTGGCGCAGAGAACATGAAGCCGATGATCGAAATGCTTCTACCTCATGCGACGATCATTTCCCGTCCCAGGCTCTCACGGCTTTCCTATATCGGGCAGAAAAAGCTGTCTCGCCTGCCAAGACGCTCTGCGGTTGTCACCTTCTCAGTCAATGATGTCTATGCCATCGCGGAGCTTGTCCGGCGTCAGCGGGGTGGGGCGGCGGTTGTTATGGGCAGTCTTAGCCCGCGCACGCGGAACGCGCAGGTGGAACTTTTTCAGAACGGAGACGTTGAGCATCTGATTGCAACCGATGCGATTGGTATGGGGCTCAATTTGGATCTTGATCACATTGCCTTTGCGGCAGAGAAGAAGTTTGACGGTTTCCAACATCGACGCCTGACCGCGCCGGAGCTGGCTCAGATCGCGGGCCGTGCCGGGCGGCACACACGCGATGGCACCTTTGGGGTGACAGGCCGGGTGGCGCCATTTGAGGATGATCTGGTCGAGCAGCTGGAGATGCATGTCTTCCAACCCATCAAGATGCTGCAATGGCGTAACCGGTTGCTGGACTTTGCCAGCTATACCGATCTGATTGCGTCGCTTGAAGTGGCGCCGGGGCGTCCGGGTCTGACACGATCGCTGCCTGCGAGCGATGTGCAGGCTTTGGAGCTTTTATACAAGAACAGGGATATCCGACAGCGGGTTCATGAGCCCGAACAACTCAAATTGCTGTGGGATGTGTGTCAAGTTCCCGATTATCGCAAGATTGCGCCTACCAATCATGCCGAATTGATTGGTATGCTGTTCCAGCAGCTTGAAGACCGGGGCACTTTGTCTCAGGAATGGCTTGCTGCACAAATTTCATATGCGGATAGAATTGATGGCGATATTGACACACTCGCCAATAGAATTGCACATATCCGCACTTGGACCTTTGTTGCTAACAAAAAGGGGTGGCTAGATGATCCCGTTTTGTGGCAAGAGAAGACCAGAGCTGTGGAGGATCGTCTGTCCGACGCCCTGCATGAGCGACTTACCAAGCGCTTCCTAGATAGGCGCACTAGTGTATTGATGAAACGTCTGAGAGAAAAAGCAATGCTCGAAGCGGAAATTACTCCTGCCGGTGACGTGCTGGTAGAAGGCCAGCATGTTGGTCAATTGCATGGATTTCGCTTTGCGCCCGATGTGAGTGCCGAAGGCAACGATGCCAAAGCCATTCATGCCGCTGCGCAGAAGGTCCTGTCTGTCGAATTCGAAAACAGATCGGAAAAAATAGCCGGAGCGGCCAATGATCAGTTCTTGCTGTCTGGTGACGGCATGCTGCGTTGGCAGGGAGCCCCGATTGCCAAAATGGTGGCTGGCGATACGGTTTTGAAACCGCGTCTGACCATCTTGGCAGATGAAGGTCTAAGCGGTGTGGCACTCGAAAATGTCCAATCGCGTATCAACCTCTGGCTGAATAACCATATCAATCTCCTGCTGCAGCCTCTGGTTGAACTGTCCAGCACGGAAGAATTGGATGGAATTGCCAAAGGTTTGGCTTTCCAACTGGTTGAAAACCTTGGGATTCTGGACCGTAGGACGGTTGCGGAGGACGTGCGTTCTCTGGATCAGGATGCCCGTGCTTCCCTGCGCAAGTTCGGTGTTCGATTTGGTGCCTACCATATCTATATTCCGGCGCTGCTGAAGCCGGCTCCCAGCACCTTGCTGGTGATGATGTGGGCTCTGCATAATGGCGGGATTGATCAGGAAGGCGTTGTCGAGGTTCCATCCTTGTCCGCTTCGGGTCGTACGTCGATCCCGGTCAACGAGGCTGTTTCTCCGGCGCTCTACAAGACCGTGGGCTTTGGAGTCTATGGCAAGCGCGCTGTTCGCATCGATATTCTCGAGCGTCTGGCAGACCTTATTCGTCCGCTCCTGAGCTGGCGTCCGACTGAAGAATCACCCGAGCCTCCTGAAGGGGTTATGGATCGTGGTTTCACCGTTACGGTTGCCATGACGTCTCTTCTGGGCTGTGCCGGGGAAGATTTCTCCACCATCCTGAAGTCGTTGGGTTATCGCGTTGAGCGCCGCAAGATCGAGCCAAAACCGGCTGACGCGGATGCTGCCAAAGATGATTCCAATGGGGATGCGGCCGCTGAAAAGACTGCCGAATCTGCTCCTTCAACGGATGAAACTCCGGCTGAAGCGGCTGCAGAGGTAAGTTCTCCACAGGATAGTACACCTGTAGCTGATGGCTCATCAGACGCAGAAGCTACCCCTTCAGATGCTGCGGCCGAGACCGCAGAGGAAGAAGAGCAGTGGCTTGAAATCTGGCGTCCGGGTGGTCGTGGTGATCGCCGTCCGAATCGGTCCGGTCAGCGTCAGAAGTCCGGTGCACGTGCCGGTGGGCGCGACGGACAGAAAGATGGTCAGAAGGATTTCCGCAAAGGTGGGAAGCGCAATGGCCCTCGCTCCGAAGGCGGCTTCAAGGGCGGCAATCGCTCTGGTGGTGGCGAAAAGGGCCGTGGCAAGCCGCGTGATCAGTCCTCTCGCAAGCCAGAGAAGGTTGCAGATCCTGATTCCCCATTTGCAGCATTGGCTGCCTTGAAGGCCAATCTGGACAACAAGAAATAAGCCTGTTCCCACGGGAACCGGTTCTGGATCAACCAATCGGCATGCCGCAAGGTCGCATTACAGGGCGGCTTTCCGGCGTGCCTTTTTATTGGGTGAGTGATGAGCGAAGAAAGTGCCAAACTGCGCATAGACAAGTGGCTCTGGTTTGCCCGAGTCGCCAAGACCAGAAGCCTGGCGGCCAAACTTGTCACGGCTGGCAATGTGCGTGTGAACAAAGAGAAGGTGTCTGCTGCCAGTCGCCAGATCAAGCCCGGCGACGTGCTGACGATTGCCAGGGCTGGCCATATCCGCATTCTGGAAGTTGTGGCTCTCGGCACACGCAGAGGGCCAGCACCGGAGGCCCAGCTTCTTTATAACGATCATTCGCCAGCTCCTGAAAAGAAGCAGGATGAAACCAGCACCGGTATTGCTCATGAGGCGCACACCGGGCGCCCTACCAAAAGGGATCGTCGCCAGCTGATGCGGCTGAAGCAAGGGCCTTTTGAATGAGGTTCGAAGGAAACTGCGGCGCCTTTAGACTTTTTATGCTTCTTGATTCCGGTTGGAATTCACACTTTTCCTAAATGTGGACTTGTGAATGCATCTTTCATTTGTAAAAGTGGGCGCGGTTTGAGGCTCAGGTTTACTGAGTGCCCTGATCCGGATTCTCCAGAGGTTTCAGGTGTCGGGCTTGAGAGAGCTCCGCTCTGGAACCAAAGTGATTTGATATTGCTTGAACGCCGGGCTCAAAAGCGATAGCTAGAAGATAACTCGAATGGGAGTGGTCTTAATACAGTCACATTTCGTTTGCCGTTCCGAGCCTTTGATCAATGAAAGATTTGATCGGCAAGGAGCGGAATGTGAGCCTGTGTTGCTCCCGTAATAGACCAATTTTGCGAGTGCAGAGACCAAACTGCATCGTATGCGGAGTTTGTGATGACTTACGTCGTGACCGATAATTGCGTCAAATGCAAATACACCGATTGTGTGGAAGTTTGCCCGGTTGACTGTTTCTACGAGGGCGAAAACTTTCTGGTAATCAATCCGGATGAATGCATCGACTGTGGTGTGTGTGAGCCGGAATGCCCGGCAGAAGCGATCAAGCCGGATACAGAGCCCGGGCTTGAGGAATGGCTCGAAATCAACGCGAAATATTGCGAAGTCTGGCCTAATATCACGGTTCAGAAAGAACCCATGGCTGAGGCCAAAAAGTGGGATGGCGTTGAAAATAAACTGCAATATCTCTCAGCTAACCCTGGAGACGGGGATTAAGAATGGGAGTTATGCAATTTTAGTATAACGGAGCCGGGCGCTATTTTTTAAGCGACCGGCTTTTTATTTGCACAAAAATGCGCCGTTCAATCTGTCGAAATTGGCAGAAATCTGCGTTCTATTGCGTAATGTGATTGGTTTTTGAGCCAGAGAATAAGCAGGGTGCAAGTTTGATCACAATCAAAGTTTGGAAAATATGCAAAAATGTGATATTCTCCCTCAATCAGCTGATAAAGGAAGGTTCACACGACTCCTACTTCAGGAGTTTTTTTATGCGTATTTCGAGCAAGATGCAATGTGAAAGTACGCAATCCACATACGTGTGCCTATCTGATTTTGAAGCGAAATGTAAAACCACAACCAGCCTGAACTAATGCAGGTGGATTGGAAATTGGTTTTACCTAGCAAGAATGCCGACAAAGAGGGAGTTCCCTCTTTTGTTTTTTGAAGATCAGGCGGGCAATGTGTCCGCTTGGAAATTATGTGACGCGGGAGTTTCAAGCGTATGGCAATCAAAAAAGCCACCCAACGTCAGGGCTTTAAAATCAACGAATTTATTGTCTATCCGGCTCATGGTGTGGGTCAAATTGTCAATATCGAGGAACAGGAAGTTGCTGGCCTCGCTCTTGAATTGTTCGTTATCAATTTTGAGCAAGACAAAATGACCTTGCGTGTTCCAACGGGCAAAATTGCTTCGGTTGGTATGCGTAAACTGTCGGATGAAGAGTCTGTTGAGAAAGCATTGACGACGGTTACAGGGCGCGCTCGTATCAAGCGCACCATGTGGAGTCGCCGCGCGCAGGAATATGAAGCAAAGATCAACTCCGGTGATCTGCATTCTATTGCAGAAGTCGTTCGCGATCTTTATCGCTCCGACACCCAGCCGGAGCAGTCATATTCTGAACGTCAGCTTTATGAAGCTGCTATTGATCGAATGGCACGTGAAGTGGCTGCTATTCGCAAATTGTCCACCACGGAAGCTGTGCATCTGATCGAGAAAAGCCTCTCGAAAAGCCCGCGTCGTGGTGCTGGTAAGAGCGAAGAGGAAGTTGCAGCCTAAGGATGCCGCTTCAGGCATTGTTTTCTGCAATGGCAGCTATTGTTTGAAAAATCCCGGAAGCTTGCTTCCGGGATTTTCTTTTATCTGCTGCCGGCATCAGCCGGCTTTGTCCTATCGCATGGCCGTGACGAGTTTCAGCTTCTGCCCCCGCTTGAGATGCTCGCCTGTCTTGATGTCATTGAGAATGCGAAAGAGCGTTTCGCTGTTGTCTGTACCTGCCATGCGGGCTGCCAATTTTTGAACAGTGTCGCCGTATCCCGCTGTTACGATCGAAATTTGTAACGGTTTGAACGCGGCGGCCTGATCTCGGGTCAATGTCTGAAAACTATTGACGGTTTCCGCGATGGCGCTTTCAAAGCTGGCATTGGGTTTGGTGGTCGCAAAAACAAACCGATAAGTGGCCGACTTCACGCGGATAAGGGCAATGCGGAATGTCCACCCTCTGGCTTCTGCAGCAGCCAGAACTGCGGGGTGGCCATTGATCACCTGCTCGCGTATCGATCCGGTGATCAGACCGCTTACCCAGCCGGAGGTGAGATAATTGGTCAGGGGTACATCCGGGCTCACATTGACTCCATCAAACCGCATGGCCGATCCATCTGGAGCCACCGCCAGTACGGCTTTGGACGTATTTTCCAGTCGATAGCCTTCCGGCGGACTGAAGCGAATGCGCAAAGCGGGGTGAATATAGGAATGGCCGCGCACAAAGCCCTCATCCGGTGTATCTCCAAAAAGAATACCGTCGATCGCGTCCAGATAGTCGTCTCTTTCCCGTGTGCCAACATCGGGGCCGCCATAGCGGCGGGCTGCAAATATCGCAGCTTTTATCCGCTCCGGTGTTGCCGGATGGCTGGAAAGGAAATTGGGCTTGTTGCTTTGCTCGGTTCGGCCCGTCAAATAGGTTGCATAGTCGCCCATTGTTTCAAGGAAACGGCTTGCGGCGAAGGGGTCCAATCCGGAAAGATAAGCGGTTTCTATGCCGATCTTGTCGGCTTCCAGTTCCTGCACCTGACTGAAGCTGGCCAGCGTAACCAGATGGCGCGCCTTGATGGTTGCGCCTTTTGTGCGCTCGCTGACCATTTTGTCCATCACCTTTGAGACAAGCTCGGAATTCTGTTTCGCCGCGGCTCTTGCTATGGCATGGCGAGATGTGACATGGGCCATTTCGTGAGCCAGCACAGCTGCCAGTTCAGCCTTGTCGTTGGCCAGCGCTATGAGGCCGCGTGTGACATAAAGATAGCCGCCCGGCAAGGCGAAGGCATTGACTGTTGGTGAATTCAGGATAGTCACACGGTAGGGTCGACTTGGCTCGCTGGAAGAGGCTACAAGGCGACCAACCAGCTTGGAGACCATTTGCTCCAGCTTGCGATTCTCATAAGCGCCGCCATAGGCCTTGACGATTTTGGGATGCTCTTTCGCTCCGATGGCCTGTTCAACGCTATCATTGGAAGAAAGGCCAGCAGGCGCTACGCCGGAAATGGTGGGTTCTAACGAGCCGGTCATCAGGCTTTTGCAGCCAGCAAGAAGCATGAGCGAGAGGCAAAGGGCACCTGCCATCTTTAACTTTTCGATGCGTTTCTTGCTCACTTCATTTTTCCCATGCTCGCTTGCCTGTCTGTCGGACTTTTTCGCAAAGCGGATAATCTTGTCATGCTTCTGATTGGGGATGATCGACACTTGCCTAATGAGCGTTGCTATAACTTTCGTTATTGTCTGCCTCTATCAATTGGCTGGCTTCATGAAGCTCTATCAATGGCCCCCCACTGTCTTCTACCCAGCCTCGAACATATATGGGCTTGTTTTGTAAATCATCCAAAAATTTATTTCGGGCTTCCCAGTTCTGAAGCTGCTTCTTGCTCAGCGATATGGTGAAATCTTCATACCAATTGTCCCCAAAGTTCAAATAGCTTGTCCCATCTATTTTGCGATGAACGGAGGAGACGATGCCAGAAACAATCTGGTAGGTGGACACAATGGCAGAAAGGTGGAGATCATCTGTATTTTTTACACTATAGACAGTCTCTTTCCACAAGCCTGTCTGCGCTTTTCGAGCGGTCGTTTCCAGAGAAAGAAGATGTTGCACGCAGTCATTCTGCAGACCGTCAGTCAAGACCCGCGCCAGCCCCTTTGAGACAAGAATATCTTGAAGCAGAATTTCTTTGCCATTTTCGGAGCGGGCTAGAAAAGCGTCATGCCGTGCGTAGCGATCCGGCTTTCTATGGCCAATGACATAGGCCTTTAATGGCGCCTTGGATACAAAGCGACTGATTTCCTTTTGCTTTTGTCTCTTAAGCTCGGGGGTGGGAAAATAGTCCGGCACTAGTCCCTTGAGGGTAAAACCGCCTTGCTCAAGCTGCTTGATGGTCAATGGGGGTGTATAGGACACAGGGCCGCCTAACGCGACAGCTCTTGCGGATTCAGTACAGACAGAAGCCGTGGCATGCTTTTCTTCTGCATAGGCGTGACTGGTCAGCAGAAAAAGGCTTATGGCTAGGGCGGACGAAGATTTATGCACGAGGCTGTTGCACCATGAAATTGAATAAATCGAAAGGGTTATGCTGAATTGCGAGTGTGGCTGGTTGATCTGGGATTGTTGAAATGATACAGAGCGTCAGCGTTTTTGAAATGCCGATCCGCGCTTGGTGTTGCTGAGCTGAAGTTTAGCAAATTTTTCAAGCATGGATAAGCCTTGGCGAACCCAAAGTAAACTTTTGCTGTGGGTCTGTTGATGTTGCATCTTTTGGTTGATTGGCGAAAGAAAACGAGGCCCCGTAGCTCAGCTGGATAGAGCAACCGCCTCCTAAGCGGTAGGTCGTGCGTTCGAATCGCGCCGGGGTCACCATTCCCTCTTTTTCTTCTGACGGTCATATTTCTGCAATGTTAGACTTGATCCATTTTAAGGTTTCGGTTTATGCGTTTTAGGCAGAATGGTCCATGTCTGTGCCCAAGGTGCGTGCTGAAACCGGTGTTTGGCTTGGGGTTCCGTCCTATTTATCAGCTATAATGTTCGGCAGGCCAGTATTGTTCCGTCGTTCATCTCGTCACGTTTCCTCCCGATGAAAGCAGGCTTATATGAATTTTTCGCGTTTGGTTGATCCCTTCTTCGGCTGGGTTGTTGTCTTCGTCATCGTGATGCAGGCTCTGTTGGAGTGGACCGGAGTGGAGTGGGTGCAATGGCCTTTGATGGTCGCTCTCATTCTGATGGTGGGGATGATGGCCACCAGCGCAAAGCGCGGTGGGCGGATCTTTCTATTGGTTTGTGCCGGTCTTACGCTGGCAATGGTGATTGTGAATGATGATTGGCAGTCCGCGCTGCAGACGGCGATCGTCAAAACTGGCTTTCTGGCCTCATTCTTCAGTGCGCTTGCCGTATTGCGTGAGGCGGCATCGGCTTCTCCTGCCATGGGGAAAGCAGGGGGCTTTCTTGCCGCGCAGCCTCCTGGTCGCCGTTACATTTCTTTGTCCTTCGGCACACAGATCTATGCGCTCTTGCTTAATTTCGGCTCGATCCAGCTGTTGGGAACGCTTGCGCTGGCCAGTAGCAAGGATGAGCCTGACGAGGAGATACGGCAAATCCGCACGAGACGGATGTTGCTGGCTATTCAGCGCGGTTTCATTTCAGCTTTGCCATGGTCACCGATGGCCTTTTCGACAGCCATGGCCGTGGCTACTATTCCGGGGATCACCTGGCTGAGCATTGCTCTGCCGGGACTTGTGACCGCTGCGATCCTGCTGGGGACTGGTTGGGCGTTGGACACACTTTTCAAGCCGAAGCTTTCTCCCAATGCTGCCACTCCCAAGCGTGTGAAAAGTGATTTGCACTGGACCGTTCTTTTACCGCTCGCAGTGTTGCTGGTGGTTATATTGTTGCCGGTGCTGGCGCTTGAAATCCTTCTGGGTATTCGCGTGGTAGGGGTTGTGTTGGTGGTCGTACCCTTGCTCTCTGTGGGCTGGCTCTATATCCAGTTTCGCGATGCAGCGGTCGTGCGTGCGCGGATGGTCAATTATGTGCATAAGGAGCTGCCAGCCTTTCGTGGGGACCTGCTTTTGCTGATGAGCGCCGGCTATATCGGCGTGGTCGGATCTTCCGTGCTGGTGCCGCTGATGGCGCGCGCAGGGATCGATCTTACGGTCTTGCCGCCCTGGCTGCTGTTGATCGCCCTTCTGTGGATCATGCCTGTGCTGGGGCAGCTGGGCGGAAACCCGATTCTGACACTGTCTCTGGTTGCTCCGCTTTTGCCGGATGCGGCATTGTTCGATCTGGACCCTACGACTTTTGCCGTTGCCATGCTGGCTGGTTGGGCGCTTACGGGGCTGACATCTCCTTTCACAGCAACCAATATGATGATTGGTCGTTTTGGAGGCATCCCGACTGTTGATGTCGGGCGGGTGTGGAACCGCTCCTATTTTCTCGTTGCTGTCAGCTTATTGGCGGTGTGGATCCTCATCTATGCCTATCTTATCGTGTAGGCATCTGACCCGGGCTACGTAGGCCCTCTTGCGATCTGGCACAAACAAAAAAGCCACGTTGATCAGAGATCAACGCGGCCAATTGCCTTGTGGCTGTGCGGGCAGCCACAAGACCTGTTGTCAAACCTGATCATTCAGCCGGTTCTGCCTCTTCACTGACGTCCCCTGTCGGGCGCACCAGAATGAGGAAGGCGATCAGCGAGATCGCTGCGACAATGACGGCCACGATATTGGAAATATCCGCTGGCAGGTTGAAGCCGATTTTGGCTTGCAAGATGAAAGCGGTATCCACGGCAGTCATGAACACGGCAGGCACCGTGGCGATCCAATGCAGTTTGCCCTTGCGGCCAAGCCAGATGGCTGCGCTCCAAAGCACGAGCATGGAGAGTGTCTGGTTAGACCAGCCGAAATAGCGCCAGATGATATTGAAATCGACAAGGCTGATTGCAAAAGCCACGACGAAGAGTGGAATGGCGATTACAAGGCGTTTGTTGATCTTGGTCTGGTCCAGTCTCAGGGTTTCAGCCAGAATGAGGCGGGTCGAACGGAAGGCCGTGTCGCCGCTGGTGATTGGCAGAATGACCACGCCGAGAACAGCAAGGAACCCGCCAAAGACGCCGAGAAGCTCGGTGGATACCTGATTGACGACACCGGCCGGAGACTGGGCGGCAATCACGGCATTCAGGGCTTCGGGGCTGTCATAGAAGGACATGCCTGCGGTGGCCCATACCAGACCGATGATGCCTTCTGCGATCATGGCACCATAGAAAACGACACGGCCGTTTTTCTCGTTGCGCATGCAGCGAGCCATCAAAGGCGACTGGGTTGAATGGAAGCCACTCAGAGCGCCACAGCTCAAGGTGATGAAGAGCAGCGGGAAGAGTGGCAGATCGCCCGGATGCACATTGGTCGAGATGTCCATGTTCGGCAGGAACTCATAGCCATGATAGATCAGGCCGAAGGTGATGCCGATGGTCATGAAGAGCAACAGAGCGCCGAAGATCGGATAAAGGCGACCGATGATCTTGTCGATTGGCAGGATCGTCGCGACGAAATAATAGACAAAGATCAATGCGACCAGAAGCTGGACATTGAAGCCGGTCATGCTGCTGAGCAGTTTTGCCGGGCCAAGAATGAAGACCACACCAACCAGCAGAAGCAATATGACCGAGAAGACGCGCAGGGTTTGACGGGCAAACTGGCCCATCTCGTCGCCTACCACTTCCGGAATAGACTTGCCGCCACTGCGAACCGAAAGCATGCCCGAGAAATAGTCATGGACGCCACCGGCAAAAATGGAGCCGATCACGATCCAGAGCAAGGCCTGCGGGCCATAAAGAGCGCCCAGAATGGGGCCAAAGATCGGGCCCAGACCTGCAATATCGAGCAGCTGGATGAAGAAGACCTTCCAGGTTGGCATGTTGATATAGTCAACACCGTCTTCCTTGGTCCAGCAGGGTGTTTTTCTATCTGGCTGGATGCCGAAAATCTTCTCAACAAAGACGCCGTAGGTAAAATAGCCCAGGACTAGAATCCCGACGCATAACAAGAAATAAAGCATACCGTTCCTCCTTAACCGGGGTAGTTCCAACGCGAAACTACAAATGCTTCCTCAGCCTGAGAGGCTAGTTAATAAAGTCTGAAGAGCCAAAGGAAAGCGCGTGGAAGACATCTTTGCTGGCGTGAAATGCATCTATGCCGGGCTGGAATGCATCTCTGCTCGTGGCGAACGTGCGAATCGCAAGGTTGAATGGCAAGGCGCATTTCGCAGCTCTTCCGCCCGCTGCTCTAGCTTTGAGGAGGGAGGGCGCTTTTTAGATCCAGAATGCATGTCTGAGATGAGAAGGGTCAGGATGCCTTGGGGAGCAGCTCTTGCCTGTTGGGAATCGAGAAGCTGATATGGGTGCCCTTGTTCGGGGTGGTTGAAATCTGCATGCCATGCTCTGGCCCATAGATATGCTCAAGGCGGAGATTGGAGTTGCGCAGGCCAATCCCTTCATGGTGCGATTCAATCTGGCGCTTTTCCAGAAGCGAGACGAGGATATTGTCCGGAATGCCAACGCCGTCATCATAGACCGTGATGTGAAGCTGGTTCTGGCTTTTGAATATCTTGAGGCCGACTATACCAACGCCCGCGCGTTCCTTGAGGCCGTGCTTGACGGCATTTTCCACCAGCGGCTGGATGATTAGCGAGGGAATGGGCCATTCTTCGCAGCCTTCTTCTATATCGAGCTCGACCTGAATGCGTTCGCCAAAGCGCGCCTTTTCGATGGCCAGATAGGAACTGATCTGGTCCAGTTCGTCCGACAGGCGAATGAAGCCGCGGCTGGAATCCAGATTCTTGCGCATATAGAGCGAGAGATCTAGAATTAGGTCGCGGGCCCTGTCTGGGGCCGTGCGGCAGAAAGACGCGATGGTGTTGAGCGAATTGAACAGGAAATGCGGGTTGATCTGTGCCTGAAGATGGCGGATTTCTGCGTGGGCAAGCAGGCGGTCCTTGACCTGAATATCCTGCAGTTCAAGCTGAATGGAGAAGAGGTCCGTTAGCCCTTTGGCGAGTTCGAACAACACCGAATTGAGCTCAAGATGGGCCGAGCCGTAGAATTTGAGGGTGCCGACGATCGTGTCATTCTTCTTGAGCGGTACTATGATGGCCGATGTGAAGGGGCAATGAGGATCGCTGCAGCCAATCAGGTGTGCATCCTTGAGGAAAATGGGCTCTCCGGTCTTGATGACGCGGAAGGTCGCTTTGGTCACAAACGGCTCTCCGGGCAGGTGATGGTCAGACCCTTCGCCCGCGTGACCGATGACGATATTGGTATTGGTGACGGACACCGCAGCCACCGGCAGTTTCCCCAGAATGATGCGCGCCAACGCCTGCGCGCTATCGCCATTAAGGCCGGAGCGCAAGTGCGACACGGTGCTGTTGGCGATTTCGAAAATCTTTTGTGTATGGTCGGACGCCTTGCGTTCGCGCAGACCCTTGATTGAGTTGAGGATGTGCACGAATAGCACGGTGCCCAGAGAGTTGCCGATCAGCATCGGCAGCATGATGACGCGCACAAGCGCCAGTGCATCATCAAAGGGGCGGGAGAGCAACAGCACCATGCCCATATGCATGGTTTCTCCGATGATGGTCAGGAAGAAGGCCACGCTCCAATCCATTGCCCTGTCTTTGAGATGGCGTTGTAGCCAGCCCGCCAGAAAGCCTTCCGTTATCGTGGCCAGAGCGCAACCCAAAGCGGAAAAGCCCCAAGGGTCGATCAAAAAGCGATGTCCACCGGCCACGAGGCCCGCACCCAGGCCAACAACAGGGCCGCCAAACAGGCCAGCCGTGATGACGGCCATGGCCCGCAGATTGGCAAATGAGTTGAAAATCTCGTTGCCGCCATAGGTGCCCAGAATGCCCAGAAAGCCGAAGAAGAGAATCAGAAACAGACGATTGAAAATCGAATCCTGCCGAAAGTTGATTTCCTGTACCGGTGATACCGTGAGCAAGACAAAAGCTCCGGCCACGAGCAGGGCGACCTGCTTGAGCAGGAAGGCCATCAGAGCGACAATCGACATGAGACTTCAACTCCCCTCAAAGTAAAGTCATGTATCCAAACGCGGTTTGCCTTGGCTGGCTACAGACCGAGACGCAGCTTGAAATCCTTGACGCGAGACCGGCTGACCGTCAGCTCGCTTTTCTTCTGGTCATTCATGGTCAGGCTGTATTTGCCATTGAACCACGGACTGAATTCCGAAATTGCATCCAGATTGACCAATGTGGAACGGTGGGCGCGGAAAAAGCCGGTATTGGCCAGATGCTCTTCCATCCGATCCATGCTGGCGATGCCATAAACGGGCAGGGTGCCATCAAAGGTGTGAGCGAAAACCCTGTTATCCTCACACTCGCAATAGATGATGTCATCCGGATCCATCAGCCGAATGCGGCCATTGATCAACACCGATATCTTCGTGTGGGTTTGTGCCGGCTTGCTGGAGGCTTCATTCTGCCTTGCCACTTCAGAGAGCAAGGTTTCAAGCTTCTGTTTCAGAGGGTCTTGCGTTTCGCCAGACATTTTGCGCACCCGATCCAGCGTTGTGGTGAGGCGCTGCTCGGAGACCGGCTTGAGAATATAGTCCATGGCGCTGGCTTCGAAGGCCTCGACGGCATAGGAATCGTAGGCTGTTACAAAGACGAAAATCGGGGGATGATCGGTGCGCCCAACCAGATTGCGAATAACATCAAAGCCATTTTTGCCCGCCATCTGAATATCGAGGAAGATCAGATCGGGTTGTAGATCCAGACTGAGGTCTATTGCTTCCTCGGCAGAGGGGGCTTGCGCAAGAATCTCGATATCACTCTGACGGGAGAGTAAATAACTCAACTCATCTCTTGCAGGCTTCTCATCATCAACGATTAAACATCTGATCTGCATGCTAAAACGAGGCCCAATTACCTTCCGGTCTTTGTGTTTGTGAAACTTTTACATCTTGCTTAGCAAGTTTTTCTTTTGAGGGCCTAGATCTAGATCAGGAACCGGCAAAAGGATATCTTTCTAAGGGACTAGGTAGAATTCCGCTTATAAATGCGATTGCAAATATTCTCAATGTTAATCCATGATTGTTTTTGAGCTTGTGAAGAAGACGCTCTTGCAGAGTGTGTGAGGAGATATTCTGGCCCGCGATCGCTCATTGAGGCTTAAATCTTTCCTAACAGAAGCTTTGTATTCTTCATTGCAGCATTAAGTGATGGGCGCAGAAGCCCTTAAAAGGCACGACAGGTCTAGAATAAGGGGAGGCGGACATTCGATCATTTGTCGCTCCGGCATCCTTGATGCCGGGTTCCCCGGACTATCATGAAAATAGTGAGCAAGCCTCCCGAGATGAAACCGCTCTGGGGGCGTTTGAGCATCTGCTGGTTTTTCTGTTATGTCTGACGCTGACGGTGGTGCCGTTGGTCCTGCATTTCGTCAATCCGCTTTTGGCGGTTGCCGCCCAGTTTGTTCTTGCGTCATGCGTGGTGCTTTTCTTTACTCCTTATGCGCCGCTTGTCGTTGTCTTTGCCTTGCTGTTCCAGAATTTATTTGTCTCAATGATGTCTGGTTTTCTGGTTACAAAGGATGACTATAATGTCGTGCGTGGGTATAATTTCTTCACCACCGTTGTCTTCTGGTTATGGCTGTTTGGTCATTATGCCCTGAACTGGCGTTCCTTCAGCCGCATGACCAACAAGCTCATGGTGGTTTGTCTGGTTGGCTTTGCTCTGATCGGCGTCTATTTCCTGCTCGGGCTAACCAAGAGCCCGTCAGGCGCGATTGTCTATTTGCGCAACATCATCACGCCCTTGCTGGTTTTACAGATCTTCTTTCTGGCCACGTTAAAGCGCCAGATTCCCATGGTGCCCTTTTTTACGATCCTGACAGTGATCGTGATTGTCATGGGCTATATCGAAATGATTGATCGGAGACTGTGGCTGGACTTGACCAACGGCTGGACGCTTTGGGAATTTTCCAACCGAGATGCCATGCTCAATCTGGTTGCTGACAAATCGGCGCGGACCACCGGTCAATATATTACCGGTATCCTGGACCTGATGAAGGTGCAGCTGTTCAACACCCCGCTGCTGGGGGATTTCCGCTTGATCATCTTGCGGATGAATGGACCCAACGGGCATGCAATCAGCTATTCCTATGCACTGATGTTTCTGTGCATCCTGATGTTGACCAACAAGCGCTGGTACCTTGCTGTTTTAATGGCACCTCTGGTGCTGATGGCCAGTGCCAAGGGAGCCATTATCATGGGCTTTCTGGCATTCTGCGCGCTGGTTGCCCGTAAACTCTTCGGCGCCATGTTCGCCATCGGATCGCTGGTGGCCGTGCTGATGGTCTATGTTCTGCTGGGTATCGTGACGGGGCTCAAGATTGGCGATTTCCATGTGCTTGGTTTCATGGGGGGTGTCTATAATTTCATAGACTATCCATTTGGCAATGGAATCGGAGACGCAGGCAATCTGTTGACCAACTTCGATAAACTCGATTGGTCCGCTTTTCAGCATGCAGGGCGAACTCCTGTGGCCATGGAAAGCGCTGTGGGGGTTTTGTTGCATCAAATGGGCTTTGCCACATTCGGGCTGCTGGCAGTTTATTTCTGGATTGCTCTGCAAGTCTATAAAGTCTCCTTTATCAGTCGGGTCAATCTCCACTCGGTGGCCTGCTTCATTACGGTTACCGTCGTTGTGAATGGTATTTTTCAGGAAGAAGCTCTTTTTTCTCCGCTTTCGCTTGGACTGATCATGGGGCTGAACGGTTATATTCTTGGCAAATTTGCCCGCGGTGGCGGCACTCTCTGAAGCCGGTTTCTGAATTCAATACTGTTCTTTCTTATTAAGAAGTATTTATTTGTATCTATTTTATGTATATTTACTTTATCAAATATATATGGCGTTTTTTGGGTAATATTGTTTATTATAATTATTAACTTATGCATGGCGTAATATTTTTCGAGAATAGATCGGGGATATATTATGCTATCGTTGTTCAATAATCTTTCGCTTTCCGCGCGCATCGCTGTTCTTGCTTTGATTCCTCTTCTTGCTGTTGTCGGGGTAGGTATTTCCGATTTGCTTAAAGAACGAAAAAAGGCGGCGGAAGCCCAATCAGTTGCCGATGTTGTGGCTCTGGCACCGGTTGTTTCTGGACTCGTACATGAGCTGCAGAAAGAGCGTGGCACTTCTGCTGGCTTTATCGGTTCGAAGGGCGCAAAGTTTGCAGATTCCATTGGTCAAAGACGGTCAGATACAGATCAGGCGCTCAAGGCTTTCCGGGCCAGTATTCCCGAGGCGACCGGACGTCTTGATTTCTCTGGCTTCAAGGGGCCGTTTGAAAAAGCCATCTCTGAGCTGGATAAACTGGCAAGCGTTCGGGCGAATGTGGATAGCTTTTCAATCAATGTTCCCAAAATGGCGGACTACTATACGCCCCTGATCGCAGAATTGCTGAATATGGTGGAAAGTGTCGCGTTGACCAGTGATGACGGGCGGGTGGTTCGTCATATGGTCTCTTATATCGCTTTTCTACAAGCCAAGGAACGGGCTGGGATTGAGCGCGCCATGGGCGCGACGGGGTTTGGTGCAGGGCAATTCGCTGAACCGGTCTATCGGAAATTTGTCGGCCTGGAAGCGATGCAACGCTCATTCATGTCCATATTTGATCGCTTCGGGCATGCGCAAGCCAAAGAGGCTTGGCGCTCCATGTTGAAGGGCGAAGAGCAGGCCGTTGTCGATCACATGAGAGCTGTCGCCAACAAGGCACCCTTTGGCGGGGATGTGGCCGAGATAAGCGGGCCGCAGTGGTTCGAGGCTAGTACGCGCCGCATCGATCAGATGAAAATTATCGAAGACCGCATTGCCGAAGGTATTGTTTCAATCACAACAGATATCGCCAATGCTGCGAAACGCGATTTTTGGATCATCTTTGCGCTTCTTACTCTCTTGACCTCTGTTGTGATCGGTTTGTCGGTCATTTTAGGTCGTTCAATCACAAAGCCGCTCTATTGTCTGGCTGAGAATATGACGTATTTGGCGCAAAATGACACGGATGTGCGTATCAATGGGCAGGAGAGAAAAGACGAGATTGGCAGTATGGCGCGGGCGGTTGCGATTTTCCGGGATAATGCTGTCGAGCGCTTGCGTCTGGAGCGGGCACAACAAAACGAGCGGGCGAGAGAGCGTAGTCGGCAGCGAGAGTTGGAAACGCTGGTGGGCAACTTCAAGAATGTAATCGATCAAACCCTCAAGGCCGTCGATGGACAGGCTGACTCGATGAAGGGCTCTGCTCGGAAACTATCCAGCGTGGCCAATCAAGCGTCCAACGAAGCCAACATGGCCGAGCGTGCCTCTGAAGAAGCCTCTTGCAATGTGCAATCCATCGCCGGGGCTACCGATCATATGGTGTCCAGCGTGCGTGATGTGGCTGGCCGCGCGTCGAATGCCAACCAGATGGTCAGCAAGGCAACGGAAATTGCAACGACTACCAATCAGGAGGTGGGGTCTTTGGCCGAAGCGGCCGAGCGCATTGGCACTGTCGTCGGTCTTATTCGCGATATTGCCGATCAGACCAACCTGTTGGCTTTGAATGCGACCATCGAGGCTGCGCGAGCTGGAGAGATGGGCAAGGGCTTTGCGGTGGTTGCCGCCGAAGTCAAGGAATTGGCCAGTCAGACCTCCAAGGCAACCGAAGAGATCGGAAGCCAGATCAGTGGTGTGCAGCAGTTGACCGAGAATGCAGTTCAATCAATTGCGCGGATCTCTGAAACCGTCGGTGAGATCAGCATGATTACGGAATCCATCACTTCCGCTGTGGAAGAGCAAGAGCAATCGACGCAGAAAATAGCTGGCTCTATTCAGAAGGCTTCATCAGAAGTGGACGCAGCCAAGAAGAATGCGCAAGGGGCCTCTGATGTGATCGGGGAAACTGCTGGCGAGGCGGGGACGGTTGAGCAAGCCGCAGATCTGTTGACCAATGCCGCAGCGCAATTGGGGCAGGAAGTTGAGAGCTTCCTTGAAAGTGTGGCGCGAGACGTTGAAGAAAGACGCGCGGATTTGAAGGCCAAGATGATGCAGGTCACCTTGGTCGATGCCGATGGGCATAGGGCGACTGGAAAGATCATGACGTTGAATGAAGATGGCTGCCGTATTGAGACAATGGCAGTCTGGGCTGATGGACAGGCTGTGGACCTTGAGTTTGCTGATGGCGAGCGCGTTGAGGCTCGCATTGGTGGTCGGGAAGAAAAGGTCGTCTCTCTACAATTTATTCGCGGGTATGCTCTGGCTGATTGGTTGAAAACAGCTTGATCCTCTCTGTGGTTTTTACAAACAAGGCGCTACGAGATAAAAATCGCGGCGCCTTGTTGCTATATTGAGAGCGTAATGAGCGCCTTTCTGCAGGCAAAAACAGGCGGCCTTTTTAAATCTTGTTTCAAAGGCTGATTTTCTTTCCGAAAATGACTGTCCCGAATTCTCTTTTCTATTAGAGTGTTGAATTTGTTTGTATTTTTTGATTTATCCCGATGTGTGGGGATATATGTCATAAAAATGTATT